>NZ_AP041142.1:0-374531 GCF_055397545.1 Pseudoalteromonas sp. 11L1 | reverse complement strand
TCATGCGAATCGTAATTCAATTGCAAATTGGCAACATACTTTGAGTGGCCAGTCATACGTCGCTTTAGATTTGTAAGGTCGGCGCGCTGTTCTTGTGCAATTTCAACTTCTGAATCACTGACCGTTAAATTACCAGAAGTAAAAAAAGCACCTCCTAATAAATCACTATGCAACTCAGTTAACCATTCTGCTTCTATACCGTAAACATAGGCTGTATCTGCATTGTCAAACTGCAGAGTAAAACGGCCGTCACTTTCGGTTAATAATGCTTCGATTGGGTTATCTATGTCTTTATAGAATGCGCCAACTGAGTAGTTATCACCATTGTCCATATAAAATTCGATACGTGCATCAAAGTTATCTAGGTAACTAGATTCTAAGAATGGATTACCAAGCGTTCGATAACCGGTCAACGGATCTTGGAATTGAACAGGACTTAACTCACGCAAGTCAGGACGAACAACCGTGCTGCCATAACCAAAACGAACCTGGTACGACTGCTGACTATATGTCATAGATAATGAAGTAAAATACTCATCTTCCATCACACTTGCTTGTTTTATCGCATCTGCACTTAATTTATCTGCCAATAAAGCAGGATCGAATGCTGAGCGAGAAAAAGCAAGGGCAACTTGGCGGAAGTCCTCGTAACGCACACCACCACTTAAACGCCAATCTTGAGCAAAAGTGATATCAAAAGAGCCGTAATAAGCATCAATCATTTGCGCTGCTAGGTAATCATCGGCTGTAGGTTCTTGAAACAATAACTCTACATCCGTTGAATCGATAACAGCATCATTAGCAAAGAAACTACCAATTGACAGCGCTTCTTCTTCACTTTGTGCTAAATCTAAAGACTGTGTTTGGCTAAAACGATAGTTAAAAAAGTCTGTGCGGTAATCACGCGTTTTTTCAACAAAATAGCCGCCACCCGCGATTTCAACTTCGGCGTTCTCAAAGTAAAAAACTTTGTTAACATTAACGCCCCAGTTTTCTACATCGTCTTCTAGCTCAACAAATCGATACAAATAAGGATTACCACCTAAGCTGCCATTATAAAAAGTACGTTGATATTCGCCATCGGCGTACTCATCACGCACCGTTACTTCAAGCTCGCCAGGTATACTCGTCGTCGCTGTTGAATCAGTGTATTGCCAATCTACACCCACACCTTCAAGAAAACTCCACTCTAAATTGTGCATTCCACGAAGTTGAAGTATTTCAAGTTCCCGTTCCTCAAAAGAGGTTAAGTGGCTTCGCTGTAATTGCCCAGCATCAATGCTTAATGACTTTGAAGGCTCTTGGTAAAGCGCAACAGAAGCTTCATCTTCAGTATCTCGTAGCATCATATAGGTGGCTGTTAAATCATGGCCGCCAATTTTATAACCTAAATTTAGAGAGCTATTTAATTTTATATTATGCTTTGTTGATACTTCTTTCTCTGTGGCAGAGTAACAAGTAAAGTCATCTTTTGAACATTCAGATTCAGATGCGTCAACAGAAGAAAGTACTGCGCTAAACTTCTCTGCATTAGACCATTCATTTTCATAAGCAACTGATGCTAAGAAGCCAAAAGAGCCATCTAAACCAAATAAGTTATCAAATCGGTCGCCATAAACAGCTTTAATGCCTGCATCAGGGTTTAAGCTTTCTTTTTCTAAGCCAAAATCTCTTGGTAGTGCTTTTGATAAACTTTTATTTAAGTCTATTGCAGCTGCTTGACCAATATCAGCCCCCTGACGTCTTGACTCAACATCTCTTATATTTCTGTATGAGATATCAGACAAGCCATTAATATAGGTATTTAGCGCCGTTTTAACGGCTCCTGGTAAGGCACGTGTACCATCGTCTTTACCTAACCAGTCATCGCTGCCGCCATTGTATGTATAGCCTTCATCGTTTGTATCTTTATAGCTAGCACCAATCTCAACTTTAAATAAAGTATCGCTTGGAATGCTTTTCGTTCTGATATTAACGTCACCACCACCAAAAGCCGCAGGCATATTAGGTGAATAGGCTTTTTGAACAGCTAAAGATTCAATAATACTTGATGGGAAAATATCAAGTGGAATTACATTTCGAGTCAGATCTGGGCTTGGAACAACCGCGCCATTTAAACGCACGCTTGAGTAACGCTCACCTAAACCGCGTACATAAATAAACTTATCGTTAACTAAAGATAAGCCTGTAACACGGCGAAGTGCTGAAGCTGCATCGCTATCACCCGTTCTAGATATTTGCTCTGAACCCATTATATCAGCAACAAATGCCTGATTTTTACGTTCATCAATTACGGCACTAGCACTGCCTTTGAGGCGTGTACCTGTTGCAACAACTTCTTCTATCGCTTCTTCATTGATTATTTCTTGTGCCTGTTCAGCGAAAGAATTAAATGAAGAAAAAAGGGAGAGCAGAGATAACGTTATTAGATTAGTTTTAAACTGCTTTTGATGTTTCATATTTATATCCTCTAAACCTAAAATTCCCTTAAAAAAGGCGCCAGAGCGCCTTATAATTAGAGCCGGTCTAGATTAATTACTAGCGCGTTGTAAAGATGCAGCTACAAAATCAGCCCATTCACTTGATTCACCTTCTTTAAGTGCACCAATGTAGCCTGCGTTAGTGAAGAAAGAGTCAACTTCACTCATGTCTTTCGCTGTTGTAGCTACCGCAGTACCTTGTGAGTCTGTAATAGTTGCTGCAGTTGAAACACCATCCGCACCAAGCACATTTGAAAAATCAGCAAAACCAATCAGCTGGTTATTTTCGCCACCAGTAAACCAGGTATTGATATCAAAGCTTGCTAACGCACCGGTTAAAGGAGTATTTACGTCTTCAAAATTCTTACCACACGCAAATATAGAACTCATAAATGCGATATCACCGTTGTTTGCATTGGCATGCACACCAGCATCTCCTGATTTATCTTTTTCATTATATAAATCAAAACAGCCAGCACCATCTACAGATGATGAGTTTACAAACAACATGTTAGCTAATTGCGCTTTACCCCATTCTTTCATTTCCATACCGGCACCAGTACGACGCCCTTCAGCACCTTGATCACCAGTAGTAACAACGGTTGCATTAGCAATAGTTGGGTTAGATACAGTCGTTACTAAATCTTGTGCGTCTGCAGATAGTGGATCAACTTTTGCGCCATCTGTTTCAAATCCATGATTTCCATATTCATTTGAACGTACAAGAATGTACTGTCCGTAACCTTTCCAACCCTCATCCCAGTCAATACCGTCATCACCAGTATCAGTAACAACAATATGTTTAAGATTAACGCTACCACCAAAGAGCTCTATACCATCATCAAAACCATTATGTACATGAACATAATCAATTGTTGTGCCTGAGCCAACAGCATTTAGTGTTAAACCATTTAGCTCATCACCTTCAACGCCAAATCCTGCATACTTAATAACAATATGCTTTAATATACCGCTACTATCTTGCGGGTCATTACCACCGTAATAAGATACAATACCTTCAGCTGAGTGATTACACATGTCTTGTGCCGCAGCTGTCGCTGTACAACGAATAGAATGACCACGTCCATTTACCTGAACGCCACCCCAATCCCCAATTTGAGCGGTTGTTGAATCATCACCATCAACTTCTTTAATGCTTGTGAAAATAATTGGCTTATCTACTTCACCAATTGCTTCAATATTTGCACCGCGAGCAATACGAATAAAACTCTCTGGCTTGGTAAACGCAATGGTAGCGCCTGCTTCAATAGACAATGTTGGGCCATTAACATCAATAGTAGCGCCTGTAGATGTGTCTACATCGTCACCTATAAATAAAGCACCTTCAAATACATGGGCACCGCCATCGTCTAGCGCAGGGATAACAAAAGAGCTAGTAATTTCTTTTGCATTACTTGCAAATGCTTGGCTGTATAAGCAGTTTACGCCTTCTGCTTCACCTGTAAATGTAGCTCCATCTAATGTGTATGTGGCGCAACTTACAGTATCGCCACCATTATCACCACCTGGGTTAGTCACTGAATTGTCTACACTGTTATCAACTGTCGTAGGTGTAACGTTAATATCTCCACCGCCACAACCAGCAAGTGTTATTGCTGTAGCCACTAAGCTGATTTTGAATAAGCCAGATAATTTCATTGTTCACTCCGTAAAAGTATTTAATTATTGTGTTAGCGCATTAAGTAATAACTTAAGTCACTTTAAGGCACGATACTCATGCATTAAGGTCACTTGAGTTATCGAATACGAAGTACAATACGGGAGTGTTATGACAATGAAGTTACACTTTAATAAACATAAAATGACAATGTTAATTAACTAAAAATCAATAGGTTGCTTTAAAAGTGCACGCAAAAAAACCACACAAACTTAATGTTAATGTGGTTTGAGTAGTGCAATTATGAAATGGTTTTTAGTGCGTCAATTAAGAACTAATAATCGCACTATAAAAATTAAAGTAGTGCTGTTTTTAATGTTTGCGCATGCACTTTTTCGCGTTTTACATATTTGATCCATTGCTGGGCTAAACGTTGTGACTTTTTGTGCTTTTCGGCTTGTTCAAACGCCAGGATAGACGCATCAAAATTTTGTAAATTGTATTGCGCCATTCCTAAAGCAACAAACGCATTTGATTCGAAATCAAGGCCGCCTTTATCCAGCGCCATTCGTGCTGCATCAGCAGCTTCGTCATACTGCTCTGTGTTTACATACACTTCAGCTAAGCGCTGGTCGTATTTACCATGCTCCGAACGCTCTGCAGCTTTGGTAAAGTAACTAATCGACTTAGCATCTTCTTTAGCTTGTACCATGGCCTCGGCTACAAAGGCATAATTTTTAGCCGTAGGTTCAGCAATGCCCTGCTCTATTGCTTTACTCATTACACTGGCGGCTTTGTAGGCAAGCTGATTATATAAATATACCTGCGCAAGCTGTCTTAGGTCAGATTTAGAGGTTAAAAATCCTTGCTGGTAAGCTGCTTCTAAAATACTAAGCTGCTGTTTTTCTTGCCCAGTTTCACCATACATACCGGCTAATTGCACCCAGTACTCAGGTTTATTGTAAAGCTTTACCATACGCTCAAGTACGCTCACTACTTTATCGGTTTGGTTAAGTGAGTAATACATAGCACGTTGCAGTACCAGCCAGTTTTCTTTTGGTACTTTGCCATCGCTATCACTTAAGTTAATGGCTTGGGTAATGTAACTTAGGCCTTGCTCATAGTCTTTTAATTGATAGTAGGTTTGCGCTCTTAATAAATAATACGCATCAGTTTTAGGCTTTGTATTAATGGCATCCCATTTGTCTAAAAATGCAATCACCTTTTTGTAGTCGCTGTTAGCCATTGCAAGCTGCGCTAAACTGAATGTCGTGCTCAAACGCAATGTTTCTGGAATGCCATCTTCTGCAATCACTTTTTCAAATGAGGCAATCGCTTTTACAAGGTCGTTTTCATTGTAATAAATAAACCCATAAAAGTTATGCATCATCGCAATTTCATACGAATTCATACTTGATGAGCGCGCTTGTATGCTGTCAAGCGCGTCTAAACCCGCTTTACTGTCGCCATCATCCGCAAGTTTTTGGGCGCGTGCTAATTGGCTGTATACCTTTTCACGAAGTGCGGGCACTCGTGTTGTTTTTTGTTGTTCAGCGGCCTGTACTGTCGCCAAATTTACACCCGGAAGTACATTCAATGCACTTGGTGTAACAACGCTGGCACTGATTGCAACAGTGCACAACATGCTAAGCTTTAATAGCTTGGTTGTTAGTTTTAATTTCATAATTGCCTCACGTTCACTCTTTACTTACTTAACAGAATTAACCATTAATTTGGAAAGAAATTTTATTTTGCACGCCGGCTACTTCAACGGCTTCGCCATTAACAACGCGCGGTTTATATTTAAACTTAAGGGCCGCATCCATCGCTGCTCTGTCAAACAGTGACTCTGGCTCGGCTTTAATAACTTGTGGCTCTTTCACTGTGCCTTGCTTGGTCACTGTAAACTCAACAATGACATACCCTTCAATACCACGCGATAACGCACGCCTTGGGTATACCGGTGCCACTTTTACTATGGGTAAATACTCACCATCACTGGTTTCTAACGCTAATCCACCCGCTAGATTTACATCAGCATCGACATTGGCAGCAAAATCAAAGTTGTTGCTAGCAGCGTTGTTATCGCTACTTTGCATTTGTGGCGATTCCATTGGCGGAGGTGGTTCTTTAGGTGTTGGTGGCTTTTGTGGTTTGCGCTCCTTTTTTTGCACCGTTTCTTCTTTTTTCAAACGGACAAAATCCAACACATTCCCTTTTGCAGGCTCCGTCATGGCGCCTTCTCCGCCGGTGATCAATGCCTGCATACCTAAAAACAGCATAAAGGTCACCACACCCGCTATAATTAACGCAAGTACATAACGCATCACTCGTTACCCTTCTTGAGCCGCTATTGAAACATCAAATACACCCGCTGCACGCGAGGCATCCATCACTTTTATCAAGGTTTCTGTAGTGGCTTTTTTATCGGCCTGAATAACCACACTGCCTTGTGGATTTTCAGCTTTTAAACGTTCAATGTTGGCTTGTACAGCACGTACATCTATTTGACGTTTATTGATCCAAATTTCGCCTTGATCTGAAATAGCTACTAATATGTTAGCCCGCTCTTTTTTAACAGCCGTTGCTGCTTCTGGGCGGTTTACATC
This sequence comes from Pseudoalteromonas sp. 11L1, assembly GCF_055397545.1. Next base: position 367,824 of record NZ_AP041142.1, on the reverse strand, counting down.
AATACCGGCTTCTTTTACAAACGAGGCTGTAACAATAAAGAAAATAAGCATAATAAATACAACATCCAGCATAGGAGTCATGTTTATTTCTTCTGCTTCATCTTCTTGGAATAAATTACCTAATGGGGCTCTCATTTTACTTCTCCTAGAACAAGCGGTGATTATGTACACCGCTTTTCAATAATTATTTAGTGGTCTAACACCATTGTGTCTTGCAACAATTCAACTTCACGCTTTGCTTTACGCTGTAAATAGGTTGAGGCAAACACCCCTGATAACGCACCGACCATTCCTGCCATTGTCGGTATGGTTGCTTTTGATACACCCGATGCCATAGAGCGTGCGCTGCCTGTACCTGTAATGGCCATTACATCAAAAACTTCTATCATCCCTGTTACTGTGCCAAGCAACCCTAATAGTGGACACAGCGCTACCATTACATTAATCATCGGTAAGTTTGCGTTTAATCGCATACTGGCGCGTGACACCATGGCCTGGCGTATTTGCTCTGCGTTCCAGCTGTTGCGTTCACTGCGCGTTTTCCACGTATTTTTAACGTCTTTTTTGTAGTGTCGATAGCCATTAAAAAAGTACATAAATCGCTCGAGTATCAATAACCACATCGCGAAAATTAACACGGCAATGACCAAGAGCACTTGGCCACCCGTGTCGAGAAAATCACGGATAGCATTGATTGAATCAATCAATAGCACCATGGTTTAAGCTCCTTTCTCGCTTCGCTCGGCAATAATACCTGCACTTTGTTCTTGTAAAATAAGCAGTAAGCCTTTTGAGCGAGTATTCAATAAGGTGTATAAAAACACCGTAGGGATAGCAACAACAAGGCCTAATACCGTAGTAACCAAGGCTTGCGAAATACCGCCTGCCATTAGTTTAGGGTCGCCAGTGCCGAATAAAGTAATTGCTTGGAAGGTATTAATCATCCCAGTTACCGTACCGAGTAAGCCCAGCAATGGCGCTACCACAGAGATAATTTTAATAAGCGTTAAATTACGGGTGATTTTTGGCATTTCGCGTAAAATGGCTTCGCTTAACTTAAGTTCAAGCGTGTCGTACGCCACATTTGGGTATTGGTCTTTCACTTTCATGACTCGCCCTAGCGGGTTATCATCACGAGCTGTATCGTCTTTTAATTGACGACGGATTTTTCCACCCATCAGCAGGAGCGATACAAAACGCTCTAACGCAATTAATAACGCTAATAAGCCAACGCCTAAAATAACGTAACCAACTGCACCACCTTGATGAACTTGCTCGCTGGTATCAGGGGCTTGTACTAACAAACCTAAAATTGAACCACCAGTTGGGTCAAGCGCAAACGGCACCACACCGGTGTTTGCTTGCTGCAAATCAGCCGCAGTCGCAGTAAAGCGGCTGCTTGGTTGGCGAGTAAGTTGGCTAATAGTATTGGTAGAAGGTGTATACTCTAGGTACTGACCGTCACTAATAAGGTTAAATGCACCCACACGTACCACTTCTTTTTGTACTTTATTGCCACCGTCAACAATTACATCAGTATTGAAGCGGCTTACTTTTCCTTGTTCGGTCATTTCGCGTTGTAGCTCAAACCAAACCTTTTCGATATCTTCAATAGACGCAAGCTTTGAGGTAGACCCCATTTTTTGCGCCAATTCGTCCATAAAAGTACTACGCCCAGGTAACTGAGCCGATACCACCGAGGTTGCAAACTTATTGCTTGAATCACCAGCAACTTGTTGTAGCACACCAAACAGCTCTTTTAATGACCCCATACGCTTAGATAAAGTATCGGTCAGGTTAGCCAATTTAATTTCGTTTTCTTCAAACTGCGTTTCTAAACGCTCTGACTCGCTAAGCATTTGGTTTCGTTTAGCTTGGGTGTTTTTAAGCATTTGCACTTGTTCATTTTGACGTGCTGCAAATTCTTGTTCGCGTTGTTTATTTTGTTCTGATTGCGCTGATTTACCCTGCTCTAACGTTTTTAATAAGGCATCTAAGTTCATTGGTTCAGCGGCACACATCGCACCTGAAAAACCTAAGCTGGCTGCAAACACGGCCATTTTTGTCATTTTCGTTAATAATTTCATGGTAAACCTCTTATTCTGCAGCATGAATTGGCAGTGTTAACATATCGGGGGCTAGTTGTTTGCGCGCAATGCGAAGCCCTTTATTAATTTGACTAATGGTTGAATCAGGCAACGCAACAAACGACTGTGACTGTTGATCCCAACTACCTGCTTGTTTGCCATCGCGGGTAAGGTAAATGAGTTCTAAACGGCCAATGCGTAAAAAATCAACTTCACGTTCTTTATTGTCCACATCAAGCAATGCGGTATACGCTTCAATAGTGCGTCCGTAATCAACTTCAACTTGATAAGCTTCTAAGACACGACGGAATTTTTCACTTGATGAAATATCAGCACGTTCCATCATTGCATTTAACGATTCAAGACGCTGCTTTCGCTCTTGTTTTAAAAACGGCACATCTAAGGCTATAAACTGTTCAAGCCCAGTGATCATGCGAAGCATTAAAGGGGTTATTTGGCGCTCAATAATCGATACCTGATCCATTGATAAATTAAGCGATTCCATCTCTTCTATTTGGTTATTTAACTGTTTTGTCAGCTGTGCGTTATAAACGGCTAAACCATCTATTTCTTTATTTAGGGTTTTAAATTGCTGTAAACGCCCTTGCATTGAATCTGCAATCTTGTCTATTTTTGTTTGTGATTGCGCAGCTAAATTATTAATGTCGCTACTTTTATCAATTACCGTGTTTAAATCATTGGCGTGGACTGCTGCACTTGCGGCTACAATACCAGCTAAAATTAATGGTTTAACGCCTTTCATCGTATACACCTTTGCTCGTTAATTAGCGGATTTGCTAGTGTTTATTAGTCGCTTTAGCCTGTTTATGAAAAAACATTTTAAAGCGAGATAGTTTCAATGAGCGAAAGTGTATAGATTAAAAATGACAAGCGTGTTGCGTAAAAAAGTCGCTTTTATGACAACGGTAATAAATTAGCCTTATTGGCTGAATTTAAAGTGCAGGGTAATGTTTGAAGCGTAAATTTTATAAGTAAGACTGTATTTCACTAAGGGTATGCTGCCAATCTATGTAGTTAATAGCAATAGGGTAAGCACGGTTGTTATGTATTAATACTAACGAAGGGAAACCTTGAATAGGTAAACTGCGAACAAAGTTAAGCTCATCATAAAAGCGACGCTGAAGTTCCTTAGAGTGTAACTGCTGAGTAAATAAACAGGGATCTAAACCAATTTTTTCGCATAGTTTAATAAGCACGTCTTCATCCGATGGATTCTGCGCCTTTAAATAATACGCTTGTTGAATAGCGTCAATCATCTGTGGCTCTTTGTTAAAGCTACGAGCAATTAATGCCGCCCTACAAGAAGGATAAGTAGAGCGGCGTGGTTGGCATTCTCGCCAAAAATTAAAATTAAACTCAGTGCCTAATTGGTTGTTAATGTTTTGCCATATGCCTTGTAGTTGCAACTGCATATCAGCACTCATTAGCTGGTCGCTATCAGCCGCTAACCCTCCGACTCTATATTCTATAGGCAGAATATTTACTAAAGCAGTTTCTAGCTTTTGCCAAGTAGGTTTATAACCCCAGCACCAGCTACACATAGGATCATGCACATAGATAAGCTTACTGACTGACATGCTCGCCCTGCGCAAATATGACTTTATTACGCCCTTGTGATTTTGCCTGATATAAATATTCATCGGCTTGTTTTAATGCACTGTTGAAGTCGTCAACATGATTAGCTTGTGCAATGCCAATACTGCAGGTTAACGATACTCGTTGTTGTTTATCAGATAATATCACATGATGTTGCACGCATTCTCTAAAGCGATTAGCTAAAATACTTGCTTCAATGGTCGTTAGCTGCGGTAAAATTACTACAAACTCTTCACCACCATAACGGGCTTTAAGGGCGGTTGCAGGAAACTGCGACTCTAATAATTTAGTGAACTCTATTAATACGGTGTCACCAAAATCATGACCATAGGTGTCGTTTAATTGTTTAAAGTTATCTAAATCTAGGAGCAATATAGACAGCGGTAAATAATGTGCAGGTCGTGAAGCGGCGAGCTTTAAAAAATGAGAGGTAATAAAGCGACGGTTGGGTGCACCTGTGAGCTGATCTGTATAGGCGTATTGTTTTTGCTCTAAGGTAATATCAGCAATGGCAAGGTGGCTTCGGTGACGAAAATACTCACCGATAAAAGAAAAGACCAACACGAGTGAAAATGCAGCAACAAAACGGGTTTTTTCTACCTCACCATAAATAACCTGCCCCATATCGGGGCCATACAACATAACAATACAGCACAATAACATGGCACTGCTTAACCATGCGCCAAACTTAACACCCAATATGGCAAAAACAGCAACAGGATAAAACATAAGCCAATATAAAGCAGTGTTATCTTTACCGCCTGTGTATACCAATGCTAAACACATCAAAAATACAATCATCAGAGTAATTAACGCAATAGCATTGAGCTTTTTGGTTTTTATAAAATAAACGATGCACCCTACAATCGTTAAGTTAACTGAAATTAATGCGGCAGTTAATATAGGTGCATAAACGCGATAATTTGCAATCACCAAATAAGTAATTAACACCAAGGCAATCGCTATCATGGTAAATAAAGAAAACGCTTGGCGTTGTCTATCAAAGCTATAAACACTGTCAATATTAACTAGACTAAGCCAGTTTGGTTTATTTATTTTTGTTTTATTGATCATACTTTGAATTTTTTAACCATCCGATCTAAGTCGCTAAATTGATGCTTAAGCTTGGTACATTCCTCTAAAGTAAGGTTAAGGTTAGATTGACCTTGAGTAGATAAGTCGCTAATAACATGAATATCTGAGTGTAATGATTTAACAACTTGGTTTTGTTCATCTGTGGCATTAGCCACACTATGATTAGCATCCGTTATTTGCCTTATCGCACTAATTATTTGCTTCATTACGTCGCCGACGGCATCCGCTTGCTGAACACTTTTTTCACTTTCTTCTAAACTGGTTTTCATCAGTTCAACGGCAGAGCTTGAGCCTTTTTGCAGTTCAATAACCGTATTTTCAATTTCTTGCGTTGATTGTTGAGTGCGTTGTGCTAATTGCCTTACTTCATCGGCAACAACGGCAAACCCTCTTCCCGCTTCACCCGCACGTGCGGCTTCTATCGCTGCATTTAAAGCGAGCAAGTTAGTTTGTTCACTCACTCCTTTAATTACCGCTAATACATTACCGATATTGGCGGTATGTGAATCTAAACTATTAATTGTTTCTTGCGCTTGCTCTATATTTTGCGAAAGTTGATGAATGCTTGATACGTTGTTAGTCAGTGTTTGCTGATTTTTAGCACAATATTGATCAGCATCTTTAGCAAGCGTTGAGGCATTACTTGCACTGCTTGAAATTTCTGTGGCGGTAGCAGAAAACTGATTAATTGCCGATGCTACGCTGTTAGTACGTTCACTTTGATCGTCATACATAGTCAAGGTTGAATCTGTTTGCGTAACCAGCTTAGCAACAGCTGTTTCTAACAATTGCGCTGAAGACTTAACTTGAACAATTGAATTTTGAATTTTTTCTATAAAAATATTAAATGAATTACTTAACTGACCAAACTCATCATCGTTTTCTACACTGAGGCGACGAGTTAAATCGCCTTCACCTTGAGCTATATCTCTAATAGCATCGTTTAAGCGATACATAGGACGCATTAAGTAACGCAATAAAAGCTGTAGCGCAAAAACAATGACTAAGGTGCCTACTATTAAGTAAATCAGTGCTTTTTGACCAAATGCCGACACACTTTCGAAAGCCGTGTCTTTATTGATCACTGCTCCTAAATACCAATCAACATTTTCTATGCCATGAATTTTAGTAAATGACACTAAAACAGTTTCATCAGCAACTTGGTGCTCTGTAAAAGTATCAGCCAGCTCAATGTCTTTTCCAAATAATTCAGTAAGCGCTTTTGAATTTAACTTACTATTTGGATGGCTTAGTATTTGCCCCTTATGATCTAATAAAAAGCCATAACCTAACCCTAAAAAATCAATATTGTCGATAATTTTAGCTATGGTTTGCATATCAATATCAGCACCTGCAACTCCTTTAAATTGGCCATTAATATTTATGGGCGCAACAGCTGAAATGGTCAGTTCATTGGTGGTTACATCAATATAAGGGGTGGTGAATGCAGTATTAGTTTTGTTTTCAACCAACTTATACCAAGGGCGGCTAGTTGCATCAAAATCGTCGGGTAAAATGACGCTTTGATCATTTAAAATAAACGCGCCTGAGGATTCGCCGATGTAAGTATTTTTAAAATCCCCTGCCATCTCTGCAGTATTTAATTGCGATAATGTAAGCGCTTTAGCGTCTGTGAATCGATAGGTGTTTGCCAGCGAGATAACAATGGCTAACTTGTTATTCAGCCAGCTTGCAATGTTCTGCGAGACAGACTGGGAACTTTGTTTTAATACTAAAGATAGCTGCTCTTGAGTTTGATGACGCATTGAAAAATAGTTGTTAATAGTGAAAACACCTAACACTAAAACTAAGACCAATGACGCAGCGATGGTGATTTTGGAGGTGAATTTCAGCGAGCTAAACATAAGTACCTTAAGGATTAATCATTATTATCACTGTCTTTTTAACAAATTTTTAACTGAAAGTCTTAGCAAATATAAGCTGGGATTGATTAAATTATAAAAAATAATAATAAAGCATTATTTATTATATACAGAAAAATATCTATAAGGTGATTTTTTAATAGCGACGGTCTAGCTAGTTGCAAAGAAAGACTCTATGCAACTATGCCTTTTAGGAAAGTAAAAAGATTAAAATTTGAATTTAATAATGACGTTACACTGAGTAATTATTATTTAAATCACTTTTTCCATTTCATTTTATTATTGGTATCGCGTGATGAAATAATGGTTTCATTACTGCTTTGAATCCCGCCCAATTTGGAGAGTCGGTCATAAAGTACAACATTACAGGTTGCCGCTAAATTCATACAGCCGATAGTAGGAATATACACCACTTCGTCGCACCATTTTAAAACATCTTTGGGGACAGAGCCGTCTTCTGGACCAAATACATAAAATGCGTTCTCAGGGTGAGTAAATTCGGGTAAAGGAGTGGCACCTTCGATTAACTCAATTACCACTACTTTTGCATCTTGTGGCTTGACTGATGCTAAATCGTCAGTGGCGGTTAATGGAATGCGTTGCACCACATTTTTCGTATCCGTATGAAATTTTTGTGCATTTAAATAACGGTTGCCGGTAAAAAACACCTTCTTGGCGTCATAACAACCTGCTGCGCGTAATACACCACCCACATTGGTTGGGCTTTTAGGGTTTATTAAACCAATACTTGCTTGTAACTTACTCACTAGTTGCAATCCTTGGTTGGCCACTCGGCAATATACAAGTCAAAATCGTCTAATTTTACATCACAATCTTTTACTGTTTTATCTTTGACTGAAATGTTTAGCTCATGCATTTTAGTTTTATCGCCGTTATTAAGTAACGGGTGCCACGTTGCTAAACCGCGCCCTTCATGAAGACGGCGGTAGCTACAGCTTTGGGGCATGAAAAAGATGTCTTTTAGGTTTTCTTTAGTGAGTTTAACGCACGAAGGGACTAATGTTTGGCGGTTTTCGTATTCACTACAGCCACAGGTATTGTTATCAAGGTATTGACAAACAATGTTGGTAAATATTAGTTGCTCGCCTTCTCTTAGCTGATCGGTAGCAGTAAAGTCATCTTCGTCTTCACTGTCAATAAAGGTGTTTAAACAACACTTTCCACATCCATCACAAATGGCTTCCCATTCTTGCTGGTTCATTTCATTCAGGCTTTTACTAAGCCAAAATTGGGTATTTGCTAATTGTTGATCAAACATGGTGTTCTCGCCCCTTTTAAGAGCGCGCATTCTAACGTATTGCAGCAAAGCGCGCAAAGCCAATCCCTAATATCTGCATGGCTTCGCGCGATTTTATTACTGCTGAGATTTAACCCAACGTTTAATTTTTTTCTCCAGAATAGGCATAGGTAGTGCACCATCAATCAATATTTGCGTATGAAACGCTTTAATGTCAAATTGCTCACCTAATTGCTGGTGGGCGTAATTTCTGAGCTCTTTAATTTTAAACTCACCCAATTTGTACGATAGTGCTTGGCCTGGCCATGCGATATAGCGTTCAACTTCAGCAATAACATCACTTTTTGCCATTGAAGAATTTGCTAGCATGTAATCAATGCCTTGTTGACGTGTCCAACCTTTGGCATGAAATCCTGTATCAAGCACTAATCGCATCGCTCTTAGCTGCTCATCGCTAAGACGCCCGTACCACATATACGGGTCGGTAAATAAACCCAATTCTTTGCCTAAGCTTTCTGCATATAATGCCCAGCCTTCAGCAAACACGGTATAGCCGCCAAATTTACGAAAATCGGGCAAGCTTTGCACCTCTTGTTGCAGCGCTATTTGAAAGTGATGACCAGGAGCGGCTTCATGAATAGACAGTGTTTCGAGTAAAAACTTAGGCTGCGCTTTTAAGTTGTATGTATTGATGTAAAATATGCCTGGGCGCGAACCATCAGGAGCGGGTCCTGCATACGACGCTCCCGCAGCTGATTGGGCTCGATACGCTTCAACCGCTTTGACAACATAAGGTGCTTTAGGCTCAATATTAAATAACTTTGGTAAGCGAGCGTCTATTTTTAATTTTATCTTTTCATAGGCAGCAATTAACTCATCGGCCGTTTTGTAATAAAACTCATCGGAGTCACGTAAGTGGTTAAAAAAGGCCGATAAATCACCTTCAAATCCGACGGTGTTTTTCACCGTTTTCATTTCACTTAAAATTCGAGCCACTTCACTTAAGCCAATTTCATGAATTTCATCAGCAGATAAGCTTAACGTGGTGTTTTTCTTTATTTGGTATTCGTACCACGCTTTACCGTTGGGTAAATCAGCATAACCAACAGAATCGCGAGCATGAGGTATGTAATTGTTGGCTAAAAAGTCGCTCATTCGCTGATATGCAGGCACTAATTTATCTAAGATCAGTGTTTTATACTGCGATTTTAGCTGTTGCTTTTCATCAGCTGAAATTGAAGCGGGCATGGCTTTAATGGGCGAATAAAAGAGAGAATCTTCTGCGCTTGTAACAACATGCGCTTTAAATTGCGGGAGTAATTTTTTTGCTAATGGCATAGGCAGTACCACATCGTTTTTAACGCCTTGCACCATTGATTGTTCAACACTTGCAAGCCATTTAACGAAACCATCTGCACGCTTGATAAAATTTTCGTAGTCGGCAACAGTATTAAAAGGCTGAGCACTTTGTCCTGAACCAAATCCAGCGAAGGTATTATGCGCACCCGACATTTGATTTATCGGTAACAAATAATTTTTATATTGCATCCCCTCAAGCTTGAGGGCTAAATCTCGGGATAATACTTCAAAATTCAGTAGCGCTTGACCGGTCAGTTGTGATTCATCAATCAGCGTTAAGCGTTGTTGATATTTTTTGTAAAATGCGGCTTTTTTATCGCGATTAAGCTGCGATATTTCAGGCAAAAATTGATCATCAAATTCATGGCGGCCATTATAAGTAGCGCTTAATGGATTAAAAGCTAATGATTCATCGTAGTACTGAGCAACGAGCACATCTAATTGCTGCTCGGCTGATAATTCGCTTATTACAGGTGCGACTGACTGATTTGTGTTTAATTGTGAGCTGGTGCTCATACAACCACTTAAGGCAAACATAACGCTACTGGCAACCAGTGCTATTTTAATAACTTTCATAAATTCCCTTGTTAGTTTTTACCCGCCAATTATGCGGTTTTAAATAGCTTAAATAAAGCAATTACGGTCAATGCTATTCGTCGCTACATTATTTACTCAATAGCGCATGGTTGCTACATTCAAGTAAATGAAAATAATTATAATGACTTAAACATGAAAAAACATTTACTAACTGCATCAATCGTATTTCTGAGCTTAACCAGTGCAAGTACACTAGCCACAACCTATATATCGGCCAAAGCTTTACTAGATGTTGAAACAGGCGAACTTAAATCTAATCCTTTGATTGCCATAGATAACGGTGTTATTAGCCAAATCCAATTTAATAAAAAGCCCAAGCTTAGCAGTAATGATGAACTGATAAACCTACCAACGCTTACCCTGTTACCTGGGTTAATGGACATGCACGTACATTTAACCAGCGATCCTACCGTGTCTCGAAGTGAACGTTTAGGGCAATCTGTTCCGCGAATGGCCATTAAAGCCAGCTATTTTGCTAAGCAAACCTTAGAAGCTGGATTTACTACAGTACGTAACTTAGGTGCACAAGGCTACAGTGTTATTGCGGTGCGAGACGGTGTTAATGCCGGTGATATTATCGGCCCACGCATTTGGGCTGCAGGGCCTTCTTTGAGCATTACTGGTGGGCACTGCGATAATAATCGCTTACCTCCAGAGATGAAATATACTGCCACCGGCGTTGCTGATGGCCCATGGGCAGTACGTATTAAAGTGCGTGAAAATATAAAATATGGCGCTAATGCAATCAAACTATGCGCCACAGGTGGGGTATTTTCTAAAGGAACAAAAGTCGGCATACAGCAATACGCCTTTGAAGAGATGAAAGCCATTGTCGATGAAGCGCACATGCGTGAATTACCTGTTGCCGCTCACGCACACGGCACTAACGGTATTAAAACGGCGATTAGAGCCGGTGTAGATAGTGTTGAGCACGCTAGCTTTTTAGATGATGAAGCGATTGCGCTTGCAAAAGAGCATGGTACTTGGTTATCGATGGATATTTATAATACAGAGTATACGCTGAGCTTTGGTGAGCAAAATGGTGTTGATGAAGAAAACCTAAATAAGGAACGTCTGGTATCAAAAAAACAACGTGATAGTTTTAAACGCGCTGTTAAAGCGGGGGTAAACATGGTGTTTGGTACCGACGCAGCTATTTACCCGCATGGTGATAATGCTAAACAGTTTTCCCGTATGGTTGAATTTGGCATGAGTGAATTACAAGCAATTCAAGCGGCGACCATTAATAGTGCTAAATTATTAAAAGCTGATAAACAACTAGGGCAAATTAAAACTGGTTTTGCAGCTGATATCATAGCGGTAGATACTAATCCATTAAAAAACATTTCTACACTAGAGCAGATCCCGTTTGTTATGAAGGCGGGTGTGGTTTACAAACAGTAAGCCCAAACGTTTCTATAAGGTTGAGCACCGCTCAACCTTAAAATTTTTTGCAAATGTAGCTAAGCTGCTCGTTTAGCCATCAAAATTTTATTAAAAAATCTTTCTGCTAAACCAACTAACTACTGCAATCCCCCTTTGAAATTTTCAAATATGATTACTTTTAAATCACATTGAATAACAATCAAGCAAACGTACCTATTGAAGTAAAAAAAATTGAACTTTTTATTTAAATTTAAAATGATAACCATTATCATTCGCGCAAATTAACAAATGCGAATGGTTATCAGTTTATGAAAAGGTTTCAATACTCTCTCCTCACTCTAGCGTGTTTAAACGCAAATTTAGCAATGGCTAACGAGTCACAAGTTAATTCAGATATTGAACGAATTAGCGTTTACGAGCAACAAAACCGAGTAGTGATGAATTCTGGTTTAGCGACTAAATCAGACATGTCACTAATGGAAACCCCAGCACCCGTGGTTATTGTTGATAAAGCACTGATTGAATCACAAGGTATTGATAGTCTTCAGGACGTGATCCGCAATGTGAGTGGCCTAACTCAAGCGGGTAATAACTATGGCATTGGTGACAATTTAGTTATTCGTGGTTTGGGTGCTAATTACACTTATGATGGCATGTATGGCGGCGCAGGCTTGGGCAATACATTTAACCCTACTCGGTCTTTAACCAATGTTGAATCTATTGAAGTGTTAAAGGGTCCCGCTACTGGCTTGTATGGTATGGGTAGTGCCGGTGGTGTGATCAACCTCATTGAGAAAAAACCACAGTTTAACGAGCAACATACGCTAGAAATGGATATCGGTCAGTGGGATAGTTATTCGCTTGCACTCGATAGCACCAATGCAATAACCGACGATTTAGCTTATCGGGTAATGGCAAAAACCGCCTCTAGCGATGGCTTTCGTGATTTAAAAGAGCAGCGCGATGAAATTTACTCGTCTTTAAAATATGTGCTTAATGACCAACAATCTTTTGTATTGTCTGGGGCATATATTAAAGACGCTATTGCAGTGGATTCTATTGGCCACCCTATTCGTATTTTTAACAGTGAATCGGTTAACGGTTTAACTGCTGGAGAAGTATCAGGCGCCGATTTAGTTAATGACCCTACAGCAAGTGGGTTACAATTGAGTGAAGCACAACGAAATGAATTAGCTAACTCTTTGGCAAGCAATGATGGTTTAACACCCTTTAACTTTGGCACTAATGGCATAATATCACCGATGGCAAAGGATAACGAAGGTGAAGAGCTGCGTTTTAAACTAGCGCATAATTATTACATTAGTGATGATTTATTTTTAAATCAACAGCTGCAGTATCGCAATTACACTTCAAGTTTTGCTCGTCAAACAGGTGCTTATAATTATGTTTATTGGAACCGACGCGGTGTAATTAACCAAGATCCACGCGCACCGTTAGTTGTAGATAATGTATTACATCCTTTTGCTGCCAGACGCCAAGAATATCGCCAAGTAGAAGCGGATGAAAAATCTTGGCAATACTTCTTAGATTTACGTTATGACTTTATGCTTGGTAATATAGAAAACGAACTACTAGTTAATGCCAACTATGAAGACCGTGATATTCGTTTTAAACAGTACTCTATTTATGATGCTGATAAGGTCATTAAAAACAATGACGGTGAAGTGATTTACCAAGGCGCACTGCCATATATTTTTGATATACGTCAACCAAATTGGCCTACAGGTGAATTTGCTGACTATGACCCGCTTAAAACCAGTGATTACAATAAAAAAGTACAAGCATGGGGCGTAGGCCTGCAGCATGTTGCTTATATTAACGACAAGATCACTACTCGTATTGGTGTTGCTCATAATCGCATAAAACAAAGTTATGAGCATTTTGGGATAGACCCACGTTATAGCCAAAGCCGCGCAAATCCAACGCCTGAAGCAAACACATCAGACAGTGGTTTAACGTATAACTTAGGTGCTACTTATCAAGTAAACGCTGATATGGCTTTGTTTTTAAATCACTCGAAAGGACGCACAGCTTACAGTGTTCTTGGCTCTGTTGCTGGTAATGAAGCCGATAGAGACGATTCAGAATCAGTGAGTAACGATTTAGGCTTTCGTTTTAAAGCATTTGATGATCAATTACTAGCTTCGATTGTAGTATTTGAAAGTGCGCGCACTAATTTAGAATACGCCAATCCACTTTATGAAGCCGGCGTGTCAGCACCTAACGTAGTAGAGAGCTTTTTTGATGGCGAAGAACAGACAAAAGGTGTAGAGATTGATTTAAATGCGTATTTGAACGATCAATGGAAAGTTAATATTAACGGTGTTTATCAAGACGCCCGCGATAAAACTAATCCAAACAGCTCAAGCTTTGATACCCGCCAAAAAGGGGTGCCTTATGTAACAGCTAGTTCATGGGTTACTTACTCAGCAGCGCTGTTTGAATTACCACACGCAGTAGATCTAAGCGCAGGCTTAACATTCGTTGATAAACGCAGTACTAACTCAAGTTCATTCGGTATTGATAATGGTTACGTACCCGCTTATACCGTATATGATGCTGCAGTTAGCTATAAAGCTGATAACTGGCAGATGCAGTTAAACATTAATAACCTGTTTAATAAAAACTATTATTCTAAAGCCATGTTTTTAGGCGGAATGCCAGGTGAAGAACGTAATGCAAAGCTAAGCTTTAGTTACACACTTTAATAGTTTAATAATTTTAAAAGCACGGAGTTTCAATTGAAATACCGTGCTTTTTTCATGTTAAAAACTTAATATTAAATCGTAACAACTATGCGGCCGTTTATTTCGCCTTTAAGCATGTCATCAAAAATTTCATTAATATCTTCAAGTTTTTTCTCTTCAATGATAGCTTTTACTTTGCCTTGCGCAGCAAATTCAAGACATTCTTGCAGGTCTTTGCGCGTACCTACAATAGAGCCAACCACTGAAACACCATTTAATACGGTGTCAAAAATTGGCAATGGCATATCTTCAGGCGGTAAACCAACCAATACACATTTTCCCCCTCGGCGAACACTTTTATATGCTTGTTCAAACCCTGGTTTTGATACTGCCGTACAAACAACAGCATGCGCGCCACCTACTTGCTCAAAAATGGCCTCACTGGGCACCACCTCTTTAAAATCAAGCGTAATATCAGCACCCAACTCTTTAGCTAGCGCCATTTTCTCTTTACCAGTATCTACCGCAATAACATTAAAGCCCATTGCTTTTGCATATTGCACTGCTAAGTGCCCTAAACCACCCACACCGACAATAGCAACCCATTGACCTGGTTTAGCGCCAGATACTTTTAAAGCTTTATACGTTGTTACGCCCGCACAAAATAAGGGGGCAGCTTCAGCAAAACCTAAACCTTTCGGTATTTTGATGATGTAGTCACCATGAGCTAAACAGTATTCTGCATACCCACCGTCAATAGAGTAACCCGTATTATGTTGCGATAAACACAAGGTTTCGCGTCCATCTAAACAAAACTCACAATGGCCACATGCGCTGTATAACCATGGTACGCCTACTCTATCGCCCACTTCTAAGTGCTTAATATTACTTCCTAGCTTTTCTATTACACCAACACCTTCGTGCCCTGGTACTAATGGCATTTTTGGTTTTACCGGCCAATCGCCATGACATGCGTGTAAATCAGTGTGGCACACACCACAAGCGGCTATTTTTACTAGGACATCGTTAGGACCTACTTCTGGGATAGGCAAATCGGTGATCGCTAACTTGCCTTTATATTCTGTATTTATTGCTGCTTTCATAGTCATTCCATCGTTTATAAAAAATTTTGTTATTCAACAAGGTCGTTAAATAACAATGTCATGTTGCATATCCGCAACATACCTCACTATAAATGCTTAGATATTAATCTATATCAATCATTAGTCGTAAAACGTGGCTTTTTATCCCAGCTTAAGTCTTGCCATACCTAACCAGCGTGCTAGCATAGATTTCATTTATTTTTGAAACTTGTAACAATGACATTATCAGAAAAAAACTTTGCCTTTGTAATGCATTGTGGTGAGATGGGCAGCCGCTGGGGATTTAATCGCACCATTGGACAAATGTGTGGTTTATTGATTATTACTAAAGATCCGATGACGGCAAATCAAATCGCTGATGCGCTAAGTATCTCTCGCGGTAACGTGAGTATGGGGATCAAAGAATTACAATCTTGGCAACTGATCAAAGTAATGCATATCCCAGGAGATAGAAAAGAGTACTATGCCCCTGCAGGCGATATTTGGGATATGGCAAATCGCGTATTCGAAGAGCGCAAAAAACGTGAAGTTGAGCCGACACTAAGTTTACTCCGGGATAACTTACTAGACGAAGCAAGTAACGACGATGAAATCTACGCTCAAAAACAAATGGGCGAAATCCATAACTTACTTGAAACAGTAACTAAATGGTCGTCAGAATTACAACGTTTAACTCCTGAGCAGCTTAATAAGCTAATGAAACTAGGTTCAGGGATTGGCAAAGTCATTGACCTAAAAGATAAAATATTTAAAAAAGAAATTTAGTCGATAGGTCACTCACAAAAAAGCCGCAATTTGCGGCTTTTTAGTTATTTGCTTTATTTAAATTTTTGGATAAGCAATTCTATCTGACAAATAGCCCACGCTGGTTGCAAAATAATATGACCGATTCCAGTGCATAAATACCTTGTAGTTGTCGTATGCTAAATACATGCGCCCATTTTCATCATCAGGCATCACTAGTGCAGCATCCACAGCAACATTTGGTAAATCGCTGCCATCAGCACGACGAACCCCTAATGCTTGCCAATCAGCGAGTGAGCGCTCTGAATTGTTCCAATATTCAAGCCATTGCTTACGTGTTTTAGTACCGCGCTTTAAAATATACTGCTGATCAAAATCAGCAGGTAATTGAACTTGGCGACCCCAGGTTAAGTTGTCATTCCAGCCCTCTTGCTTTAAGTAATTAGCAATAGAGGCAAACGCGTCTTCCTTAGTTGTCCAAATATCTTTGCGACCATCATTGTTGTAATCTACAGCATAGGCATTAAATGAGGTTGGCATAAATTGAGTTTGCCCCATTGCACCTGCCCATGAGCCTTTAAATTTATTAAGCGTAATATGACCCGACTTTAATATATCCAGTGCTGCCCATAATTGGCGCTTGTATAATGCTTCACGGCGCCCATCAAAAGCCAGTGTTACCAAAGATGAAATCACGTTGTGGCCACCTTGAATGGCACCAAAATTACTCTCTAAGCCCCAAATAGCTACAATAAAGCGTGCTTGGACGCCAAAGTCTTTTGCGACCTTCTCTAAAACGTCTTGGTTTTCTTTGTACAACTTACGCGCGCGATCAATTTTCCATTGAGGCACTCGTTTTGGTAAATATGTTTCCAGTGTTTCTTTTACTTCAGGCTGATTTTTATCTGCTGAAATCACTTTTTCTTTGTAAGAAGCAGTGGCAAATGCTTGCTCAATTAACTGAGTATCGTAACCTTTCGCTATTGCCTCTTGCTTTAAATTAGTAAGGTATTGTTGAAACTCAGCTTGGGTTTTTGCCATCACCGATGAGCTTAAACAGATACCACACAATACAACTGCTAATTTTTTAATCACTATCTACTCCGTTTTGTTTTCTTAATTCACTCAGCAAGTTTTCTTCTGGTGGCGGAATTTGTAAATAATAGCCTTGGTCGCTGAGCGACTGTTTTAAAGTGTCTAAATCCGCTACGCCTAGTTGAGTTCGCTTAGCTAAGTTAATGATCATCACGTACTGAGGTTGACCAAACATGGCCATTAAAGGTTCCGGAACTTTACTAAAATCGTCTCTTTTTTCAATAAATAAGAAAGTATCTGCTTTTTTCTTACTTTTATATACCGCAGTTAGCATTATGGCCCTATAAAATCTTGCTTAACAGTGCTACACACTATAACATGGCAATAATAATAAGTTATAAAAATTAGAGTGAAAACTACAATAAACGCCTTGTTCAGCCTAGGTTTATATAAAAATTTCACACTAACAAGACAATCCAGTTGAGCATCTATGTCGGACCAAATTTTTGAGCTAAAAGGCAACCTTTTTACGTTATCAGTTTTACATCTTTATAGTACTGATATCCCCCTTTTAGCAGAACAACTGTATATAAAAATAGCCCAAGCCCCAAAATTCTTTAAGGGTGCCCCCATTGTCGTGAATTTAATTGAAGTAAAAAATAATCCTATTGATTTTGTTCACTTAAAATCACTTATTGAACGTATGAGCTTTAATGCGGTGGGTGTATGTAATGGTTCTGATGAGCAGCACAAACAAGCGAAAGCTGCTGGCTTATCTGTTTTAAACTATTCACAAGACGTTAAGAGTGAACCCCCAAGAGTAGAGCCTAATACGTCAGTGGTTGAAAAAACCGTGTATTTACCAGCACAAATTATTAATGGTGCAGTTCGCTCAGGGCAACAGGTTTACGCCAAAGACCGTGACTTAGTGGTATTAGGCGCAGTAAGCCATGGTGCAGAAGTAATTGCAGATGGCAATGTACATATATATGGAACCCTACGCGGCCGTGCAATCGCCGGTGCGAAAGGGCTAGAAAACGCATACATTTTTTGTAATAAATTAGAAGCAGAACTCGTTTCAATCAATGGTAATTACTGGATCAGTGACTCACTGCAAGGTGAACACTGGGGTAACGCAGTTCAAATACAACAAAAAAATGAATCTTTAGAAATTTCAGCTTTGGTTAAAGGATAAATCTCATGGCAAAAATAATTGTCGTTACCTCGGGTAAAGGGGGTGTTGGTAAAACAACATCAAGCGCAGCAATTGGTACAGGCTTGGCATTGAAAGGCTATAAGACTGTTATCATTGATTTTGATATCGGCCTGCGGAATTTAGACCTTATTATGGGTTGTGAACGTCGCGTAGTGTATGACTTTGTCAATGTAATCAATGGTGAAGCCAACCTTAACCAAGCACTTATAAAAGATAAGCGTGTAGAGAAGTTATTCTTACTTCCTGCATCGCAAACACGCGATAAAGATGCACTCACACGTGATGGCGTTGAACGTGTTCTCAATGAGTTAAAAGAAGACTTTGACTACATAGTGTGTGATTCTCCGGCAGGTATAGAAGCCGGTGCTATGATGGCCATGTACTTCGCTGATGAAGCTATTGTAACTACCAACCCAGAAGTTTCGTCAGTAAGAGACTCAGATCGTATACTAGGAATTTTACACAGTAAATCTAAACGTGCTGAAGAAGGTTTAGAAAACATTAAAGAGCATTTGCTAATAACACGCTATAATCCAGATCGTGTATCAAAAGGTGAAATGCTATCTGTTGAAGATATCCAGGACATTCTAGCTATCGACTTACTAGGTGTCATTCCTGAATCTCAAGCAGTACTTAGTGCATCTAACTCAGGACAACCCGTTATTCTTGATGGCGAATCAGACGCAGGTCAAGCCTATGCTGATGCGATCAGTCGTTTATTAGGCGAGACGGTTGAATTTAGATTTTTAGATGTAGAGAAAAAGGGTTTATTCAAACGGATATTTGGAGGTTAATGTGTCTTTACTTGACTACTTCCGCTCAGAAAAGAAAAACAGTGCGTCATTAGCAAAAGAGCGATTGCAGATCATAGTCGCGCACGAACGTTCTCAGCGTGGTACACCTGATTACTTGCCGCAGTTAAAGCAAGATATATTAGATGTCATTCGCAAGTACGTGAATGTAGGCGCCGATGCAGTTCAAGTTCAGTTTGATCAAAATGAAGATGATTTAGCCGTACTCGAACTCAATGTCACACTACCTGACGAAGAAAAGAAATAATGATAAAGGGCGCTAAGCGCCCTTTATCATCTGTTTTTAACTCGTCTTGTAAACTTTATTTAATTATCCCACTCTTTGAGTGCACCTTTAAGATATTCATAGCGCCAAGAATTGAGTAAATCTGGTTTTATCTGCTGTGATTTTTGTTCATCTGTTAGCTTCCAGTTCCAACTTATAAGTTGATTCACTTGCTTTTTAGATGCCATTACATCTTCTGGTATGTTGTGCTCTTTTGCAACCTTACTAATGTTTTGTTTGATCTCTTTCGCTACTTTTTTGTATGTAGGAAAATCAATTAAACGCTTTAGTACTTTTGGGTGCTGTTCAGGTGGGATAGCTTTAGCTTGCTCAATACACTTTAAAATTTCAACCCCTGAACGATTCACTTCAATAGGCTCAACACCCGGAATTTGTCTAAGCGCATTTAAGCTCGATGGGCCTCGCTTAGCGATTTCAGTCATGTTGTGCTCTTTAAGAACAAAATTAAGCGCAAGATTTTTACGAATTGCTTTATTTCTTCTCCACACGGCTAATTCTCTTAGTACCGCTAATTCATGCGGTTTGAGCTGCCATGCATTTTTAATCTCTTTATAAAGCAGTTCATCTGGTGTTTGAAAAGCACGCTTGTTTGCCACCAATTCACTTTCATTAATAACAATATCAAATAAATCGGCCGCTTTAATGCTGTCTATAATTAACTCAAAACAAGGTAGTAAGTGAAACGTATCGGCCGCAGCGTATTCAAGTTGTTTTTGAGTGAGAGGACGTTGTAACCAATTAGTACGCGATTCACTTTTATCAATTTCAATATTCAACAAGGTTTTTACCATTAAGGCAAACCCCATACAGTTACCCTCCCCTAATAGCTGAAGTGCAAACTGAGTATCAAACAATGGATAAGGAACGAAACCTGCGTATTTTTGAAAAACTTCAATATCTTCTGAAGGAGAATGAAGTACTTTTAACACGTTTGGATCTTTAAGTATCTGCCAAAAATCAAACAAGGAAAGCTCTGCAAGCGGGTCGATGAGTGCTAAATGCTCGCCATCATAAACTTGAATTAGTGCAACTTCGGGATACAAAGTACGGCGGCGCATAAACTCGGTATCAATAGCAAGAATGGGTTTGTTTTTTATTTGTTCTACAAACGTATTTAGCTCATTTTGGGTTTGGATCAATTGGTAGTGCACTGAGTCTCCTACAATAAAAAAGCCGACTAATGTCGGCTTTTTTATAGTTGCTAATCTTTTAAGGCTCTTCTGAGAATTTTACCCACGTTAGTTTTGGGTAACTCATCCTTAAACTCAACGAGTTTAGGAACCTTATAATTAGTTAAATTATCACGACAATGTTTTATTATATCTTTTTCAGTTAAAGAAGGGTCTTTTTTCACAACAAAAACTTTAACCTGTTCACCACTAATGTCATGAGGAATACCAATTGCGGCAACTTCTAATACACCTTCGTGCATCGCAACCACTTCTTCAATCTCATTTGGGAATACATTAAAGCCTGACACAATGATCATGTCTTTTTTACGGTCAACAATATAGAAGAAGCCTTCATCATCGTATGTCGCAATATCACCGGTAGCAAACCAGCCATCTTTTAAACATTCAGAGGTTGCGTCAGGACGGTTATAATAACCAAGCATTACTTGTGGGCCTTTAACCCATAACTCGCCCGGTTCACCTTTAGCCGCTTCTTCACCGCTATCAAGCATTAGCTTGATATCGGTACTTGGCGCTGGTAAGCCAATAGAGCCATTATAAGACTCTAAATCATATGGGCTAATTGTAACTAATGGCGAACACTCTGTCAGACCATAGCCTTCCATTAATTTGCTGTTAGTGACCTTCTGCCATTTTTCGGCAACTGGACGTTGAACGGCCATACCGCCACCCAGTGACATTTTAAGGTTACTAAAATCAAGTTCAGAGAAACCTGGAGTATTTAATAAGCCATTAAACAGAGTATTTACACCTGTAATAGCTGTAAATTTATGCTGACTAAGCTCTTTTACAAATCCTGGCATATCACGTGGATTAGTAATTAAAACATTTAAGCCACCGTATTTCATAAATGCTAAACAGTTCGCTGTTAATGCAAATATATGATAAAGCGGAAGCGCAGTAATAACTACTTCACTACCACGGTCAAGCACTTTGTCTAAACAACCAGATACTTGCTCAAGATTACCTACCATATTGCCATGACTTAACATAGCGCCTTTTGATACACCGGTAGTTCCACCGGTGTACTGCAAGAACGCTAAGTCACTAAGGTTTACATCTGGACGTTTGTAACCAGTTGGATCTGCTTTTAACAAATCACAAAAGTTAATCGTGTTAGGTAATGTGTAGCTTGGCACCATTTTTTTGAAATGCTTAACGACAAAATTAACTAAATGCTTTTTAAGACCACCCATCATGTCACCGACTTGGGTAACCACAATATGTTTCACGTCGGTGTTGGGCAGCGCTTTTTCAAGAGTGACAGCAAAGTTAGCAAGTATAAAAATGGCTGATGTTTCAGAATCTTTTAACTGATGCTCTAACTCTCGTACGGTGTAAAGCGGGTTAACATTAACTACAACACATCCTGCACGCAAAATACCTAAAATAGCAATAGGGGTTTGCAACAAGTTAGGCATCATCACAGCGACTTTATCGCCTTTTTTTAATCCTAAATCGTTTTGGATATAGGCGGCAACGCGTTTTGTTGCAGCATCTATTTCGTTGTAAGACAATGTTTTACCCATATTAGTAAATGCAGGTAAATCTTTGTATTCATTGAAACTTTTTTCAAACACTTCGAGTAACGAGTTGTAGTGCTCAGGATCGATTGTTTCAGGCATACCTTCTGGGTAGCGCTTAAGCCAGATTTTTTCCACTCTTAGCCCCTGTTATAATTATATTTTTATTAACCTTAATCTAAGTAAGGCACTTTCACAATTGAGCAAATACTCTAATCTAGAGATAATCCCACATTTATCGGTAATATACAATTAACATGCACTACTTTGCAGCATAAATGCGTGAATGTGTTCAAAACATAGCCCACTACTTTGCATATGGCAATGATGTCCACCAGGCACTTCTAATACTCTCAAGTTATTGTAATAATTACTATACTTATCTAAGTTTTGTTTTACAAATGGATAACCTTGATCACCTAAAATTAATTGACATGGTGCAATTAATTCTTTTATTGCACCAATACATTGCGCTTCATCAAATCGAAAACCTGAGTGATTTTTAAGCTTAGGATCTGTCGTTAACTCAAACCCACTGTGCATTTGTTTTATATTTCTGTCCATCAACAACGCGATTAATTCATCATTTAAATCCGTTGTTTTTGCTCGTACTTGAAAAATCTGCTGCTTTGAAGTGTATACTCGAGATTTTTTAGTGGTTAACCGTGCCCGGTTAAGTATGGCATTTTTTAGCTGCGAAGCGACTTCATTTGCTTGTGTGGTAACGCAGCCTATTCCTTCAATAAAAGAAACAGATTTAACATACTCGTTAAAGCAACTAGCAAATAGCCCTGCAACCATAGCGCCCATTGAATGCCCGACCAAGTGTACCTTTTTTAATTTAAGCGCTGTGATTAAGGCATACACATCATCCACATAATCAATAAAGTAGTAATGTGCCTGAGGGCTTCGCCAAGATGATAGTCCATGCCCTGCAAAATCAATACAATACCATGTTTGATTTGACGGTACGTCAGTTAGCATAGGTGCAAAGCTAGCACTGTTATCTAACCAACCATGAAGTGCAATAACAACCTCTTCACCGTTACCAAATTGAAGGCCATGTATATCTAAGTCGTTAGCTTTTACAGAAAATGGTTGCAATGCAAACCTCTACTTTTTGTTTGGATATGGCAATAACATACAAGAGATAATACACAAATAATAGAACCGAGCTTATAGAACACATACTTAAATTGGAGATTTCATAAACATATTCATTTATTTATCTCGTCATCAGTATACAATAATAGTCGCTATTAAAATAAGTACACTTAAAGGGTACACACAATGAAAAAACAGTTCGGCTTATTAGCGCTTTTATGTACAACAACAGGAGCATTTGCTCAAACAGCGCCTAAAAATGTTATTTATATGATTGGTGATGGCATGGGTCCTGCTTTCACAACCGCTTATCGATACTACAAAGATGACCCAACAACAAAAGAAATAGAAACCACCGTTTTTGATACCATATTAAAAGGCATGGCGCACACGTATCCAGATGACCATACCTATGTTACAGACAGCGCAGCAGGTGCAACTGCACTTAGCAGCGGCCATAAAAGTTATAATGGCGCTATTGCCGTCGATACAGCTAAAAAGCCTGTTAAAACCATGCTAGAAATTGCAAAAGAGCAAGGAATGACAACAGCGTTAGTAGCTACCTCACAAATAAACCATGCAACACCAGCAAGTTTTGCCGCACATAATGAATCAAGAAGAAACTACGATGATATCGCTAATGACTACATTGACAATAAAATTGCAGGTAAATTACCGGTAGATTTAATGTTAGGCGGTGGCACTGAGTACTTTATTCGTGATGACAGAAACTTAGTTGAAGAGTTTAAACAAGCTGGATATCAATACGGCGATGATATTCAAAACCTTGGTCAAATCACTCAAGTGCCTGCTATAGGTTTATATGCACCTAAAGGCTTACCATTTGCTCTTGATGAAAACCCAACAAGATTAAAGCAGTTAACTTCTAAAGCGTTTGATTTGCTTGATGGGCAAAATGATAAAGGCTTTTTTGTGATGATTGAAGGCAGCCAAATTGATTGGTGTGGCCACGCAAATGATATTGCTTGTGCAATGGCTGAAATGGATGATTTTGCTAAATCAATCGAAACGGCTAAAGCCTATGTAGATAAGAACCCAGACACTATTTTGGTGATCACGGCAGACCACTCAACAGGTGGTTTAACTATTGGTGCACATGGCCAATATAAATGGGAAACAGATATCATCAAAGGTGTTAAAGCCACTGCGGGCACATTGACCAAATTACTAATGGAGTCAGATAATCTTAAAAAGGTATGGCAGGAAAATACGAGCATTGAGTTTACAGCTGAAAACGAAATTAAGCTTAAACAAGCCAAAGCTATGGGTGAGAAAACCCTAAACTTAGCCGTTAAAAGCATCATTAATGACTTAAGCTTTACAGGTTGGACAACGGGCGGCCACACTGCGTCTGATGTACAAGTATTTGCTTATGGCAAAAATAGTGATGACTTTGTTGGCTCTCAAAATAATACCGATATAGCTAAAAAATTGATTGGTTACATAAAACAATAATCTCAGTAATGAAATTAAAAAAGCCCGAATGATTCATTCGGGCTTTTTATTTGCTTATTTTCATTTTATACCAATTCTCTTATTTAAGTGATCTATTTTAAGGATTGGTATTAGCTAAGCGTATATATCAACACCAATTAAATTTTGAACTTCAGCTCTTCGCTCTAAATTAGCAAACTCAGTATAAGTCGAAATCGCTTTGCTTACTTGGGCTGTGGGTTGATCGTAAATAGTTTGGCTGTATTGATTGTCTTTGCTGTTCGCTTTTGTAAACTCTTTTGCAAGTTCAAGCCCTTCAGGGCTGCTTTTGACATAATCGGTATTAGTTTTTTGTAGTTTGGCTTGCTCTAGTACTCGTTCAGGCTGCACCGGAACTACCGAAGTAGAACGCACATTACCAGGTATATCACCTGTGAAAAAACCAGAACTTATAGGTAGCGACACAGCGCTTCTCCAACCAACAACATAACTAAATTATGATTTAAAATCGCTTAATTTGCAAACAACCGGGTTTATCTTATTCTCGGCCCGGTAATTTTTTCCATGTTACCGTGTCACGCACATACTTTGGTTGTGCATCACTGGCTTGTACACCCTTACCTGCAAGGTACTGCGCCTCTACTAGTGCCAACATATAGTGTGCATCCGGTAAGCTTATTTCTGACTGTATGGTTACATTATTAAATGCCGTTAATGAATCAGGATAACTTTTAAACCCCGTCCCTACGCCTGCAGCATCAATGTTTATATCTATCAAGGTTGCATCTAACAATTCAGGTTTGAATACTCGCTCTTCGCCTTTAAGTGTCATCAATCCATCTTTTGCTTGGTACTGAGCAAAATATATTTCTCCCATACGCGCATCAATACTAGAATAAACATCGTTAGCACCAAACTGTTCTAATGCCTGCTGTGCCATGACTGCTAAAGTAGATACCCCGACTAATGGTAAATTAGTTGAATACGCAAGACCTTGTGCAATGGCTACGCTTATGCGCACGCCAGTAAAACTACCTGGGCCTTGGCCAAATCCTATTACGTCTAAATCTTTTAGTTTACAACCGGCTTTTCCTAGTAGCTCATCAATAAGTGGCAGAATTTTTTGGCTATGCTGCTGCGGGCACTCTTCAAAATGATGAAACGTTTTACCCTGATAATGCAAAACAATTGATAATGCTTCTGTAGAAGCATCTAGGGCGAGAATATTACTTTTGATCATTTTTGTACTCAATTAATATGTTTTAAAAATGTATTGGCATCTTCTAAGCTTCGTGTACGGCGCATTGGCGGTAAACTCTTTAAAAATACTTGTCCATATTGGCGTGTAACTAAGCGATTATCGCAAATCACTAACACGCCTTTATCTTTGTTGTCTCTTATTAAGCGACCTACCCCCTGCTTTAATGCAATCACCGCTTGGGGTAATTGAATATGTGCAAACGGGTCTTTACCTTGCATTTGGCAATCCTGCATTTTGGCTTGCAGTAAAGGGTCATCAGGGGCAGCAAATGGCAGCTTGTCTATAATAACACAGCTTAAGGTGCTGCCTCGTACATCAACCCCTTCCCAAAATGACGCGGTGCCCAGCAATACTGCATTACCATGGCGAGTAAATTTTTCTAGTATAATTCGTTTAGACATTTGCCCTTGCATATAAACTGGGTAGTCCATTTGCGTCGTTAAACCCTCAGCCACTAAATGCATCATACGATAACTAGTAAATAACACAAAACAACGCCCCTTAGCCGACTTTATGAGCTCTAAAGTCAGTTTTACAATAGCATGAGGCATATTATCTTCATGAGATTGTGGTAAATAACGGGGTAAGCACAGCAACGCCTGATTGGCATAATCAAACGGACTATCCACCATCATACTTTGCTTTGGCTTTAAGCCAAGGCTTGCATTAAAGTGGCTCAGTTCATTGTCGACCGATAACGTGGCGGAGGTAAATACAAACCCCGCACCAGATTCTTTCATCATCAATGCAAATTTTGCCGATACGTTTAATGGCGTTATATTTATTGTTAAATAGCGCCTAGTGGTTTCGTACCAGTAACTAAACCCAGTTTGGGCGGTATCAAATACACGTTCTAACTGGCCTTTAAAAGCCAAAACTCGTTCAAACGGATGTTCTATTTTATCGCTGCGCTCTAAGCATAACTTTAAAACCTGATACACAAATTCTAAATCACTAATTACGCGATGTAATGCCGAGCAAATAAGCTTATTACTGAGCTTTTCGCGCCAATCGCCACGGCTACCATCTACCCCAAACTGCAACCTTAAATCAGCGACACTGGTTTCGAGTTTATTTAAACTTTTACCTAATTGCAGCATATCGGGGATTTCAGCGCGATAAATAGCGCGCAAATCGTTAATTAAATCCACCAGCTTTTTGGTGCTCATTGTTTCGCCAAAATAGTCGCTGGCAATTTCGCTTAATTGGTGAGCTTCATCAAATATGTAGGCATCCGCATTAGGCATAAGCTCTGCAAAACCTGATTCCTTTACCGCCATATCGGCAAAAAACAAATGGTGATTTATTACTACAACATCGGCATCAGCCGCTTTTAAACGCGCTTTGCGAATATAGCATTCTTGAAAGTCAGGGCACTCTTTGCCTAAGCAATTATCAGCGGTTGAGCTTACATAAGGTAGCACTTTGGCGTCTTCTTCAATACCAATGCAATCGGCAAGATCACCGCTGTGGGTCTCACTGGCAAACTTTGCAACCATAGCAAGCTGATGCATAACATCAGGGTCGTCTGTTGGTACGTGTGCCACATGCTGAGTTAGTCGATACGTACACAAATAATTGGCGCGCCCTTTTAACAAGGCCGTTTTCTTAGCAGCACCTAAGGCTTTTACTAATACCGGTAAATCACGATGATAAAGCTGCTCTTGCAGTGCTTTAGAACCCGTTGAGATGATGGTTTTACCTTTAGATTTAAGAGCGGGAGCTAAATAGGCAAAGGTTTTACCTGTGCCAGTGCCTGCCTCAACAACAAGTTGAGATCGGGTTTTTAATGCATCATTAACAGCCACCGCCATATCGATTTGAGGCTGGCGTGGTGTATATCCATCTATTGATAAAGCCAAAGGCCCGGTCGCACTAAACAGCTGTTTGATAATACCAATCACTTTGTAAAAAATAATAGCGGGATTCTACGTAAGCGAAACATCAAGGGCAAGTAATTAAGTTATATAATAAGGGGGGCATTGTCCCCCTATTAATTATTATTGTGCCGTAATAGATAAGGTAACTCCGCTTGCAGAACTATAGCCCTTTAAATCTATAAACCAAGTACCTGCTTGTGGGTTATCAATATTACAAGTTTCTAAATTACCATTTTTAAATGGCCTACATTGATAAACAGATTCTGTAGATGGGCTTGCAAAATTTACATATAAATCAGCATCTCCATTGCCGCCGCTAATGTTAACTATGAATGACGAATAGCCAGCATCAAGATTTTGTGTGTATCGGCTCCAATTGTTTGCTGCTACCGAAATATTATTTTCTACACGATTGATAGGTTCTGCTGTGTTACCTTCGTTATAGCTACCGGTTAAAGAAACATTCGTAATCGCATTCCATGCTTGAACCATGACATAATAAACGCCCGCTTGGGCATTACCTATTTCACAACTCTCATTACTTGAAGAGGTTGTACTTTTACAATCAAAGCTTGTTAAGGTAGGTGCTGAATTAAATTTTACGTATAAATCGGCATCACCAGAACCACCGGATGTAATGAAGTTTAAGTTAGTCGCGTTGTCAGGTACGTTTAATGTGAATACACGTTCCGCTTTTGAACTTTCTGTTATACCGGCAACCGTAACACCGTTTTGTAATTCGTCGCCAATTGGGGGGATCACATCGCCTGCATTTTTTGCCATTTCCGATATGAAACTAACAGCTAATTTTGCAAACTTACTAGCATGATCAGCGTCAAAATTAGTGTCATTAATGGTGTGAATTAATCGATTTATATCAGCCATTTTCGACTCAAATGGCATAGATGCTGTAAACCCTTGTTGATACCAAGATGCGTGATCAGAACATCCATATCCACATTGGTCAAAACCGTAACTAACAGAAGGCAAATAAGTATCGATTAGCTGACCTAGAAACTGGTTTTGAGCATTTGTTGTGTAATCTGTCATCATCACAATATCTTCATTGCTACCGTTATTACCAGTCATATCAAACTGCACCATACCAACAACATTTTTTCCTTGTGATTTGTATGCTGAGGCAATCGCTTTTGACCCCCTCAAGCCAACTTCTTCAGCTGCAAAGCCCATTATTTGAATTGTTCTTTGCGGCTTGTAGTCATTATCAACAATTGCTCTTAGTACTTCTGATAATACAGCGATACCTGATGCATTATCATCGGCACCAGGAGAACGTCCATTTGTAGGGTTTGATTGGTTAATTGAATCTAAATGTCCACCTATGATAACAATTTCATCAGCTTTTTCTTCCCCAGGTATTGTGACTATAATCGACGACTGCGCCCAACTATGAGTAAAATATTCAACGCTGATATCGCTACGACTTGCCGCTAACTGTTGCCAATAATCTTTTAACCATTGAGATGCATCTATCCCAGTTTGAGTTGTATAGTAGCGATTGTAAAAGCTACTCATTGAATTAACAGTATTTGTTAAATTATTAGGGCTAATACGATTAATTAGTTGCTGTGTTGTTTGCGCATTATCAATATTATAATCAAAAGCTAAGGTGTTTTGGTTTTGCACAGCTGCCAACTGTTCAGTATATTGTTTTGCTTCATCTAGTGATTCATGCGCTACAAAACCACCACACCGATGGTAATTATCATGCATAAACTCACTCAGCTGTGCTACATCCGAGGTCTTAACCTTTAAAAAATTAACGGTATCTAGCTCAGTTGCATGAATAGTTAATGATTGATGTGATTTACTTACTGTTTTTTTAGTCTGCTGATAATGCTTTGCTGCAATAGGATCTATTGTCACCCATATATTTTCGTTGTCTTGTGCATACAGTGGTTGAACAATTAAGGCGCTAGCGCTAACTAACGCAATATTTAATAAACGTTTCATAAATTGATTCCTTTTAAATCAAGCTATATTCATAGAAAGTGATATGACTAAGATAAAAAAGGGAGCGGACGCTCCCCTAGGAATTGATTTAGTTAGCTTGAATAGTAAGCGTTACACCACTTGCATTGCGGTATCCTTGTAAATCAATGTGCCAAGTCCCTGCTTGTGGATTATCGATAGTACAACTTTCGTTATTGCCATTTTTATATGGGCGACAAACATAAGTATTTGTATCTGATGCTGCTCCAAAGTTTACATATAAATCCGCATCGCCACTGCCACCCGCAATTGAAACATTAAGTGAGCTATAACCTGAACCTAAACTTTGCGTAAATCGAGTCCAGCCTCCAGAGCTTACAGCTACATTTTCTTCAGTTCGATTTATAGGCGTTGTACCCCCAGTATCGCCATCATAACTGCCAAGTAATGTGACTCCTGAGATTTGATTCCATGCCTCAACCATTACATAATAAGTACCGGTTTGAACATTACCGATAGCGCAACTTTCATTACTTGTTGACGTTGTGCTATTACAGTCAAAGCTATTTAGCGTTGGCTTAGAACCAAATTTTACATACAAATCAGCATCGCCTGTTCCACCTGATGTGGTAAATGATAAGTTACCTGCATCTTGTGGCACATCAAGCGTAAAGAATATTTGTTGTTTGGCTGCACCGCTGATCCCCGTACGTGGGATGTCATTTGAAAGCGCTTCTATTTCGGAACCTGAATCACACGAACTACCAGCACTCAAACTAGAGTTTACACCAACAGCACTTAACGCCGCTTTTACGTCCTGTGTGTCGTAGTTTAGATCACAGGCTGCGTCCATGACACCATTACCGGCTATATCCCAGTTAGTACTGGCAGTCCAATACAGTTGATTAGCACGCGCCATCACTTCAAATGCTTTTTTTGTATTCCATCCAGCAGTCGTGGCTAGGTTATAAAACGCTTTGTTGTAAACACCTGAACTGTAATGTACATCCATACCACTAGTATAATCGCTTTGTTTATCAATCGAGCGCCCATCTTGTGTTGGATTATTCATGTATCGCAAAGCACCATTACCTTTGAATATGTCTTGACCTACAAGCCAATCATTACTTCCTTTCATGTAATACTCTGCAGCCTCACCTGCCATATCAGAAAAAGCTTCATTCAGCCCGCCTGATTTGCTGTTATAGATCAGACCTGAATTTTGCTCGGTAAACCCATGGCTTACTTCATGGGCTGATACATCTAAGCTTACAAGTGGATAAAATGTATTTTGACCATCTCCAAAAGTCATTGCACTGCCATCCCAAAATGCATTTTCATAATTGTTGCTATAATGCACTCTCATTTTTAATTGAAAAGATAATGGTGGCGTACCAATCCAATCGTTATACATGTTATAAATTACGTTGCCGAAATAATGTGCATCATTTAAAGGTGAGTAAGCACCATTAATTTCTTTAAAGGTATTCTCAGGACAGGTAAATGAATAAGCACTTGTTCCGCTCGTCCCACCATTTAAATTAATAGTTCTAACGTTACTATTTTCCATCACGCAATTACTGCCCGATTGAGTTACATTCAAACTATCAAAATCAGTGCCATAAACATATTTGCCCGTCTTCAAGTTTCCACCTGGACCAGTCGCATCAGCATGTTGGAGGTTATCGATGCTAAATAGAATATCTCCATTGTTTGCATCAATAATTTGATAAGGTCTCGCAGGGTTTCGACCATAAGTTACATAAGACACCTCATAAACTAAATGAGCAGTACCTTGTTCGTCTAGCCAAATTGCTAGTTGAGATTTTTCATTATACTTTTTCAAATCAGCGGTTTTTATTGCTATATCTGATTGTTGCAACCCTTTTGTAATTGCTTTATTTTTACTTAACTTAGGAGTAACGCTATTAATATCTGTAGCAAGCTCATAAACAGCAGCGCCGTGAGAGTGTTTTAGCTGGCCATTTTTGAATGTTAAGCTAACGGTATCTCCTATAACGGGTAAATCGTTAAAGAACTGTTGATATCGTTTGGTTATATCTCCGTTTTTACTTTTAATTTCTTTTACTACGACTAATTTATTCCCTGACTCCAAGCCAATTTTTGCAGCTAGGTTAGTATCATTAAGTGATACAACACTACTTTGCGCTTTATTGATGTTATTTGACTGCTCACTAAGGTATTTTTTATTCGCAGCTACCGCTGCTGGTGCTTGTACTAGTGTAAAAGCTGCAAGGGTTGCTATTGTGATTTTTGATAAATTCACGGTTACGCTCCATTTTGTTTTGTTAATAGTATATTTATACTAACCGGCACTACCTGTTCCCGATTCAGGATCAGCGTAGGTCACAAAACAACCAAATGGAAATTAAACAAAAAATTTACAATTAAAGTATGAGCCAACAAAAATAAAGTATTAAAAATCAATGCAGAATGATTTTTAATTTCGTTTTAATGAATTTTAAATATTCAATTTGTAAATTTAAGGTTACAAAATCGAGATTGTAATTTGTAAAAAGAAAGGCATGTAATAAGAATTACGAAAAAGTGGAGGGCATATTCAATTGTTATGCCCATGTATCGAGGTGTTTATCGTTACCATCTGTATTTTTATTATGTTCATCAGCATTTGTTGTCGATATTTTTTTTTGCTTTTCTATCTCTTTCTTTTTACGCTCTTCAAGTTCAACTTGTTTTGCTCTAGCGCTTTGTTGCACCCCTGCAATATGAAAAGCACCTTTAGATTCAAGCGCTAAACGGGTAATTTGCCCTAAATAGGGGATCATTATATCCATGTGTACCTCCAGCAGGTTAGGCGTAATTTTATAAATATAAAACTGTTGATAAATAACGCAATACTGTTAATGTTATCGGCAGCTGTAAAATATTCATTAAATTTTCTTGCTGTCATATCAATTAATACATTATTCAATATTGCTAAAATTAAGCTTTAAATGCGGGTAATAAAGCTCACAATTTTGATTAATAAATGCTGTTGGCATTACAGCATATTGACCGTGATCTTTTAAATATTCCATGTGCTTTTTACCATCTGTAGTAAATTGATGAAATAAAGAATGATTAACCCCATCAAAATCTAGCGGTTTTATTTTAACTAAGTCGCATAGTTCCTTATTAAAAGCAGGGGTCGATTTAACCCATTCACCTTCAATAAACTGCTCCACGTAAGCATGCATTGTAAACACTTCATTCTTTAGTAACTCATCTAATTTAGGAGTGCTCAAATGGTTACGAACATCAGCTAAACCTAACCGTGCAGGAATATCACAAGCTCGGCTTAATGCTATTTGTAATGATGCCTTTGGAATACAATATGCTGCTTTATTATTTAAGCAATAATCACTACTTAGTGACTTTGCCCCATCTAAAAGTGTAAAAGGATCATATTTAATTCCGTCTCTTACAAGGTAATATATTGAAACGGCCTTAGTGCGTTCGTCATTACCTTTTACCTTTTTTAGCCAGCTATTAATTTCATTATGCTTGTGATTGAAAAAAGCATCATTTTGTAAGTACTGCTTCAAACCTGTCCCCTTAATGAATGTATTTATTGTAATTACAGATAGTTTAACTATGTTTTTTAATAGTAAAAAAGCATTTTAAAACAATAACTTTAAAACTATATAAGTCTTTAAAGTATCTTTTAATGTTACTTATACAAAAATTAAAATACTATGTCTGCACAGGCATTTTAAATAGTCCGATTGGGCCATAAGAATTATGAAAAATATAGCAATTATTGCCTATGAGGGCTGCTGGGCTGTTAGCGTATTTTTAGCTAAAGACTTTTTTACCATTGTTTCTTTACTCGACACACATTACTCATTACCTCAAAGTTATAACGTAGAAATAATAACGACCGACGGTGCACCTATAACAAGCTCGAGTAATTCACTGGTTATTGCCGATAAGTCACTTACTGATAAGCAGTATGACTTAGTTATTATACCGCCGATAGAAGGTTCTAAATTAAAAAATATGCCACGGGGCACTGAGTTAATTATTGAATGGTTAAAACCTAAAATAAGTAGTAATACGTCTATTCTTTGTTTAAGTAATGGCTCTTATTTTTTAGCGGCAACAGGTAAATTAAATAAAACGGTGATTGCTACACATTGGAGCTTAGTCAAGCCGCTAAGTGGATTATTTCCTGATTGCCAATTTATTAGTCATAAATCGTATTTAAGAAAGGAGAATATATATACAACGGGCTCTTTTGAAGCGGGTATTAGCGTACTTTTAAGCCTTGTTGCTCGAGACAAAGGCGATCGTTTTTCTCAGCAGTGCGCTACTCATTTACTTATTTCTGACTCTGGTAAGTTAAACCTTATTTTGCCTCAATTTAATAATCACAGAGACGAAAAAATTAACGAAGTACAAGATTGGATTCATAATTACTCAAGCGGTGTAGTCACTATCAATAAATTAGCAAAACAATTTAACTTTAGTGAGCGCAATTTAAAAAGGCGATTCTCACAAGCAACAGGTATATCAATCAACAAGTATGTACAAGAAGTGCGCATAGATAGAGCCAAAAAACAGTTATTAGCAACAGATAAAACCGTGAACGAAATATCAATAGACGTAGGATATGAAAACAGTAGCTTTTTTTCTCGTTTATTTAAAAAAAGCACAGGGTTAACACCTGCAAAGTGGCGTAAAAATGATTAATCAACTTTGTTTAAATAATGATTTAAGCCCAAGAGTTCAATTCCATCATCATTTTAATTACCGTTTTTTGTGATTTAGTTTGCTCTTTATAAAGCACTTCGTTTTTTCTTTTTTGTAATTCAAGTTGTAATTTTTGGTAGCTGCACCGTTTTACACATCTGCGATATAAGACATACCTTTAACTCATACTACAAACCGATTACTTTATCCAAATAAGTGGGCATCATAGCTATGCGTACACCCTTCAAAAACTCAGTCCATTGATGAGTGAAAATCAAACAATTCATGTAACACTAATTTAAATGGGTTATATCCTTAGTACCGGCAGTTATAAGATATTCTTTAATTAAAGAAAATTTTCCTTGCCATGATGTTAGTGAATATGTTTTTATAAATGCGAAATTTATTAAACAAACAGCAGCTAAGCGTTAACATAGTAACGAATAGCTAAACAGGATATAAAAATGCTTAATTCACTGACAGTTGTACATCACCACCATCATTCATCGGAATAACCTGTCAGGTCTTTCGCTGAGAGGTTGTTCCTAAAAGGAAACCTCTGGCGAATCAACATACCAAGATTCATTTTCGCCCTGAGGTTTCCCTCGGGGTTTTTAGTTTTTAAATTAAAGGAAAATGAGTAATGAATAATAGTAATCGTCTTCGTATCGCCATCCAAAAAGGTGGCCGCCTATCTAAAGATTGTCAAGATCTGCTTAAACAACTGGGTGTAAAACTCAATCTTCGTGAGCAGCGCCTAATAGCACACTCAACCAACATGCCTATCGACGTTTTGCGTGTGCGCGATGACGATATTCCAGGCTTAGTTATGGATGGTGTATGTGATTTAGGTATTGTTGGCGAAAACGTATTAGTTGAAGTGCAAGCAGAAAGAGAACGCCAAGGTGTACCGAGTGAAGTAACAAAGCTTGCTAAACTTGACTTTGGATACTGTCGTTTAGCACTTGCATGGCCACAAGAACTTGGTAAACAAGACAAAAGCTGGTTTGAAGGCAAACGCATAGCAACCACTTACCCAGAAATTTTAAGTCAATACCTAAAACGCGAAGGCATCAACGCCAGTACAGTAATGTTAACAGGTTCAGTGGAAGTAGCGCCACGAGCAGGACTTGCCGATGCGATTTGTGATTTAGTCTCTACTGGCGCAACACTTGAAGCAAATGGCTTAATGCAGGGTGATACCATTTTAGAGTCAAATGCTTGTTTAATCCAAAACACTCAACTACAAGATCCTGAAAAATTAGCGCTCATCAATAAACTAATGCCGCGTTTACGTGGTGTAAAGCAAGCTAAAGAAAGCAAATACATTATGTTACACGCACCAAAATACAAGCTTGATGAAATTTGTGAGATTTTACCTGGCGCTGGCCAACCTACATTACTGGCTCTTGCGGGGAATGATGAATATGTTGCCCTACACATGGTGAGCAGTGAAACCCTATTTTGGGAAACCATGGAACAACTTAAGGCCCTTGGTGCCAATTCTATTTTAGTTATGCCAATTGAAAAAATGATGGAGTAACAACAATGCTTCGTTGGAATGAGGAAACATCACAAGTTCAGGCAGCGGCGCTTATGCGCCCTGCTGTATCAGCAAGTGAAAAAGTAGAAAGCATTTGCCAGACTATTTTGGCAAAAGTAAATGCACAAGGCGATGCCGCTCTACTTGCATTAGCAAAAGAGTTCGATAATAGAGTCAAGCCGCGTTTACGTGTTCCACTTGATGAAATTAATGCCGCTGAGAAAATGCTAAGCCCAGAGCTTAAGTATGCAATTGATACCGCTTATGCCAATGTGAAATGTTTTCACCAAGCGCAACTGCCAAAAGATATTAAGTTATCGACTCAACCCGGCGTTGACTGTGAACTGAAATATCAAGCCATCGAAGCAGTCGGTATTTATGTACCAGGAGGGAGTGCCCCTCTTCCGTCATCGGTTATTATGCAAGGTGTATTGGCGCAGTTAAGCGGTGCAAAAACCGTGGTATTAACCACCCCAGTACAAGGTGATAAAGCAATTAACCCGGCTATTTTATATGCCGCTAAATTATGTGGTATCACCACAATTATTGAAAGCGGCGGTGCAGGCGCGATTGCTGCTATGGCCTATGGCACAGAGTCTGTTCCTAAAGTAAATAAAATTTTTGGTCCGGGTAACAGCTTTGTCACTATGGCAAAACAGTTAGTCGCACAAACGATTCCAGGTATGGCGATTGATATGCCAGCAGGGCCATCAGAAGTATTAGTGATTGCAGATGAACGTGCAAACCCAAAGTTTATTGCTGCAGACTTACTCTCTCAAGCAGAACACGGGGCTGACTCACAAGTTATTTTATTATGTAACAGTGAAACCATTATTGAACAAACGCAAGATGCACTCACACGTCAACTTGCCAACTTAAGCCGAAAAAACACCGCCAAACAGGCATTGGCTAATTCGTCACTTATTCTAGTTGATTCAGTAGCTCAAGCGTTTGACGTATCAGCGCAATATGGGCCAGAGCACTTAATATTACAACTTGCAGATGCCACTCCTTATTTAGATAAAGTAAAGAATGCAGGCTCTGTATTTGTTGGCGATTACACCCCTGAGTCAGCGGGCGATTATGCCTCAGGCACTAATCACGTGTTACCCACTTATGGTTACAGTGCAACTTATTCTAGCTTGAATTTACTTGATTTTTTCCGTACTTACACAGTACAGACCATCAGTAAACGTGGCTTAACTGAGCTTTCAAAAGCTATTTTACCCTTAGCAGATGCAGAAGGCCTAGATGCCCACGCTAATGCGGTTTCAATTCGTTTAGAGGCAATAAAAAATGAGCAATGATAGCGGCTTATTACCTGATAATATTGCAGCGCTTGCTGCGTATAGCTCAGCTAAAAGTGAAAAGTTAACCGGTACAACGTGGCTCAATGCGAATGAAAGCCCGTATGCTAAAAACCTTGAAATAACAATTGAAGACTTGAATCGTTACCCCGACCCTCAGCCTAAATTGGTTATTGACCGCTACGCTGCCTATGCTGAGCTTGAAAACGAAAATGTATTAATGACTCGCGGTGCCGATGAAGGCATTGAATTATTAGTACGTACCTACTGTGAACCGTCAAAAGACAGTATTGCACTATTTTTACCAACATATGGTATGTACAAAGTAACGGCCGATACACACAACGTCGCAATCAATGGCCTAACACAAGCGCTTTTATTTAATGGCAGCGTGGATGAAATAGTTGCCGCTGTGGGTAGCTCAAAACTAGTGTTTATTTGTAATCCAAATAATCCAACTGGAAGCTTAACGCCGCTAGATAAAGTAAAAGCCATTGCCACTGCGCTTGCAGGTAAAGCATTAGTGATTGTTGATGAAGCCTACATAGAGTTTTGTCCAGAGCAAAGTGCAACACAACTTATAAACGAGTTTAGTAACATTGTTGTGCTTCGTACACTCTCAAAAGCATTCGCACTCGCGGGTTTAAGAACAGGGTTTACTCTCGCTCAGGCCAGTGTATTAGCGCCTATTCGTAAAGTCATTGCACCGTATCCGGTATCGGGTGTGGTGGCCAGCATTGCAGCACAAGCCATTGCCCCTGATACCATTACCTCAATGCGTCGCCAAGTAACGATTTTAAATAGCTTAAAGTTAAAGCTTATTGACTGGTTAAACGCCTCCCCTGCAGTATTAAAAATACTCACTGGTGAAGGCAACTTCGTTACTTTAAAGTTAGCTAACAAGGATTACTTTAAACAAGCGCTTAAACAAGGCTTAGTAATGCGCGCCTTCACCTTATTTAATGAAGATGATTGGCTACGTATTTCAATTGGTAATGAGCAAGAATTAGAACAAGTAAAAATTTGGTTAGATGGCCTGCAATTGCCACAAACCGCAGCACAACAGGAAGTATCATGAGTAACCCCTATTTATTTATAGACCGCGATGGCACTATTATTGAAGAGCCAATCACCGATAAACAAGTCGACAGCCTTGAAAAACTAGCGTTTTTACCAGGTGTCATTCCTGCCTTATTGCAACTGCAAGCAGCAGGCTATCGTTTAGTGATGGTATCGAATCAAGATGGCTTGGGCACAGACAGCTTTCCAACTGCCGATTTCGATATTGCTCAAGACAAAATGATGGACATCTTACAAAGCCAAGGCATTAGCTTTGAGTCAGTATTAATTTGCCCACATTTTGATGAACAAAACTGTGATTGCCGTAAACCAAAAACAGGCTTACTAACCGAACTGATGCGCTCAGGCAAGGTTGATTTAGCACGTTCATATGTAATTGGCGATCGCCAAACAGATATTGGTCTTGCGCAAAACTTATGTTGTGAAGGTATTTTATATGATGGTAGCTGGCCTGCCATTGTCACTAAGCTTACCACAGCTAACCGTGAAGGCCGTGTGACACGCAACACCAAAGAAACGCAAATAGATGTAGCGGTTAACCTTGATCAAACGAAAAATGGCAGCATTGAAACTGGCCTTGGTTTTTTTGATCACATGCTGGATCAAATTCGCACGCACGCCAACATTGGTTTAAACATTAAAGCCAAAGGCGATTTACACATAGACGAGCACCACCTTGTTGAAGACATTGGTATTGCACTGGGCGTTGCGCTTAAACAAGCGCTTGGCACTAAATCGCAAATAGCGCGCTATGGTTTTGCACTGCCAATGGATGAATGTAAAGCAGAGGCACAAATTGATTTATCAGGTCGAGCATCATTTGTATTAAATGCCAACTTTAGTCGTGAAAAAGCCGGTGATTTAGACGTACAAATGGTTGAGCACTTTTTTAAAAGCTTAAGTGATAACGCCGCAATTAGCCTTATTTTATCGGTAAGTGATGGTAACTGTCATCACCAAGTGGAAGGCTTATTCAAAGCGTTTTCTCGTGCTTTGCGTATGGCTATTGCGCAAGATACCAGCCAACAAACAGCCAGCTCTAAGGGATGTTTATGATTGCAATAATTAATACCGGCTGTGCCAATATTAACTCAGTGCGGTTTGCATTTGAGCGTTTAGGGAAAACCCCTACGGTGATTACTTCGCCAGAACAATTAGCAGGCTATGAACGTGCTATTTTACCCGGTGTTGGTCATGCATCTGTTGCTATGAAGCGTTTGGTTGATAATGGTTGGCAGCAAGCAATTAACGAATATCAGCGCCCGCTAATGGGAATTTGCTTGGGGATGCAGTTACTGTGCGAAAGCACTGAAGAAGGTAATGTGCAGTGCTTAGGTAAAATACCAGGGCAAATAAAAGCCCTTGATGTTGGCAGTTTAACGTCGCCGCATATGGGCTGGAATAACCTATCTGTTCAACAAGCGCACCCGTTGACTCAAGGTTTGCATGCAGACGATCAGGTTTATTATGTGCACAGTTTCGCCCATACCGTTAATAACGCCACACTAGTCAGCAGCGAATACGGGCAAACATTTTCTGCAATTGTCGCTAAAGACAATTATGCAGGCATGCAATTTCACCCTGAACGCAGCGCTAAAGTGGGCACGCGTTTATTACAAAATTTTATTGATTGGCAACTTTAGGTTGCTCTTCATGCTTTTAAAAGAGAAATACAGTGATTATTCCAGCATTAGATGTACTACAAAATCAAGTTGTCCGCTTGTATCAAGGTAAATACGATACTGCACAGTTTTATCCCTTTGAGCTTGGTGCTCGCTTAAAAGAGTATGCCGACAGTGGTGCCACCAAATTACATTTAGTTGATTTAGAGGGCGCACGCGATCCAAGTAAAAAACAGTGGCAACATATTCAAGCAGCAACAAAATCGCTTAACGTACCTTACCAAGTAGGTGGCGGTATTCGTTCAGAGCAAGACGTGAGCGATTGGCTAAAAGCAGGTGCAAACCAAGTGGTTATTGGCTCAATGGCAGTTGAAAAGCGTGAGCAAGTAAAAGCCTGGATTGAACAATTTGGTGCTGAGCACTTTGTAATTGCCCTTGATGTTAATAAAGCTGCAAACGGATGGGCACCAGCAACTCACGGTTGGCTAAACGAATCTGAGTTTGGTTTACTAGAGCTTGTTGATTTTTACGTTGCTCTGGGTGTTATTGACTTTTTATGCACGGACATCAGTAAGGATGGCACCATGACGGGCCCTTCTTTTGCGCTTTATGAAGAT
The DNA here is from genome assembly GCF_055397545.1 of Pseudoalteromonas sp. 11L1. The sequence continues at coordinate 327,387 of NZ_AP041142.1, read as the reverse complement.
TTAATTAATCATAATGCAAATATTAAAGTGCAAGCCTCAGGTGGGGTAAGCTCGTTAGATGATATTAAAAAGCTCAATGAACTTGGTGTGGGCGGCGTAATTTTAGGTAAGTCACTACTTGATGGCGCATTTAGTGTTGAGGAGGCGTTAGCATGTTATCAAAACGCATAATCCCGTGTTTAGATGTAAAGGACGGCCAAGTAGTAAAAGGCGTTGAATTTAAAGGCCATGAAATAGTGGGCGATATTTTAACAATGGCAAAAGCATACAGCGATGCTGGTGCCGATGAACTGGTTTTTTACGAGATCAGCGCAAGTGTTGAAAAACGCCTACTTGATGTTAACTGGGTAGAGAGCATTGCCCGCCACATTGATATTCCATTTTGTGTGGCTGGCGGTATTAAATCAGTAGCCGATGCAGCACGCGTTTTAGAGCGTGGTGCCGATAAAATAAGTATCAACAGCCCTGCTATTGCACGCCCTGAACTCATAAAAGAGCTACACGATGAGTTTGGCAAGCAATGTGTTGTTGTAGGTATTGACAGCTTTTACGATGAAGTAACCGGCGAATACTTAGTGTATCAATTAACCGGCGATCCTAATGCATCAAGCCGCACACGTTACAAAACCGAGGAATGGGTTAAACGCGTACAAGACTTAGGTGCAGGCGAAATCGTTTTAAATTGTATGAACCAAGATGGTGTTCGCAACGGTTACGACAACGAGCAACTCAGCAAAATACGCCAGCTGTGTGATATTCCTTTAATCGCCTCAGGCGGTGCAGGCAGTATGCAAGACTTTGTTGATGTATTTAAACAAAGCGAAGTCGATGGCGCATTGGCAGCAAGCGTTTTTCACAAAAATGTGATTAACATTGGCGAATTAAAACAATTTTTAACCGATAACCAAGTGGCAGCAAGATTATGCAATTAACACAACAAAACCAAACCCAAGTTGATTTTGCTAAAAGCGAAATGATCCCTGCTATTGTTCAAGATGCCCGCTCTGGCATTATTTTAATGCAAGGCTTTATGAACAGCGAAGCGTTAAAAGTCACGCTTGAGAGCAATAAAGTGACCTTTTATTCGCGTTCTAAATCGCGTTTATGGACTAAAGGCGAATCATCAGAAAACTACTTAAATGTGGTATCGGTTCATACCGATTGTGACTACGACTCAATTTTAGTAATGGCTAACCCAGAGGGCCCAACGTGCCACTTAGGCACACAAAGCTGCTTTGGCGATGATGCTAAACCAAGCTTAAGCTTTTTAGCACAATTAGAAGATGTCATTGTTGAGCGTAAAAATGATGACCCATCAAAAAGCTACACTGCGTCACTGTTCGCAGAAGACTTAAGCCGTAGCTGTCAAAAAGTAGGTGAAGAAGGTGTAGAAGTGGCACTTGCAGCAATGAAACATGACAACAATGAACTTACCAACGAATCGGCCGATTTGTTGTATCATCTCGTTGTACTACTACAACGCCAAGGGTTAGAACTCACTGATGTAGTTGCTTGCCTACAAGGTCGTCATAAGTAAATACAACGATTACTGTGTGCGCCATTATGTGGTGCACATCGTTAGACAAAGCCATAATTTTTCTTTTTAATTCAGCCTCTCAATAGCATTTATTCTCTCCCATAGGTATCCTTTAACTAGGGTCTGCTGACCTTTGCGGATTAATATTTGTTCAAACTAGGGGCGGTTTAATCCCGGCGCGAGGTTTGCAACCTAGTGGGCTCGATAACTGCTCCTGTGTTATTCTACTGGCTTACATCCATGTAAGAATAAGTCAAAACCGAGCAAAGCTTCCGCGTCCTGCTCACGCCCCTTACCTACATCCATGTAGGCAACAAAGAGTAAATCGCCTCTAGGCAGAACCCTTCGGGCAGCGCCTGTTTGGCATTGATGCTGCGTTATCGCCTATTTATGTGGAATATTCACACTACTTAGGCTCTTCCTTGCCTAAATACCAAACAAACTGCTGCAAATTTAATCTCAAAAGGTCAACAGCCCCTAATTAACTTTGACTAAATTATTTATGCTTACCCGGTAACATAGAACCCAATACGCCATCTTGCTTTATTAAACCATGATAAAGTGCAGCGCTTACATGCATAAAAATAAACAGTAAAAATGCATAAGCAATTAAGCCATGTGCTTCACGAAAAAATGCATAGGTCTCAATATTTTTACTAACTAAATTAGGCAAAGTAAATATACCAAAAAAGCTCACAGAACGTTCGTCAGCACTTTGCATTAACCAGCCTGAAATTGGCATTAAAATCATAGACGCATATAAGCCCACTTGGGTTAAATGTGCCGCTAAAGCTTGTGCTTTAGGCACACTTTGGGGTAATGCAGGGCTTTTATACAGTACTTTATTAATTAATCTTATTGCAACTAGTATCAGTGCTAACACACCAAACGATTTATGTAGTTGTATAGCTTCTACTTGCCATACGGCTAAACTTTGTACCATCGATAAACCAAGAAATAACATAGAAAGTATAATTAATGCCATTGCCCAGTGAATAAGCATACTCGACGCTGAGTATTTAGTAATAGTGTTCATTGACTCGTTCCTGTGATTAATTATTTAAAAGTACTTCTTTAGCACGACGACGAAATGACTCTGCATACGCAGCGCCACGGGCACGTAAAATAGGATCGGCACTTGGCTCAATACCTGTTGGTAATACCAGCGGATCAAAGTTCATGTTTTCACATACCCCACCCTCTTGTGCTTGCAAGCGTGATATTACTAACGTACCGGCGTTAATGGTTTTGCGCGATTGTGGCCATAAAACAGTTGGGTTGTTTTCATCATCTTCTTCGGTTGCAAAACTAAACAGCATATCGAACTTAACCGAAGACTGAGCTACTTGGTCTTTAAGTTGTAGCTGCAACGCATCTGGTGAATTATTATTAAGTGGTTGGATGTTTTCATAACTTAATTGTGGTTTAGCAATCCAGCGTACGGCATGCTTTTCATCATTTTCATCCATCAAATAAAACGCATTGATACTGTGGTATTGCTCAGTGGCAAAGCTACTGGTTGGCGTGTAGCTTGCTTTCCAGTTATTAAAAGCAGCACTTTCAGGGTGTGCTGCAAAAAACGCTTTAATTTTTTCTGGGCTGCGCTTTTTAGTCACCGGATCGGGTGAAAGTGCTTGTAGTTGTTTAAAAAACGCTTCTGGCGTAGCTACCGCCATAACCGGAGGCGTATTCATTGCCACCCGCCATTCTTGGTTATCATCAGTAGTTATAGAAAACGCTAAACTACGCACAGGAGCTTTTAAATCAGGTGCAGTTGGATTATTACCCGCAATAGAAAAGCGACCTACAAAAGGAGTGGCCCCTAAATCAAATACCTTCGCTTGCGAATACTTAGCAAGCTCACCCGTTGACTCAAAAGAGCCTGCTAAACAAATACCTTTTGCGTGTGCTCGGCGAAATCCCTTATGGGTTTTATCACCTTGCTGTAAATTAACAAAACGCTGTGCAGTCACTGCGTCACGATTAAATGCGCCAGTAAAATACAAAATAGTCAGGGAAAATAAGCTAATAATTGCTATTAAGATGATTTTTTTACTCATGGTAGGATTTGACCTCGTATGATTATTTTTTGATGACTATGTTGGAATTTTTCACAGTTAAAATTACCCGCGAAAATAATGGCTAACCATTGCTGAGTGATGCTTTGAGTTGAAGTGTTTTTATCAAGCAATACCTACATCACTCTTACAAGACCGCTCCTAAGCAATTAATATTTCAATTTAATTTGTAAAAAGTATAGTTTGTGGTTTTAATACTATATACCTAATATTTTAGGCGTCTGCTTTTAAAATGCTGATTGTTAATTATACTTAGCCCAACATAAAGCAAGTATTAAGTTGCACTTTTGGTGCTTTCTACAAAATCATACAAATTAAAACAAAACGGTACAGCAATAATAAACTATTGAAATTAGAATGTTATTTATTACCTACTACCTTACTGCTTCTTTTAAAGTAGTTATAGTTTAATAACACACATTTCAGGTAAATTCGAAAATAAACGCAATTGGCTATTTTATAATTTTTACTGATTAAAAAATGCCAAAAATTAACAACGCACTTTTTATTTAAGGTAAGCCATATGATCAAAACACGTTGTTTTACTCAATTTAATTTAATTAGTATTACGTTTCTACTTTTATTAGCCGGTTGCTCAGAAAGTGATGTCAGCACACAAAAACAAAACGAACCGCGTGCGGTTAAACTAATAACCATAGGTGATGTTTCGCAATCAAAAACGCTCACCTACCCCGCCACTGTCGACACTATAAATAGCTCAAAGCTTGCTTTTCAGGTTAGCGGAAAGTTAGAAGCGCTTAACGTTATTGCTGCACAAAACGTAAACAAAGGCGATGTAATTGCTGTATTAGAACAACGAAACTTTATTAATGAGGTCAAGTCGAGCAAAATTCAGTTTGAAACAGCCGATAATGATTACCAACGTGGTTTGAAGCTCGTTAAAGATGGGGTTATTTCACAACGTGATATAGAGCAACTAAAATCTAAAAAAGAAGTAGCCGAATCGCAATATGACTCAGCGCAAAAAGCATTATCTGACAGTAAAATTATAGCGCCTTACGATGCTATTGTTGCAGAAGTACCGGTAAAGCAGCTTGAAAACATAAGTGCTGGGCAACACGTTGTTACTTTATTTGGTAAAGGTGAAATGGAAGCGGTGGTAAATATTCCCGCGTCTATCGTGGCCACAGTAGATTCTAAGCAGAACAATGTAGCCTCAGTAATTTTACAAGATGTATCAACTGCTCCCATTCCTGCAACATTTAGACGAGCCAATTTAGAAGCCGACTCAGCGAGCCAAACCTATGAAGTACGATTTGCCTTTGCTGTACCAAATAACCTTAATATATTGCCTGGCATGAATGCCAGTCTAAAAATCACCCGTGAAAGCAGCTCAAATATAACTCGTTTATTAGTGCCAACCTTTGCTATTTTTGAACAAAACGGAGAACACTTTGTTTGGACGGTTGACGCTAAAACTATGCAAGCTTCTAAAACCCCCGTGACTATTGAAAATGGCATAGGTGAACAACTCATCGTCACTGACGGTTTAAGTGCCGGCGATGTAATTGTTGGTGCAGGTGCAAACTATGTAACTGAGGGTATGAAAGTACGTCCTTGGACTAAAGCATAGGAGCGCGGTAATGGATTTAGCAAAATGGACAATCAATAATAAGTTAATTAGTACCATACTCATTATTTTAACCCTAGGATTTGGTTTTTCATCCTATAAAAACATGCCTCGCTTTGAAGACCCCGAATTTATAATTCGAACCGCGCAGGTGTTTGTTTCGTATTCAGGTGCAAGCCCACTAGAAGTTGCAAAAGAGGTCACTGAGCCGCTAGAGCGTGCTATTCAAGAACTGCAAGAAGTTGATACTATATCATCTACCTCATCTACGGGCTTATCTGAAATTAAAGTAGAGATTAAATCAGAGTTTTCCCCGACTAAATCTGAGTTGCAAGTTATTTGGACTAAGCTCAGAAACAAAATAAATGACACACGTCCAACATTACCGCCTGGTACTGGCACGCCACAAGTTTATGATGATTTTGGTGATGTGTATGGCTTAAGCTATTTAATAACCTCCGAAGGATACTCACCCGACGAGTTACATGCCTACGCTAAAGATTTGCAAAGTGACATTTTACAAGTAGAGGGCGTAGCCAAAGTTGCTATGACAGGCGTGCAGCAAGAAGGCATATTTGTAGAAATAGCCCGTGAAGAGTTAGCCTCTTTAGGCGTTTCTATTAATAATATTTACGGCATTTTAGATGAGCAAAACGCTGTATTGAGCGCTGGTAACACTCAAATTGGCGATCAACGTATTTTTATCGACCCTACCGGAGAAATAAACTCCGTTGATACCATTAAAAATCTATTGGTTAGTGCCAGCGGTGAAGGTAAAACAATTTATCTTAAAGATATTGCCAATGTATACCGTGGCTTTCAAAGCCCAGCAACCAAGTTAGTCCGTTATAACTCTAAACCTGCAATTTCACTTGGGGTCGCCAGTGTCTTGGGTGCTAATGTGGTTAAAGTATTTGACCGCGTTGATGACAAAGTAAAACAAACTGAAAACCTCAGACCGCTGGGTATCACAGTGCATGAGTTTTACCACCAAGGTAAAGTAGTACAAGATTCAGTCGACAACTTTGTAGTGAATGTTTTAGTCGCACTGGTGATCGTAATGGTTACCCTGCTGCTATTTATGGGTTTGCGCTCAGGAATTATTATTGGCGCCGTATTACTGCTAACCATTTTTGCGACCCTTGCTACCATGGATTGGAGCGGCATACCCATGCATCGAATTTCTCTTGGTGCGCTGATTATCGCGCTAGGCATGATGGTTGATAACGCTATAGTTGTGACCGAAGGGATTTTAGTTGGTACACAAAAGGGCCGTAAAAAGTTAGAAATTGCTAGCGAAGTCGTCAAGCAAACTAAATGGCCATTACTAGGTGGTACCTTAGTAGGGATTGTTGCCTTTGCGCCTATTGGTCTTGCCCCAGGTGATACCGCTGAATTTACCGGTCATTTATTCTGGGTTATTTTAATTTCTCTATTATACAGCTGGTTATTTGCCATTACCCTAACCCCCTTATTTTGTTATTGCTTGTTTAAAGAGCAAGATAACGACACCTCAGGCTCAGCGAAGCCAAATAAACTTATGGCACTTTATCAATCGGTAGTGGTGTCAGCACTGCATCATCGCTGGCTCAGTATTGCCGTTGTAGTTGCCACCTTTAGTGTGTCTATGTGGGGATTTCAATTTGTAAAATCAGGATTTTTTCCAGCTTCTACCACACCACAAATGGTGGTTGATTTTTGGCTACCGCAAGGTACCGATATTGAAAAAACCAAAAGAGATATGCTCAAGTTAGAGAAATTTGTAAAGCAACAAAATGGCGTTGAAGGTATACAAACGCTTATTGGCGGCGGCGGGCTTCGCTACATGCTTATTTATGGTAGTGAGTCACCAAACAGCTCTTACGGGCAAATTTTAGCTAAAGTCGATGACTACAAAAAGCTAGATAAACTTTTACCTACCGTACAAAATTACATTGACGATAACTTTGTTGATGCTCAAGGCAAAGCATGGCGCTTTGTAATGGGCCCAGGTGGGGGCTCTAAAATAGAAGCCACATTTAAAGGGCCAGACCCAGATGTATTAAGAGAGCTAGCAGCACAGGCAAAAGGAGTATTAATTGATGATGGCGGCGCCTTGTCTATTAAAGATACATGGCGACAACGCATTAGTGTTATTGAACCACAGTACTCAGCCATTAATGCGCAGCGCGCTGGTGTAACGCGTAAAGCGGTTGCTGAAGCCTTACAACAGAACTTTTCTGGTCAAGTGGTTGGACAGTATCGTGAAGGTGAAGAGCTCATTCCTATTATTGTTAGAGCACCACAATCGGAACGTGTCGACATAAACGATATTGGCAACATTCAGGTACAAAGCAATATCACTGGTGAAACACTGCCCCTAGCGCAAGTAACCAATGGGTTTAAAACCGTCTGGCGCGATGGCATTTTAAAACGTGAAGACCGCGAATGGACTATAAAAGCTCAAGCGGATCCTCTGCCGGGTGAACTAGCCTCAGAGTTATTTAATCGGGTAAGGCCTAAAATAGAAGCCATTGACCTTCCTCAAGGGTATCGACTTGAATGGGATGGCGAATACGGACAATCGAAAGAGTCTAACGAAATGTTGGCCTCAACTATTCCAATGGGCTTTTTAGCCATGGTGCTGATTGTTATTGTGTTATTTAATGCTTTAAAACAACCAATTATTATTTGGCTTGTTGTGCCATTAGCCTTAATTGGTGTTGTGTTTGGGCTTGTAACCACACAAATACCACTAGAGTTTATGGGTATATTAGGATTACTGTCGCTCTCAGGTTTGTTAATTAAAAATGCCATTGTATTAGTAGATCAAATGGACATGGAAATTCGCCAAGGTAAACCTGCATATAATGCCATTATCGACTCGGCAAATAGTCGGGTAAGACCGGTAATGATGGGCACACTAACCACGGTGTTAGGGGTTATTCCACTTTATTTTGATGCATTTTTCCAATCAATGTCTGTGGTTTTAGTATTCGGGTTACTGTTTGCTACCTTGCTTACATTAATCGTAATACCTGTTCTATACGCCATTTTTATGAATGTTAAACAAGACGAACAGGCAACTAATTAAACGCCAACAAAAATATGGCCATGCTTAGTAATAAGTCATGGCCTTTTTATAAGCTTTGAGCAAAATAATTCATATAATTATCACAATTAACTTTTAAAAAATACTGCATATACAACATACCTTTCAAACCTTATAGCTGCTAAAAACGCCCTCAGATACGGTTATTCTTTTTCAAAATAAACATTTTAATTTTAGTATTTTATAAATTTAAATAAGCATTGAAGCGGATATTTTTTTAAGGCATTAATTATCACTTTAAGTTCTAGCTTCAAGTATTATCATAGCCGGAGTTCTATTATGTGGTGAGGCTAAGAATTCATTGCATAGTAATGCATTAAGATTCATTCATTAAATTAACTATTCAAATTTATCAAATAAATAACATATCAAGTGCAGTCTATGTGTCTTCTATTTAGTCATACAAACGATAAATGTAAAAACAGCTTTATTTCAAATCAAAATTTTAAAAACTAGGTATTCTCATGTTATCAAAACACATAATTCCTTGTTTAGATGTAAAAGACGGCTAAGTCGTTAAAGGAGTTAAATTTAAAGGCCACGAAGTGGTTGGCGATGTACTTACCCTAGCTAAAGCTTACAGTAAAGTCGGTGCTGATGAACTGGTGTTTTACGAGATCAGTGCAAGTGTTGAAAAACGCTTACTCGATGTTAATTGGGTGGAAAACATTGCCCGCCATATCGATATTCCATTTTGTGTAGCCGGTGGTATTAAATCGGTGGCCGATGCAGCTCGTGTGCTTGAACGTGGCGCTGACAAAATCAGTATTAATAGCCCTGCTATTGCGCGTCCAGAGCTAATTAAAGAATTACATTATGAGTTTGGCAAGCAGTCTGTAGTTGTTGGCATTGACAGCTTTTTTGACGAAACAACCGGTGAATATCTAGTTTATCAGCTTACTGGCGATCCTAATGCGTCAAGCCGCACCCGTTATAAAACCGAAGAATGGGTTAAACGCGTACAAGACTTAGGTGCAGGCGAAATCGTTTTAAGTTGTATGAACCAAGATGGTGTTCGCAACGGTTACGACAACGAGCAACTCAGCAAAATACGCCAGCTATGTGATATTTTTTTAATCGCCTCAGGCGGTGCAGGCAGCATGCAAGATTTTGTTGATGTATTTCAACAAAGCCAAGTAGATGGTACGCTCGCAGTCAGTGTTTTTCACAAAAACGTGATAAACATCGGTGAACTAAAACAATTTTTAATCGATAACCAAGTGGCAGCAAGACTATGCAAGTAACCTTAGAAAACCAAACTCAAGTTGCTTTCGCTAAAAGCGAGATGATCCCTGCCATTGTTCAAGATGTCCGCTCTGGCGAAATTTAATGCAAGGCTTTATGAACAGCGAAGCGCTAAAAGCTACACTGCGTCACTGTTCGCAGAAGACTTAAGCCGTAGCTGTCAAAAAGTAGGTAAAGAGGGTGTAGAAGTGGCACTTACGGCAATGAAACACGATAACAATGAACTTACAACGAATCGGCCGATTTGTTGTATCACCTTGTTGTACTATTACAACGACAAGGGTTAGAGCTCACTGGTGTAGCTGCTTGCCTACAAGGTCGTCATAAGTAAATATAACGATTACTGTGTGCGCCATTATTTGGCGCACATCGTTATAACAAGCCATAATTTTTCTTTTTAATTCAGCCTTCTCAATAGCATTTATTCTCTCCCTTAGGTATCCTTTAGCTAATATTCAAGGAATAGCTATTACAGAAGGATAGCGCACTATGAAAACTTATATATCGCTTATACTCACTGGTCTTATTTTGTCTGGCTGTAGCAGTTTAACCAGCGAGCAAAAAGCCAAATTAGACAGCTTAACGCCCTGTGAAAAAATGGATGGCTTAATAACCGAATTCGATAATCGATTTGATGCGTTAAAAGACACCAAAGTACAAAACTCATATTTAGATGTGTGGACTGCAAAGTACAACGTTTTTGGCGATAACTGCCAAGTGACTAGCTTTAACAATCAAACTGTGACCTATCAATGCCAAGAAAGCTACAAAGATCAACAGCAGGCGGTAGCTATGCATCAACAAGCAGTTGAACTCACTCGCCAATGTTTAACTAAAAAAAACAACTGGTTAGAAACACAAAAAGAGTCAGAAACGTCGCTGCGTACTACCTTTGTACTTGATGATAAGTCGCCGGTTATTTCTGTTTATACCAGCAAAACGTTATCAAAAATTAAAACTTGGTCGACCTCTTTAGAAGTAGGAAAGCCCGTCGCCACTAAATAATGACGAGAGAATGTATGCGCCAAACACCCAGTAAACAATTCACTCATTTAAAAACAGACTGTATCGGTGAATGTTATAGAATGAAGGGCTACTGTATTGGGTGCGGTCGCACCAGCGACGAAATATTCGACTGGATTATTTTAACTGACGAACAAAAAGAAGCAATATTGGCCTCCCCTCGTGAAGATGCCAAAAAAGACTAGCTTAAATTTTTAACCGTTAAGGCGCATTACGCTGTGATGGGTCACGTTTAAAATCTTTGCTTAATTGCTTAGGATCTAACGCTTCACGTTGTTTGCTTGCGCCCTCAGCCCACCACATTAATTGATTAAAGGTGCGCGAAAAATAGCTATCCCACGATGTTTGCTCTGCCGCATTGTTTGCTTCACCACTTTCAATAAACACATCCTGTGCTTTTGGTACATGGATCATTGCTGATACCGGCAAACAGCCCAGTTCACTTAAAAAGCTGCGCATGCCAACAGCAGCGCGCACGCCGCCCCACTGCCCTGCAGAATAGGTAACAATTGCGCTGGGTTTATAGCCAAATAACGAGCTTCCAAAATGGTTAAGCAAATTAGCGAGTGCTGGGCTCATCGAATGATTATATTCAGGGCTCACCATAACAAAGCCATCGCTGGCTTTAATTTGTGCTGCTAAATCATCAAGTTGTTTAGGTACCTCAGCCTGCGTATAGGCAAAGTGCGGTTTAAACACAGGGTCTAAATCGTAATCGAGCGGATCAATAAGCTCTATTTCATGCTCAGAATAGTGCTCAAGCAAACAACGCTCACATGCTTTTGCTACTCTCTCCCCTAAACGCGCAGGCTTAGGTGGGGTACTTTTTCTAACCGAACCGAGAAAAATTAATAACTTCATGTAACGGCACTCCTTTTTGATTACAAGAATAAATACCTCAAAAAAGTTTGAGGTATTTACCGTACGATTTAGGCCTTATCAAGCGCTTGGCTTACATCGGCAATAATGTCGTCAATGTTTTCAATACCCACCGATAAACGAATTAAATCGCGGCTAACGCCAGCATTGGCCAGCTCTTCATCATTTAATTGTCGGTGAGTGGTAGATGCTGGGTGGCAAGCCAGCGATTTAGCATCGCCAATATTTACCAAACGTAAAATCATGTTTAGAGCATCAATAAACCGCGTACCGGCTTCAAGGCCACCGGCAATACCAAAACTTAAAATACCTGACGCTTTACCATTGGTAATTTTTTGGCTCATTTCGTTATACGGGCTTGATTTTAATCCCGCGTAATTAACCCAAAGCACCTTAGGGTGACTCTCTAAATATTCAGCAATTTTTTGCGCGTTTTCGCAGTGACGATCCATTCTTAGCCCTAACGTTTCAAGGCCAATTAAAATATCAGAGGCGTTTTTAGGCGCAAGCGCCGCACCGGTGTTTCTAAGGGGTACAACGCGGCAACGACCAATAAACGCCGCCTCAGCAAACGCATCGGTATACACTACATTATGGTACGACGGATCTGGCTCATTCATCATCGCAAAACGAGTGGCATTGGCTTTCCAGTCAAACTTGCCCGAATCAACAATCATACCGCCAATCGCGGTTCCATGACCGTTAATGTATTTAGTGAGTGAGTGCACCACAATATCGGCACCTAACTCAAATGGCCGACATAAATACGGCGTAGCCACAGTGTTATCTACAATTAAAGGCACCCCTTTGCTGTGGGCAATTTTCGCAAGGCGAGCAATATCAACTATATTCCCTGCAGGGTTACCAATCGACTCACAAAATACCGCACGGGTATTTTCATCAATCGCGTTTTCAAAACCGTCAAAATCATCGGCTTTAATCATTCGCGCTTCTATACCTTGGCGCGGCAAGCTGTGGGCAAATAAATTATAAGTGCCGCCATACACTTGGCTGGTGCTTACAATATTAGTGCCCACTTCACATAAACATTGAATTGCATAAGTAATCGCCGCCATACCCGAGGCCACTGCCAGCGCACCAATGCCGCCTTCCATCGCGGCAATACGCTGCTCAAGTACCGCATTGGTCGGGTTCATAATGCGGGTATAAATATTACCCGGCACTTTTAAATCAAATAAATCAGCACCATGCTGAGTATTATCAAAGGTGTACGAAGAGGTGTTATAAATCGGCACCGCCGCCGACTTAGTGGTGGCTTCAGATTCATAACCATGGTGCAACGCTAAAGACTCAAGTTTCATAATTTATTCCTTCAATATAGTTACACCTAACGTAGCATTTAATGGTTACAAAATGCACATGAAATATACTAAAGAATGTTGAAGGGATTTGATTTAACGCTGTATCTAGCTAAGTGTTCAAACTACCGCTTGCTCATATATTCAAGAAAATGAGCCAAGCGCGCATATTACTCCACTAAGCTTCTATTAAACACAATAAAAACTTAGTGATAGTAATATGTTAGGTAATTTGTTAAAACTATATAAAATAGAAAAGTGAGCGTGACATTGGCAGAGATATGCGCGATGAGCGCACTATTAAATTGTTAGAGTTCCAGGGAGCATATGGACAAATTAGTTGAATCATTCATAGAAAGAAAATCTCTATCCGTTGATATGGATTTAAATCCTCCTTTAGAGAATTGTATCCTTCTTTTTGAGCAAGCAAATAAGTTAGTTTATGAACTTGTTAATAATAATATTAAACAAATAAGTGTAAACCCATACTGGGGCACGATGTTTGATATGTACGAAAAAAACTATGGGTATTGTTCAGGAGCAATTAGCCTGTTTCTTCTTGCCGAGCTAACTTCATCTGAAGCTCTTTGTAGAACATCAATTGAAGGTTCAGTAAACCTAGAATACATGAGCATTGGCGACTCTATGGGAAATCAAATTGCTTACTTAAAACATTATCTTGAGACAGAGAAAAAACAAAATAAAAGCTGGAAAGAATCTGTAAAACAGTCTGAAGAGTCTAATGAAAACAAAAAATACCATTACCAAAAAATAACGGCTAAAGACAATGCTCTTGTAGAATATGAAAATGCTTTAAGAGCTTCTTTAGAATTGGCTAATATAGATTTTGATAGCAGTAATCTAAAATGGCCTAATATTTTTGAACGCTTTAAAGTGTTAGGTAAGGAAGTGGAGTATAGGACATTATATACAGCACTTTGCTCTCAAGCTCATAACGATGCAGAGGATGTGCTTAACAAAATTATGGCTCGCGTAATTGGTAATATTGATGGTATGGAAAAAGCTCATGAGGTTGAACAATATTTTTACTCTCTATTTTACATTCTTTCGACTGTAAGATATCACATTTACTCTTCAGCTATGTTTGTAGCAAAATTTAATATCGACGTTAAAGACTTGATGGGCTTGTATACTAAAGTTATGGATGAACTAGCAGATATTGCAGAAAATATGGAAGACATAATTTTACAGCATTTGACAGTTTCAGAACTCTAACAAGTCGTTTAAAAGGACAAAAAACAGTTGGCTTTTGCTCCTTCGTCGCTAATTTTAGCCAACAATTTTTTGCCTCTTAACGAGGCGATATTTCAAGGAGGATTCAGGTTGTCATTTCCAGTTTTAGAGACAAATCGCTTAAGGTTAGATAAATTATCCAAAGAAGACTCAAATAGCTTATTTGAGTTATTCTCTGACAATTCAGTTGTCGAATACTATGATCTGGAAGCTTTCACTGAATTATCACAAGCGAGCAACTTAATAGAGCTCTTTAACTCTCGCTTTAATGAAAACTCTGGTGTTCGTTGGGCTATTCGCCTAAAAGAAACAGATAAATTTATCGGAACTTGTGGCTTTAATACTTGGAGTCCAAAAATGAAAAATGCCGTACTTGGGTATGACTTATTGCCTCAGTATTGGGGCATGGGTTTGACTACTGAAGCAGTCCATCGAATAGTTAAAGCTGCATTTTTAGGTGAGCTATCTTGCGGTAAACTTAACCGAATACAAGGAGATACTGTTCCGGGGAACTTAGCATCTGAATCACTACTTCTAAAGGTTGGTTTCAAAGAGGAAGGTGTAAGACGCCAAAGTGGTTACTGGAAAAACCAGTTTCACGACCTTAAATGCTTTGGTTTAATTCAGTCCGAGTACCGTGAAATATAACAAGCGTATTAAGCATGGGACTGCTAACCGTTTGCTCGGTTCCGCTAAGCTACAGAGTTTAGCCAAGCATTTTTGCGCCCATTAGTAAGGCCTTAGAAGTAAAGTGAAATTCAAAGTTGCTAGTTCAATTCTGGCCTTATTTACATTGATAGGTTTGGGAGTGACTATATTTTCAGACTTTGAGAATATTGAAAGGTTGATCATTTGTTCTGTACTTTATGTATTAATACCAGCTTATGGTGCATATGGTACTTTTATAAGAAGCCGTACTGGAATATTAGTTTCTATGACCTTATTTCTTTTTCAGAGTATTCGGAGTGTTGGAAGTGATAGCTTAATTCCACATATTGCTCCTATAACAATTTCCTTTCCCTTTAGTGATTTCTCAAATGGTCAAGGGTATTTAATCGACTACTTTGCTATTTTTATGGCAATATTTTTAGCATGGTTACTTAAGGTGGTAATTACCCCTAATAAGTCATTAAACAGGGACAAATAACTGTTGATTTTTGTTCCTGTGTCGCATATTTTGACCAACTGATATTTCTCCATTAGTGGGGCGTTATGTGTCAATCTCAATCAAACTAAGGAGTATTAAATGGAATTAGAAATAACATGGAAACGAGCCGCTCGAATTTGGTGGTCATATATTTGGCGCAACATCATAGCAATTATTGGAGCTTTTGTTATTGGCGCTATTGTCGGTGGCGTTTTAGGTTTTATTCTAGGTATGCTTGGTGCCTCTACTGATACGATTAAGTTAATTGTTCAACCCATTGGCTTCTTAATAGGCCTAGGAATTTCAATCATTCCATTAAAGCTAATTCTTGGTAAAAACTTTGGTGAGTTCCGCTTGGTTCTAATGAGTACTAGCGAAGAGTCCAACACATAACAAGGGTTTTCAGGGCGGACACAAAAAGCTGGCTGTTCGCTTCGCTCAAGTATAGCCAGCTTTCTTTAACAGCTTAAAGAGTGTCATGAAACCGAACATAAAAAGCAAAATTCCACTGGCGTTTTTAACTATTATATCGATTTGGTGGTGGTATTATTACGCATCGTCAAATGCGCTTAACGAATATGGAAATGCTAAATATGAGTGGCTATTTATGCTCGACACACTCTTGGTACTTCCAATTTTGTGCTTTCTTTGCGAATCCGATAAACAAAAAGCTCTTTTGAAAACGGCTATTTTATATTGTACCTCTGTGTTCATAGGAAGCCTTATCATTCCCGAACAAAATAAAGTTATTTTCCATTTTCTCGAAAGTGGCCGTTATTTTGTCTTAGCCATCATTCTTGTTTTGGAAGTCACAGCATTAGTTACTGTATGTTTAGCTGTCCACGCTTCACTTGTGAACAAAGAAGATCCAGATTTAGCCGTAGCTAATCCTATCGAGAAAATTTTCGGCTCATCGCTGTTCAGCTCAATTCTGTCAATTGAAGGGCGCGTCTGGAGCTTTGCACTTTTTGCATCCCAAATAAAAAGTAGCGCATATCGTGGCGATCAGCATTTTTTCTACGATAAAAAAGATGGTGCTCAGAGTAACCTATTTGGCTTTATACTCCTTATCATTATCGAAATTCCACTTGTCCACTTACTCCTTCATTTTTTATGGTCAAGCATCGCCGCAAATATCACAACAGGGCTTACGTTGTTTGGACTTATATTTTTCTTAGCCGAATACAAAGCCGTTGGTAAACGCCCCATTTCAATCCATGGGATAAACTTAATCATTCGTTACGGACTTTATGCGCCTTTAACCATACCATTAAAGAACGTATCTGAAATAAGTCTAAATAATTCGTTTGTGAAACGTTCGCGCAACGTAAAACGATTTAACTACTTTGGTGTTCCTAATGTTGCTATCAAACTCTGTTCTCCTATAAATGGAAAAACAAAAATATATTTAGGTGTAAATTCGCCAGAAGATTTTATCACCACCGTTAATCGTGCAAAAATCGCGGTATAACAACGCTCGCTGGGTCACAAGCACGTGCGCAGCTTCGCTGTTTTTTCACACGTGTATACGCTCATATTGGAAGTTATGTGCTTCAATAAGTCTGAGCATAACTCAAGCAAGGAGAGAGTATTTTGACATTAGATGAATACAGAAAAGAATTTGAACAATCTTCAAACAGATCTATTTCAATGCCGGTTGCTGGAACCATAATTTGGGGTTTAGTTGGATTTCTAAGTACACTATTTAGCGCAAATGTTTCTATATATATTTTACTCTTTGCAACAGGCGGGATTTTTCCTATAGCCTTATTAATTGCTAAATTTAGAAAAGAGAACTTAGTTTCCTCATCCAACCCTTTAGCAAAACTAATGGGTTTATGCATAGTGATGGTTAATCTTCTTTGGGCTGTCCATATTCCATTACTTTTAAATGCACCTGAATTTGTTCCTTTGAGTTTAGGCGTTGGCTTAGGACTTCATTGGGTAGTATATTCTTGGATCGTTAAACATCCTGTTGGCTTAATTCATGCTGTGTTAAGAAGTATTTTAATTGTAGCCGCTTGGTATTTATTTCCTAACAGTAGTATCTTAGCTATCTCATGCGTTATTGTTTTAACTTATATAATAAGTATTTATCAAATGTTAACCAGGGATATGACAAACACCTAAACTCTGACAATGTCCTTAAAATCATTTGAACATAGAGAAGGCAATTAGTAGTAAATGAGTACCAAAACTCATTTAACTCTTGAATATCATCAGCACTCTCCCCATTGAGTTACTATAACAAGATGGAGTGATAAATGGATTTACTCAACGCTATTGATATTGAAGTATTTTATTATTTAGGTGGAATGTTACTCGCCTTAGTCGTTTTTCAGGGAATGTTTAAGTTAGTTACTTGGAGCAAAAAAATGCCAAAGGGGGCATTGGTCTTTTTAGCTTTTTTTCCATTAATATCAATCTACCCTATTCCTCCTCAAGAAATAAAAAAAATTGAAAGAATGAAGCAAAAACAAATTAAAAGCGAAGATGAAAGTGGTGATCCAGCTAATGAAGATGAAGTTATTTAATAACTAACATGCTAACTTAGAATAATAAGAATTTAATCTGTTTTAACTTAACGTAAATAAATGGTACCAAGCCTTTGAAAATAAATAATAAAACTCTAGGTGTTTTGCTTTACCTATGCTTAGCCTTAATATTACTTTTGATTGCACTAAGTTATAGCAGTGGCCGATTATCGCACTCTTCACCTCTCAACTCAGTGGTAAAGGAACCAAATACATTAAAAGCAACTCCCCCCCTTAGTTTAAAACAAGAAATACTCGATGATTTATCCGATAAAAACACTATCGCCCCTATAGAAAAAGGCATACAAGATCAAAATAACCAACTTGCTGTAATGGCCATTCCACGCTGGAAACAACAAGGGCAACTAAAAACACATTTAGCGCACTTAAAAAATAAGGCTGACAAAGGCGATATTGACGCAAAGTATATTGTTGCAGCCAATTTAAGATATTGCTTTACTGCCCCTATTGATGATTTTGCCTTACAAGCAAAGCTAGAAGCCATAGCTGATTATACCTATGCAGGTGAAGCAATTGATGCTACGTTAGAAAAATTTGATTACTGTAGTGGAATTAATCAGGAACAACGTCGTGAGTTTTATTTATATTTTTATGATGCAGCGCAAAACGGATCTGTTGCAGCGCAACAAACATTTGCTGATATAACAGCAGAGTTTTATATGCAATCACAAGGTTTTAAAACACAAAACAGAGAGGAGTACATTAAAAAACGCGATGCATTCAAACTACAAAAAATCGCTTTTTTAGAGCAAGCAGCCAAGCATGGCAGTGAAAAGGCGTTAATGAAATTGTCGGCTTTGTATCATTCGCAACAAATCAGCGGTAATAGCTTAGCAAATTCGTACGCATTAAATCGCCTAATGATGGAAATAACGGAAAACGGTGAACTATATAATCGTTATGCATGGTTTGAGCAACGGCAATACCCTCAGCTTTCACAGACTGAACTCAGTGAAGCCAACACTATTGTAAATAACTGGCTGGCAAACATTTATCAAAATGGCAGTCTTTACCCTTATGAATGATCAGACCATAGGTAATATAACCATAACGACTACCAACTCATACTGAGCTAGTGCATTTGAACAACGCTGACTCAGTAAATTCTAATATTAAAATGACTTGTGTTTATCCAAGGCTTTCGTAACTTTCAAGTAACGACCGCCTTGCACTTATTGATATAAATTAGGGTTTAATATAATGTCGAATTCACCATCACTTCGCACGTAAATAAGGCTTTCATCATCATCGTTGAAAGAAAGTTGATGAGCATGTAGGCCATTTGAACCAAAATAACTACCGGGTTTAAGTGTCTTTAAGCTACTTTGTGTTTGATAGGCTATCTTTCCTTTGATTAATACAGCGTGCAGTGTATTTGCTTTACTGCTCAGTGCTGCTGATACACCTGGTGGAAATTTGAGAAGTGCACCTCTAAATTCACCCTCTTCAAGGCTACCCCACAAATAGGTTATTTTGACGCCCGTTTTAGTCATCGACTCTTTAGCGACTATATCTGACCAAACACTATTTTTGGTATGCATATTAAAAGGTCTTTCACCATTATCAAAGGCGTTTTGTGGTGACTTCACCAGATATGGACCAGTATTTATTTCAATAAAAGCAACGCTTTGTTTGTCATTCGCCGTCGTGATGTGTACTTCACCTGCAGGTTGAGTCCAATATGAACCGGTTGGTAGCCACATATTGGCAGCATTGGGGTCATCGTTATGAAGCTCTCCATCAATAACAACCCCCCTGTAGGAGATATTGTGAACATGTGGGGGTGAGGAAAAGCGCTTTGGAAATTTTAGAAGAATACCCGCTGGCATATCTTTAGTTCTATCTCCCCATAAGTCTGCGGCGCTTGGACCTTTGTCACCTCTGGCGGGGTTTAAGTAGCCCCAATTAAGTTCTTCTACGGATACAACACGAAAATTCTCTTGATTTGCAGTTACCTTCGTTACTATCGTCAGTGAAAGAAGCACGATCAGTTTGCTAATAATTTTCATCTAAAGCTCCATTATGTTCAGTTAAATCTATTTCAATAACCTGAGTTGTTTACGCCCTATCAAACGTATCGACGCTAAATTTGCTAATAATTGATGCTAAACAACTCATAACGAGTTCACTGTTATTTGCATCAAGCGCATAAGGGTGTGGATCTGTAAATTGTTTTGAGTCGTTATCAAAGTACTGTCCAGACGCGTTTGCAAACTCGTTTGATAAAGCTGCCTGCATTAAAATTTTTGCACCAATGCCAATGTCATTTCCTGAAACTCCAAAACCTTCTTTTACCATTTTAGAGGCTAATAAGGATCCTGGGTTAACTGCAACGCAATTCTGTGACGGCAGCATTGTTTTTGAAAACTCTCTCGTCCAAATAGTAAGTGCTAATTTGCTTTGCGCATAGGCCTGAAAATCATCATTTACTGAAGTAACACCAGCCATTGCCTCAATATTAATAGGCGCTTGCGCAGCAGACGACAGGTTTACCACTCGACCATCAATCGCTAAATGATTTACTAATAATTGGGTTAGCAGTATCGGAGCAAAGGTATTGACGACAAAGCGCACATCTAACTTATCTTCAGTTTTAGGGTTAGGTGTTTTAAATATACCCGCATTGTTAATAATAACATCGATAGTTTCATGACTATTTGCAATGATTTTGCCTAAAGCCATGGTCTCGGTAAAACTAGAAAGATCAGCCAAGTAGGGAGTAATCTTAGCACTTGCTTCAGCTTGCTTTATATCAGCAATTGCCGTGTTAAGTTTCTCTTGGTTTCTGCCATGCATTAAAACATGGCAACCTAAAGATACAGCTAGTTTGGCAGTTTCTAGTCCGATGCCATCGGTGGCACCGGTAATAAGTATGGTTTTCAACGTTAAGCTACCTTTATCACAACTTTACCCATCGCCTTACCACTTTCTAAGTGTGCATGGGCCTGCGATGCCTGCTCTAGGGTAAACGTTTCTTTGTCTACTATTGGGCGCAAATCACCTGACTCTGCTATTTTAGCAATAGCTTCCAAAATACGACCGTGCTCTTTTCGCCCACTATTATGCAACATAGGAATGAGCATAAATACGACATGCAACGACAGACCTTTGAAATGTGCGGTAGACAAATCAATATTAACCATGGCAACGGTCGAGGCAACATGACCGTTTAGAGCAGCTGCTTCAAAAGAGTTAATCATATTCTCACCGCCTACAGAATCAAAAACAATATCGAAACCGTTTCCATTAGTATATTTATCAACATATTGAGCTACTGATTCATTCTTATAATTAATACCGGTAGCACCAAGGGTATGTATCATTTGCAACTGCGACTCACCACCGCCTGTAGAGTATACGTCTGCCCCAAAATGTTTCGCCAGCTGGATTGCTATATGACCAACACCACCAGAGCCACCATGCACAAGAACTTTTTGTCCTTTATTGACGCCTGCTCGCTGTAAGCCTTCATAAGCGGTAATACCCACTAGAGGTAGTGCTGCACTTTCTTGCATTGTTAAATTTTTTGGCTTTAGTGCAAGCAAATCAGCATCAGCAACAATATATTCAGCTAATGTTCCCGGTAAATCGGCTAGACCACCAGCACAACCATACACTTCATCACCTTTGGCAAACATTGTTACGCCCTCACCAACTTCTTCAACAACACCAGCAAAATCCATACCTAAGAGCGCAGGTGCAGCTGGCGATAACGGTAGCTCAGGACCCATCTGTCTGATCATAGTGTCGACAGTGTTAATGCTTGTCGCTTTTATGCTTACTAAAACATGGTGTGGCTTTATTTGCGGTTTTGCAATTTCACTTAACTCGAATACATCTGTTGAACCGAATGTGTTTACAATCATTGCTTTCATTTTATTGCCCTTTCGTTGTTAGCTGACACTTTGGCGCTTAAAGTGTTTGCGACACAAATTAAACGCTGTTCGACTTTTAAATACAGTCTAATAGTTTTGATTATGGTAATAAATGATGTATAAATAGAAACAGTATTTCGATATTGGATATAATAATGGATACCAATGGCATACGTCTTTTCATTAAGGTTGCAGAACTTCTTAACATCAGTGCTGCCGGTGATCAGCTTGGACTTGCTCCTTCTGTTGCAAGTGCGCGGTTATCAAAATTAGAAGTACAATTAGGGGCTGATTTATTTCACCGCTCTACTCGAAGGGTTAGTTTATCCATTGAAGGCACTGAGTTTTTACCCTACGCAAAAGAAATCATTGCACAGGAAGACGCCGCTTTCTCTGCACTCGGAAAAGGTAGTTCAGAAGTGAGCGGCACCTTGAGATTCGCTGCATCTTCCACGTTCGCTCAAAGATTTGTTGCGCCGTTTTTACCCGAGTTTTTAAACAAATACCCAAAAGTAAACGTTGAGCTTAGCTTGTCTGATACACAAGTTAATTTAATCCAAGGTGGATTTGATTTGGCGTTAAGAAACTATACTGCGCAAGATAGTAGCTTAATCGGTCGAAAGTTAGCAAACGATACCCGTGTTTTATGTGCTTCACCTGAGTATCTAAAAAACAGAGGCACGCCGAAACACCCAGATGATTTGAATTCTCATCAACTGCTCATATTTATGAATGCAAAATCAAAAAAGTTAACCTCATCACAAAACCTCTCAACTTATTACTTTCCTCCACAAACAAGTCAGAGTCGAATCATGTGTGATGATGGTGCAGCTATGCGTATTGCAGCTGAATCAGGGGCAGGTATTTGTATGAGTTCTTTGTGGAGTATTTATAAAGAGCTGGAGAAAGGCACTCTTGTTCGTGTACTCCCAGACTATATCGTCGACGATGAGGCTGCGGTTTGGTTAGTATATCCAAAGTCGAATGTGTTAACGCCTAAAGTGAGAGTCTTTATAGATTTTTTAGTCGATAAAATAGGCTCTCCACCGGTATGGTCAACCAACTAGCCCAAAACAGTTAGCACGTTAATTATCAGAAGGCCTAATTACACTGTTAGTAAAACAGTTTTGTTTTATATCTTCCTCTAAAAGCGCAGCGTCTCTGTGCTCTCTTCGTTCATAAATCACTAAATACCTTATTTCACAAAGAGAAGTGAATGAGCAGAAAACACTGTAATAACGTTTACTCGCTAAGGCTAAAAAAAGTCGTTAGTTAGCTTGGTTTTTGGCTATTTTTCATCATTTCTAAATAGCGTCCCTCAATGAATTTTTTTTCTTTTGTAAGGTGCTTAAGTGCGTACTGGGTTTTTTCTAGCTCTTGCTTTAATGTGTCAAGCTCTTCACTACTTTCTGGCCCGTCAGTTTGTAACTGCAATTGCTGTAATAGTTGGTCTTGCTCTGCAATTTGCCTTTTATATTCGTTTAAAGTGTTAAGTAACTTTGTTTGATCGGGCGTTGACGATGCATCTGCGTTTGATGTTTTATCACTATTTTCGCTCGCGGTTTTAAGCGCTTCATAATCTGCTTGTAACTGGTCTTTTTCTTCTTGAAGTACAGTCACTGCATCATATTGTGCATAGAGTTTTTGACGGGTAACTTTTAATTTTTCAACACTTTTATCCAAATCCCCTTTAAGTTTGCGGATTAACTTATGCGAGCGTTTTAATTTTTTATTGAGATCATCGATTAGCTGTTGTTCTTTTTCGGTAACATGATCTTTGGTTGATGAAGTAACCTCAGTTAATTGCTGTTGTAATAGCATTTGTACACTGATTAACTCAGCGATAGTTTTTCGATTATCGTTAACATAGCTCATGGCATTTTCAACAGACTCTCTGCACATAGCTAAAGTAGCATCATCCATTGTGCCGTTACTTTTAACCATGCTAAGTGCAAATGCCCTAAACTCTCTGAGTATCAGTAAAAGAATATAAAACCACGCGGCTAAAATAAGTAGCCCAAAATTTATAGCAATATAATGATAAACCTCTGGCGGAAATACGGCATATGGCATTATTTAGTTATCTTAAATTAAGTGTTTATTTACTAGAGTTTAGCGCTGTGAAAAAAATCTGCCATAATAACAACAACATTAAAAAAAAAGTTACCTGTGTGAAAATACTTATCGTGGATGATAGCCATGCAACACTTGAAATAGTACGCCGAGGGTTGGAAAAGTTTGGCTATCGGAAGTTATTAATAGAAAAAGCCAACAATGCTAAATCAGCGTTAACGCTGATTGGTAGTTGGCACCCCGATATTGTGCTTACAGACTGGCATATGCCTGACATGTGTGGAGTTACGCTATTACGTGCAATAAAGCAAAGGCAACTTAATATAATAGTAGCAATGCTAACCACGGTTGATGAAAAGTCTCAAATTGAAGAAGCCATTAGCTTTGGCGCATCTTTTGTTCTATCAAAACCTTTTACAGATGAACAACTTCACGATAAGTTATTACCTCTGGTTCAACTTGTAGAAAATAACGAAGTCATTCCTGATGAAATTGAATTAAATGATGATTTAGCGTTGCCAAAGTTGTCGCAATTAGAACGGTTGTTTCATAAACATATAAGTCAGTCTTTAATCGTAAACACAATTCAACCGCAGGTATTCGATGAATCTAAAGTACCCTGTGTAATGGCTGTTTATGAGGATCCTAAAAGTCAAAAAGTACGCGCTATTGCCATACTTGATATTTATGCCGCCTGCGTAATGGCAAGTGGCTATAGCAGCTTGTCGGCTGAAGATATTAGTAACTCAATATTATCTGGCGTTGTAACGAATACAGCATTAAGCGCATGTAAAAAAGCGTTAACGGAAACGGCTTTTGCTTTTTTAGACAAACGAACACGCGTTAGTTTACAAATCAAAACGGTCAAAGTGATTACCACGCCTTTTCGTAAGCTCACTTTGCTGTATAAAACACCTGCTGAAAAGCGTATTGATTTTAGCTGCCAGCTTGAGGGCATGGCACAAGGTAAAATTATGCTAGTTGGCATTTAGTAAATTAAACTTACGTAGTTACCATTATAAAAAAGTTTAATTTTAAAAACACCCTGCTCCTGCAAAAGCGCAGCCTCTCTGCACCCTCATGGTAAATCAATCACTTAAGGATCTTATTACACAAAGAGAAGTGAATGAGCAAAAAATGAGAAACAAAAACCATCACATAGTCTTAAACGCGCCAGTGAAAAGTCAAATATTAGCTCCCCCCGAAGCCCGTACCCTAAGTTAAATTAATCCAAACATGTTTAAACAAAAAAGGCGCTTCCGGTTAAGGTAAGCGCCTTTTGTTATTTTAACTGCTACTTATTTTACTATTTTCATTTCGTCTAATAGGTTTTGGGCGTTATCTACTTTATCCATTACCCACAGCATGTAGCGTGAATCTACATGAATTGAGCGGTTTAGTTCTGGGTTGTAATCCCAATCACCAATAATGCTTTCGTACACACCGTCAAACAGTAAACCCACCAGCTCAGCATCGCCGTTAAGCGTTGGCGAACCTGAGTTACCACCTGTCGTGTCTACATTTGATAAAAAGTTAACTGGAACAGTATTCATGCCACCAGTGTAATCACCATAAAGCTTCGCTTTAATTTGCTCTTGCAGCTTTTTAGGCGCATTAAATGGGTCAACATCGGTGTTTTTAGCCAATAAGCCTTCAAGTGAAGTAAACGGCGTAGCCACTAATCCATCTTGCGGAGAATAACCGCCTACCGTGCCGTAAGTTACACGTAATGTGCTGTTTGCATCGGCGTAAACCGGTTTGTTTTGCGCTTTGTTAAAGGCAATAATTGCACTCATTAACTCTGGGCGAGCAGCTTGTAACTTACCAGCCAAGGCTTTTGACTTATCTTCTTCGGCTTTCATTACTGTGAATATGGCTTTTGCATATTGCATGAACGGATCTTGGCTTTGGTTAAGCTGGCTCAGTGTTTGTTCAAATAATGAATTACGTACAATTTCATTATCTAATCTTGAGTTAGCGTACATTTCATCTAGCAATGCACTTTGTTTTGCTTTATCAAAACCGTTTTCTAAAGCAAAAGCTTTATCAATTTCACTAAAACGCTCTGCTTTAGGTAATGCTGCATATTGCTCTAAAAAGTGCAGTAATATAGCTTTATCTACATTGGCATCAAAGCGACGTGACATACGCTCAAGAGAAGATTTAATACGCGGTAAATCGCGTTCTTGATAACCTGATTCGCGCTCACTATTTGGCTTTTGTTTTTCAACCGCTAAGCGATATAAACGACGTGCCGTGCTGATCATTTGTGAACGATGAACATAGCCTACCATACGGTCGCGCTCACTATGCTCTTGCGATTGTGCTACTAATGTCGATAACTCATTAAGCACATTTCCGTAGCGCTGTTTACGTTCGCTATCGCTGTTGATCCAGCTTGTAAGTTCCTGTTCAAACTGTTTTTTACGCTCAAACATGGTGCCTTTTTTGAAGCTTTCAATCATTGAACCATAGTTTTTAATGTAGTTGTTGTAACCGGCTATGGTGCTTTCGTAAGCAATACGGGCTTTGCTGCCATCTTCTGAGTTTTCTTCAATTAGTGACACGTATTTAGTATTGTGCATGCGCGCTTTAGGGTAACTGTCGTTAAAAACATAATCGACCTCTGCCGCAATACGGTAGCGATTAGTACGCCCTGGGTAGCCAGTTACCATAACAAAGTCGCCCTCTTGAACGCCTTTAGCACTTACACTTAAGTAAGACTTTGGCACGTACGGTACGTTATCTTCACTGTACTCTGCTGGCTTGCCATCTTTACCTACATAGGCGCGGTAAAAACCAAAATCGCCTGTATGGCGCGGCCACATCCAGTTATCTATATCGCCACCATATTTACCTACGCCCATGGCAGGTGCATACGCTAAACGTACATCTTTAATTTCCAGCGATTTAATTAGGTAAAACTCTAAACCACCATGAAACGAATACACATTACAACGGTAGCTAGCATCAGCTTCACACTGTGCAACGAGTGCTTTTTGATTTTTTTCTAACGCATCATAGCGTGCTTTTGCGCTTAGCTCGTTAGTGCCGCTAATCACTTTATCGGTCACATTGGTCACTGTTTCGGTTACGTACACACGTGAACCTGGCGCAGCTGGTAGGTCTTCAGCCGGTGTTTTTGCTAAAAAGCCATTTTCTAAAATGTTATTTTCAGGCGTTGAATTATATTGCACCGAACCATAAATACAGTGATGGTTAGTTACAACTAAGCCTTTTGGCGAAACAAACGAGGCTGTACAACCGCCTAAGCTGATAACCGCATTCATTGGAAATTCGGTTAATTTTGAAATTGAATCAACGCTAATTTCAAGCCCTTTGGCTTTTAAAATTGACTCAAGCTCTGGTAATTGATGAGGTTGCCACATGCCTTCATCGGCATGGACCGCAGAAGAAAGTGCCAGTGAACAGGTTACTACCAATGTGGCAACAAGAGGTTTTAAACGCATTATAGAATCCCTTTTATTATTGAACCAGCAGATTACTCATTAAGTATGAGTTAGGTCAACTGCGCTGAGATAAATTGTTACAATATAGCGCTCAATAAACAAAAAAGGAGCTCAGGGTTTGTGACCCTAAGCTCCTTTTTAAACAAAAAGATAAACGATGTTAGTCGTCTTTTTTCACATCATTTGGATGCGCTACGCCCATCCATGCTTTAAACAGCGCTTTTTGCTCAGCAGTAGCATTTTTATTAGCGACTACTTTTTTAGGTTTGTCGAAATCTTCAGACAACACAAGCTCAGTCGACATTAATGCATCACGGCGAATAAAATCAACAGTTACCTTGTCTCCTGCTTTAAAGGTTTCTAGGCTCGCGGTTAAGTTTTTCCCTACATGCTTTTTGTTAATAGCGACGAGTTTATCGTCTGTAGTTAAGCCACCTTGCCATGCTGCGCCATCGCGGCGTACATGGGTAAGTGTTAGTAACTCACCAGTATTTTTAGTAAAGGCATCTAAGCTTGGTGTGGCCTTGGCTTTTTCTGGTAATTCAAAGCTTAAACCAACTTTTGCCAGTAATTCATCAAAATCTAGGCTGGCTGGTGTGCTAACATTTTCTTGCCACCAAGCGCTGTAATCACGTCCTGATAGTTGTTTTAAAATAGCTAATACGTCTTGTTCAGTAAAACCCGCTGGTAGCTTATGTTGCTTATAAAGTTCGTTGTGTACGTCTTTATAGCTTATTTTACCTTGGCTTTTTTCAAGTAGGTCTATATCTAACGCCATCGACAATAACGAGCCTTCAAGATAAATATTAGTGCCGTAATTACGTGCATGATCGCCACCTTGATTTATCCATTTATCAAAGCTGGTTTCACTTGCACTTTGCACTTCACGACCAGGGGTAGTGAGGTGGCGATTAATGGTTTTACTAAAGTTCTTAAAAAATTCATCGGTGGTTTGAATACCCGAACGCACTAATAAATGATCTTCAAAATAGCTGGTAGACCCTTCAGCAATCCACAGCAATTTTGAATAATTAATATTAGTGTAGTCATATGGCGCAAGTCCTTTAGGACGGTATGCTTTTACATTCCAAGTATGAATAAATTCATGTGCCGCTGTACTGATAAAAGCTAAATAGTCTTCACGTTTAGCAAAGCGATCACGTGGGCGTTGAATAATAGTTGAGTTTAAGTGTTCGGTTGCACCGCCCGCGCCCGATGTAGCATGCACCATAAATACATAACGCTCATACGGGTAGCTGTCCCAAATTACATTGCCCGTTGCCACTAGCTTTTTCAGATCGGTTAGCATCAGTTCTATGTCGTAATTACCTTCGCCCCACACCACTAGTTCATACTCACGGCCATCAACTTCAAAAGTACGCAGTTCATTAACACCGGTTTCTATTGGAGAATCAACTAGCACGTCGTAGTCACTGGCTTTAAAGCTGTGTTTGTTTTTATAATTTTCCATACCTGACACAGAGCGCCATGCTTTAGGTACGTTTAATTCAACCGTAACTGGCTCTTGGCGAAATGACTCGCTAAACATAAAAAAGCCCGATGCATCAACAAACGCATGGCTATCGTCAATATGGCGAGCGCGCTTACCTAGCTCATTGGCATACACTTGGTAATCAACATTGACTTGAGTCGGCTCATTTAAATGAACACGCCATGTGCTGTGGTCTATTTTTTCCCACTTTAATGCATTACCTTCATCGTCGCTGGCTTTAAAATAGCGAACGCCATTGGCAAGGTTTAAAATTTCGTAGCGACCAGTACGCCATGCTGGCAATTTTACATCTAAATAAGACTGCGCAGTTTTAGGAAACTCTACATTTACATCACCTAAATGATGTTCTGGCTGAGAGATATTTAAAGCGTAGTTAACGTCGGCAAATACAGGTGCTGAACAGGCAGCTAAAATTGATAAGGCAAGTAGCTTTTTCATGAAGGCTCTTTTTTATATAACGTATTGTTGTACCAAGGTTAACAAGACCCATTTTAAAAGTGAATTAAAAGCGGTAAATGCACTTATATTTAAGATCGCTCGTATTTTGTTATTAAAAACATTAAGTTTTTGATCTCATCCCTACTATTAATATGTTTTTGTTGTAAACTAAAACAATAAAGGTATTAAGATAATGGTGTGTAGGTGTCTAGGAGCTCCAATACGGTGGAACAAAAACTAAAGCAAGCAATCGACAGTAGAAAAGTAGTAGAAAGTGCTCGCCAACATCAAGTGAGTACGCTTTCTAATTTTGCAGCTAAGTTATCATTAAGCTGTAAGGGACTTGATACTGAGCTTGATAACCGCCTAGCTAAGTTTCGAAACGCATTAAACAAAGGAATGGGTTATGAAGACTTTGCTCCTTTGGTGGATGATATTTTAGCTTTGCTAAAAAACCAAGAAGCCATTCAACTAGCACATCAACGTGATCTTCTCACCAGTGTACAAAATGCAGGTAAGCAATTACAACAAACCAAAGGTTTACCTAACGATACCCGCAGAACACTGCGCCACTTACTCGATAACGAGCTAGACGATATTCAATCAGTACATGGTTTTATACCTGTTTTAAATCAGCTGATCACTTTTTATCATCAAGCTTTATTAGCTAAAAGCAACGATACCTTTGAGCCTCCAAATCTTAGTGCTCTTACTGAAAAGCTATTTAAATTAGTTAGTCAGTTAGTACTTGAAGAAGAAGCCAACGATGAGCTGTATTTAATAAAAAAACGTATCGCTAAAAATAAAGCCGTAGACCAACTTCTTGATGCAGCAATTGATGTAATCACACTCATTGTACAAAGCATTCAAGTTGAGCGTGCGTCAGCGCAAAGCTTTTTAACTTCATTAAACCAAACGCTTGGAGAGCTACATAGTTCATTGGTTTCAACCAGAGAACATTCTGAATCGATGAATGTTGAATTCGAATCAATTAATCAACGAATTGGTGAAAAATTAAAAAATTTAAATACACAAACAAATAAAGCAACATCAATTACAGAGTTAAAGCAATTGGTTGAAAATGAGTTACGCTCATTGAGTGCAGACATTCTAGAAAAAGAACAACTGGAACAAAAAGATCGCCAAATTTTAATTTCTAGCTTTGCACATATAAACGATAGAATTGGCAGTTTAGAAAACAAAGTTAGTAATTATAAAAAACGTTTAAATGAACAACGCTTTAAAAGTTTACTCGACAGTCTTACCAAGTTACCTAATCGAGCAGCCTTTGACGAACGCTACAATCACGAAATTAATTTGTTTAATGAACAACCGTCAGACATAACCTTAGTGGTTATTGATGTTGATCATTTCAAATCAATTAACGATCGCTTTGGTCACACAGCCGGCGACATTACCTTGCAAGTGATTGCCAAAGCGCTGCAAAAATCGATTAGACAAACTGACTTTATTGCCCGTTATGGCGGCGAAGAGTTTGTGTTATTAATGCCTCGTACATCACTTGATAACGCTGTCGAGCATCTCAATAAATTAAGACTGTCGATTAAAAAGATCCCATTTAAATTTAAAGACAAACAAATTCAAATTACCGTTTCGTTAGGCGCAACCCAATTTGAAGTGGGTGATACGCCTCTAAAAGCGTTTGATAGAGCCGATGAAGCTCTATACGATGCTAAAAACTCAGGCCGGGATCGTCTGTGTATTAGTAAATAGTGTTATGCACTTTTACCTTTGAGTATAAGGCATAACTACGCAGTAAATTTACCCAAGAAGTTTCAAGGAGAATGTCGATGCTAATACAATTAAACCCTACAGGGGTATTAGACTTATTGTCGCAGCTAGAAGTAGACTTACTCGAGCAATCATCAACCAGCGAACGCTACAGACTATTTAGAAACTGTGTATTGGCCGTGCTTAATGTAGGCAGCCACACCGATGTAAGCAATGATATTTACGATAAACATAAAGATTTTGATATACGCTTGGTCAGCCGTGAACGCGGTATAAAAATTGAATTAGAAAATCCTCCGCAAACAGCCTTTGTTGATGGCCACATAGTAACTGGTATACATGAGCACATATTTTCGGTTATTCGCGATATTTTGTTTATTTGCCAAAAGTATGAAAAAAACCTGCAGGAAACAAAAGCCATTACTCACATGGTTTTTGACATGCTAAGAAATGCCGACGCACTTAAAGTAAATAGCGAACCTAACATGATTGTATGTTGGGGTGGCCATTCGATTAACGAAGTCGAATATAAATACACTAAACAAGTTGGCTATGAACTGGGGTTACGTGGGTTAAATATTTGTACCGGCTGTGGGCCTGGTGCAATGAAAGGCCCAATGAAAGGCGCAACCATTGGCCATGCAAAGCAACGTATTACCAATAATCGTTATTTAGGTTTAACTGAGCCAAGCATTATAGCGGCAGAGCCACCCAATCCGATTGTAAATGAACTGGTTATTTTACCCGATATTGAAAAACGTCTTGAGGCATTTGTTCGTACCGCACATGCCATTATAATTTTTCCAGGTGGCGCAGGTACAGCCGAAGAGTTGCTATATTTATTAGGTATTTTGTTACACCCCGAAAACGAAAAGCAATGTTTACCGGTTATTTTAACTGGCCCTAAACACAGCAAAGCTTACTTTGAAGAGCTTTGTAAGTTTATTCAAATGACTTTAGGCGATGCCGCACTGAGTAAATTTGAAGTGATTATTGATGATCCTCAATTAGTTAGCCAAAAGCTTAAATCGGCTATGAGCGGAGTTCGCGAATATCGTAAAAGCCAAGGCGATGCTTATTACTTTAATTGGACGTTGAAAATAGAAAATGATTTTCAGCAGCCTTTTTACCCAACTCATGAAGCCATGGCGTCACTTGATTTACACCTTGATCAGCCCAAACAACAGCTTGCAGCTAATTTACGCCGTGCGTTTTCGGGAATTGTTGCCGGTAACGTAAAAGAAGAAGGCTTAAATGTAATTAACGAGCATGGCCCCTATGTACTAAGTGGTGAGCCTGATTTAATGAAAGCAATGGACAAACTTTTACAAGCGTTTGTAGAACAAGGTAGAATGAAACTTCCCGGAAGTAAGTATATCCCTTGTTATACAATAAAAGCGTGAGTTTATAATTGAATCCCCATTTACTCCTTATTGATGCGCTTAATTTAATTAGGCGCATTTATGCTGTTGATGCAAACCAAAGCCATCATAGCGACGAACACATGTTAAAAGCATGCTGTGCCCGAGTTGCACATGCATGCAAAAAGCTTTTAACAACCACCAATGCAACCCATGCAATAGCCGTTTTTGATGGTGACAAAAGCTGGCGTTACCACTTTTATAAAGACTACAAACATTCGCGTGCTCCTATGCCAGAGACTCTAAAAAGCGCGTTACCTCATTTTAAAGCGGCCATTGAAGAAACCGGTATTGTGGTATTTGAACCGACTAACGATGAAGCCGACGATATTATTGCGACTTTAGCGCATAAAGCCGCTAATAATCAGATAAACAACACCATTGTCTCTACGGATAAAGGATTTTTACCTCATTTGAATGAGCATATTGAAGTATACGATTACTTTAAAAAGCAGCACCTGAATAAAGAACATATTGAAGAGCGCTTTGCTGTCGCTCAACATAAACTCATCGACTTTTGGGCATTAGCAGGCGATAAAACCAATGACATTCCGGGTGTG
This sequence comes from Pseudoalteromonas sp. 11L1, assembly GCF_055397545.1. Next base: position 294,566 of record NZ_AP041142.1, on the reverse strand, counting down.
AAAGGTATTGGTGTTAAATCTGCGCAGCAATTGGTTAATCAATATAGCTCTATTGAAGAAGCGTTAAAGGATGAATCGTTAAACGCGCGGTTACAAAAAAAGCTGAATGAAGATATGGATATGTTTATTATTTCTAAGCAGTTGGTGAGTTTGCGTACAGATATCCATTTAGGCTTTAGTTTAAAGCAGTTAAGGCTTAATTAGTCGCAAGTTAATAGCGCTGCACTTTAGCAGTACGTATACTAGTAATAGGTGTTTTGATCTGGGTTAGCAATGTTTAAAAAGTTTTTTAGGTATTTAATATTAGGATTAGGTTTATATGCACTAATAGCCACGACGGTTATTATGTTTTATAAAGACGATCCACAAGCTATGATTTGGCAAGATAGAGAAGCTTTTAATAAACGCTATATAGAGAAATTGCGCTTGGAAGATACCTTTACGCTAAATGATGTGCTTGAATACTTAGGTAGTCCAGATTTAACCTATGCTAAACGTGATGGCGAGCAAGTATGGCAAGTAATTTTTTATCGCACCCAACATAAAACTTCTGACGGCATCACCACCATGGATGAATGTACTGGGTTGCTATTTAAAAATGGCCAACTAATAATGTGGGGCCCAAGTGCTTATGAAAAATACCTTGAGCATAATGACGGGAAAACTTAATGGAAGCTCCACTGTCGGGTAAACTAAAAAAACTACTCGAAAGCACACAATTGCTTTTAAGCTCCCATAACAACAAAAGTCAGTGGCATACCTTTTACCCTCTTGTGTGTAAACTATCAGAGCAATACGCAGCGTTATACAAACAAAACCCAGCGGCCTTACAAACTCAGTTAAATCTATATAAAACACAGTATAGTTACGCAACCAATTTAGTCGTTAATCAGTGTGTATTAACCTGTGCTTTGTGTAGTAGCCAAAACTACGACAACGATTTAACCGAGCTTTATATTAGTGCTTCACTAGTTGAGCACCTTTGTGTTGCTAAGCAATTAAATAAGCTAGCTGAACAGCAAGCGTTTAACGAAGCCGATAAAAAAATATGGTCGTTACGCCATAAGCTTGCTGCCAAAGTACTATTAACGGCTAAGCAACCTGCACATAAAATTGCCCATATTTTGGCTAAACTCAGCAAATACAAACATGCATTATTAGATACACCTAAAATTATGCTTTATGACGGTGCTAGTGTGGTGGTTGCTTTAGCAAATATACTAGCGCTTAACGTTACTTGTAATACAAAGCAACAGCACATAAATTTTTATAAAGCGGTCGCTGATTTATATATAAGAACCCCTAACTCATTTGCACAAGCGTTATTAAAAGCGTTAGTTGCTCATATAGGACGATATATACCAGGCAGCCAAGTTGTTTATGCCGACCAAGCTATGGTTTATTTAGCCACTGATACACAAGGCCGACATATTATAGTTAATAACGCCAATACTAAGATGGTATGGTATCGTATAAAAGCGTCCTTAGTGGATGACTCAAAAGCATGGGAATGCAACGATAATCGCTTATTTTTAAAAATATGGGACAGTGAACATCTTAATATCACGCATAATAATCAATCTGCACAAACGCCTTTGTATCAGTTAGTAAAACAAATAAAAACGCAAAAAGAATACAGTTTTAAAGCTTTAAACACCTTACTTACTCCCTACCCTGATGTTGTAAAGTCAGTGTGTTTAGCAGTAAAGCACTACAATAAAGAGCGATTAGCCGCTAAAGATTTAAGGCACAGCTTATCTATGGTGGGTTACGATAAAGCACCCGCTATTATTCAAGGGGTCGTGTTTGAACAATTAGTAAATAGCATTGCTCATCCTCTACATGCCTTTTTATACACCCGTATTAGCTGTTTAGTAAATATATTAGAGCTATTAGTTAAACATAATCCTAGCGTTCAAAGTGAGCGTATTAGCTTAAGCTTATATGCCTATTTATATTATGTACTGATACATTACAGCCCTGATGTTTCAAGAAAAATCATCATAGATCAAACACCGAATAAATCTCTCGATACACCGTTTAGTACATTTTTTGGTATAAACAACATAGATGCCACTCATTTACACAACGAGTTTAACGAATTACTAAGTGGCGATCCTTGGGCATCGGCTTTATTAAAAGCTGAGCAGCTCCCTAAAAAGCAGCTTGATGATGCTAGTCAATTATGGGCAGCATTAAAAGTTGTGGCGCAGCGTATATTAAAACCCAACCAGCCATTAACAGCGTGGCAACAACAAACATTGAATCAACAACTTCGTCGCCATGGCTGGCAAACTGAGGTAGATTTTAATCAATCACTGCTGCGCTTAGGGTTACACAATAGTATTTAGCTGACTTATTATCACTATAACTTAAAGTTATACCCTGTATTCATACTATAAACTGGCAAAATGAGTGATATATTGGTATAAATGCCGGCTTAAATTTAGCACCCCTGTCATATAAGTAGTCTAAACTCTGAAAGTGTTTATTATTTATATGTGTATCCAAATCTTTAAAGGAAAAGTTCATGGCCAAACAAACCATAACAGTGATCAAAGGCGACGGCATCGGCCCAAGCATTATCGACTCAGCACTTGAAATACTAAAAGCCGCAGGATGCGATTTTGATTATGAATTTGTTGACGCTGGCCTAGCTGCGCTTGAGAAAACAGGCGAGTTGCTTCCACAAGAAACAATTGACACAATTGCTAAAAATAAAATTACCTTAAAAGGTCCACTAACCACGCCTGTGGGCGAAGGTTTTACATCAATCAACGTAACACTTCGTAAGCAATTTGGTTTATACGCTAATGTACGCCCGGTTAAATCGTTTGCCGGTACTAAAGCACGTTACGACGATATTGATATCATCACTATTCGTGAAAACACACAAGGCATGTATTCAGGTGCAGGCCAAGTTGTATCAGAAGATGGGACTGAAGCTGAAGCAAAATCAGTGATCACTCGCGAAGGCGCAGAAAAAATTGTTACATTCGCATACGAACTTGCTGTGCGTGAAGGCCGTAAAAAAGTGACCGCTGTACATAAAGCAAATATTTTAAAATCAACCTCTGGGTTATTCTTAAAAGTAGCGCGTGAAGTAGCTGAGCGTTACCCAGAAATTGAATCAACTGAAATGATTGTTGATGCAACATGTATGAAGCTTGTAATGACCCCTGAAGAGTTTGACGTTGTCGTTACAACTAACTTATTCGGCGATATCTTATCTGACTTATGTGCGGGCTTAGTTGGCGGTTTAGGCATGGCGCCTGGTGCAAACATTGGCGAAGATGCTGCTATTTTTGAAGCTGTTCACGGTAGTGCGCCGGATATTGCTGGTAAAAACCTTGCGAACCCAACGTCAGTAATTTTAGCCTCTATTCAAATGCTAGAGCATTTAAACATGGGCGATACAGCTGAGCGTATTCGTAGTGCTGTTGCTGATGTAATTAAATCAGGCGACCGTACTACTCGTGATCTAGGCGGCAGCCACGGCACTACTGATTTCACACAATCAGTAATTGACCGTCTGTAATTAATACTGTTAGATTAATAAGCCAGCATTAGCTGGCTTTTTTTATGTCTAAGAAATACCGTATTTATGCGTTTTAACCACCTTCCTCAAGCCCAACCACAACAGAAATCTGCATAATATCTGCTAATAAGTAAGAAAAACTCACAAAAAATAGACTAATAGATTAAAATGAATTAAAAAATGAAATTTTAATCTAAAAATGCAGTTTTTGGTTGACATGAGTACTCAAAAGCCTTAAAAATAACCACATACAAAAATTGTAATTTAAACAGCATTTTATTTTAAGAGCAAAACATCATGAATACACAATTTCGCCTTTTAGTCTTACTCGTACTGGTCTTAGTGATAAGCCCAGCGGGGATGTATTAAAAGGTGAAAAATGCTTTTTAAAACCCTCGCACTACGCGAGGGTTTTTTTTTGCATATAATCAACAGAGGAATGAGGATGAGTAGACAAGAATATAATGGCTCTGAATTGGTTGTTAAGTCATTAAAAGAGCTAAAGGTAAAGTATATATTTGGTTACCCCGGCGGCTCAGTATTAGATTTATACGACGCACTTTTTCAGCAAGATGATATTGAGCACATTTTAGTACGCCATGAACAAGCGGCTACACACATGGCCGATGGCTACGCAAGAGCAACCGGTGAAGTAGGTGTTGTACTTGCTACATCCGGACCTGGTGCAACAAACTGTGTAACAGGCATAGCAACTGCGTATATGGATTCAATTCCTATGGTGGTATTATCAGGTCAAGTGCCAACAAATCTTATTGGCGATGACGCGTTTCAAGAAACCGATATTGTTGGTTGCTCTCGCCCTATTGTAAAACATAGCTTTAATTGTAGAAGCGCGAGTGAAATCCCTAATATACTTGCCAAAGCTTTTTATATTGCCAGCACAGGACGCCCTGGTCCTGTTGTAGTAGAGCTTCCTAAAGACATGCTTAACCCAGAACTAACTTTTGCTTACAACTTTCCAGCGGCAACTGAGCTCAGAACCTATAATCCAAATACAAAGGGTCATTCTAAACAAATTCGTAAAGCTGTTACTGCTATTTTAGAAGCGAAGAAACTGGTTATCTACTCGGGTGGCGGTATTGTGCTTTCAAACACCTCAGAGCAACTAACTCATTTAGTCGAGTCACTTAACGCCCCTATTACCAACACGCTTATGGGACTAGGTGGTATATCGGGCATTCACCCTAACTTTATTGGTATGTTAGGTATGCACGGTACATTAGAAGCAAATAAAGCCATGGCCAATGCCGATGTTATTTTGGCGCTTGGCGCACGATTCGATGATCGGGTTACTAATAACGTTCAAAAATTCTGCCCAAATGCCACTATTGTCCATGTAGATGTTGATCCAACCTCTATTTCTAAAACCATTAAATCACATATTCCTGTTGTTGGCTGTTTAGCGACGGTACTGGAGCAATTACAAACTGCCATAGATAACAGTTCGATTAAAATTGATCGCAGTGCACAAGAAGATTGGTGGCGACAAGTGATCAGCTGGCGTGAACAAAAATGCCTTAGTTACAATAATGATGGTGACAAAATTAAACCTCAAGCAGTTATCGAGGCAATATATGAAGCCACTAACGGAGATGCTTATGTTAGCTCTGATGTTGGCCAACACCAAATGTTTGCGGCGCAGTATTACCCATTTAAACACCCTCGTCAGTGGATCAATTCAGGTGGCCTAGGGACTATGGGTTTTGGATTACCTGCGGCAATGGGCGTTAAACTGGCTTTTCCTGAAAAAGAGTCTTTATGTGTAACTGGCGACGGCTCTATTCAAATGAACATCCAAGAGCTATCAACCTGTTTACAGTATAACTTAGCAGTAAAGGTGATCTCCTTAAATAACCGCTCACTGGGTATGGTCAGACAATGGCAAGACATGATTTATGGTGGCAGACACTCTTCATCGTATATGGAGTCTTTACCTGATTTTGTAAAGCTTGTTGAAAGCTATGGCCATGTAGGGATCAGGGTAAACACCCTTGATGGATTACAACCTGCGATAGACAAAGCAATGTCGATCACTGATAGATTAGTATTTTTAGATATTTTAGTAGACGAAAAAGAACATGTTTACCCGATGCAAATTAAGCATGGTGGCATAGACGAGATGTGGTTAAGAAAAGGAGTGAAAGCATAATGCGTCGTATATTATCTATATTATTAGAGAATGAACCCGGTGCGTTATCACGTATAGTGGGGCTTTTTTCTCAACGAGCATACAATATTGATAGCTTAACGGTGGGCACTACAGATGATGAGTCTCTTTCTCGTATTACGGTAACCACTAAAGGCGATGACAGAATTGTTGAGCAAATAACGAAGCAAGTAAACAAACTGGTCGATGTACTTAAAGTTATTGATTTAACTGAAATGAGTCACATAGAGCGCGAACTTCTGTTAGTAAAAGTCTTTGCCAAAGATGAAGCGACTCGTGCGGCAGTTACCCGCGTTGTTGATGTATTTCAGGGGGCTATTTTAGATATGGGCCGACAAAGTTACAGCCTTCAATTAGTAAGCAGCACCGATAAAATAGAATCGTTTTTGGATACCTTACGCCACGAAACCGACATTATAGAAGTAGTTCGCTCAGGTGCGGTCGGCATTGGGCGAGGAGATAAAGCACTTAAAGCTAAATAAGCGTTAAATTTAGTGCAAAAAAAAGGGCTAAATAGCCCTTTTTTTTATTCATAAATCTCAAATTATGGATTTACTTGATCTTTAAGACCTTTACCTGGTTTAAAACTTGGGATAGTCGCAGCTGAAATTTGGATTTCTGCACCCGTTTGTGGATTACGACCTGTGCGAGCAGCACGTTCTTTAACTGAAAAAGTACCAAAACCAACTAACGCAACAGAGTTACCTTCTTTTAATGAAGAAGTTACAGCGCCTGTAAATGCCTCAAGTGCACGTGCTGCGGCTGCTTTAGAGATTTCTGCGTCAGTAGAGATTTTTTCAACTAGTTGAGCTTTGTTCATTATTAGATTCCTATTCGTTATTATTTTGCCTTTGCAAATCCTATCTTTATGCATTTTCGAAGAGTTAGCAACAGCAAATTACGTTTTTTATCTAAAATACTAAAAAATTAGTAAAAATAAATAAATTAACTGTAAAATACAGAGAGTTGGGTTAACAAAAGCTTAATTTAGGCACACTATTAGTGCAGCTTTGCACTTTAATGGCTCACTGTACCTTTTCTATCACTAATGTTACTTCGCCGACTTCAACACCAAACTTGACGATAGAAGTACGATTTATTAAACGCGTACTTGTTACTAGGTACATCCAATCGTCAAAGTTTACTTCCAATGTGCTGCCATCGTAAGGGATCTCGACATTGTAATTCCAGTGAAACACACTGCCGTCACTCTCACCGGTAGCTATTCCTAAAACATCAGAGGCTGTTCCTGTTAAGGTGTTATCGTCGTTTAAGGTAATTTTCCAGATGCGTTTTTGTGTCTCACCATCATCGTAAATAAAGTCTTCTTCAATAGTGCCCTGATTACCGTTCCAAGTAGCCTTTAAGTCAACAACAAGCTTGCGGGTTAATTCACCTTTAAAATCTTGTACAACGCCATAGGCTTTTAAATCGCCACTGAAAAAAGTCTTAAAATCGAAATTTGGCTCTGAACCCTTATAATGTTCAACACTTGGGGCTGAACAGCTGACAATAAAAAAACTAACAGCCAATACCATGGCAACTTTAACGCGTTTTAGGTTAATCATATTAAATCCCTAGTAGTTGATTTCTAATTGTTGGTTCTGACGTGTTTTCACTTAACCAGATAGCTAAGAAATCCTCAGCAAATGTGGCATCGTTAATACGACCTATTTGGTTCTCATTGTGAAAAAAAGTACTGTACCCTTGCTGATCAGTCAGTAGAGTTAACGATTCACCTTTTTTAATATTTGGCCATATGGATAGTAACTTATCTGCATAGCGCTCTGAAAGTTGGGGTTTACCTAAGTGCTGCCACTGTTCATTAGTCGCTTTCACAATGTCTTTAGCGTCAAAGTCACGCAAATAAGTTAAGGTGAATTTAACAGGAGCTTGCTTTGCTGTGTAAGTGCCAGAAGGTGTGTAAAGTGTTGCATCATAAACATCCCAAAAAAGATACTCCATCCGCGCTTCGCCTACCTTGTTAAATTGGGTATCAGCGTAAGCAAAAGGGCTAAATAAAACATGAACCATGAGTATATTTAGAAGCGTTTTCATCCTTATCTCCAAGCAGTATTGTGTTATTGCTTAACAAACTCGCCTATTTTACCGTTTATAAATAAAATAAGGGTGAATGTTGCAGCCCATAAAGCACCGTAAAGTGGCCAAAATTGCCACAGTGGCATTCCTAACTCTAATACCTCAAATCGCGAGCCGGCCCAATAACTGCCTGGCGCGAATAACAAACACACACAAAATGCTTGCCACAGTTTAAGCTTAGTTAGAAACGACATTGAAGTGTTAATACACAGCACTAGTGCAATCCATAAAAACACCAGCCAAAATGGGAACGGTTGAACTTTAAACTCAAATAGCCCTAACTGAACCGCAATAAATTCACACAATAGAGCCAATGGCAGGGCTTTTAAAACCAGTAAAGCGTCTTGTTTTTTTTGTGCTGATAAGTAAAACATCAACGCTATGACTACAGCAGAAAAAACTAATGAGCCCTGTTCAAGTAGCAGGCACATAAACCACACTACCTGAAACAGCACAAAATTAATAAGCGAGTGCAATCTCATCATTACTACTCGTGAAGCGTGGTTTGCGTGCCATTAAATGCACGGTACTAGTTGCTCGGGTTCTGAATGCCCCCTCACAATAGGCAAGGTAAAATAGCCATAAGCGATAGAAACGGTCATCAAACTTATTACTATCAAGCTTTGGCCAGCTGGCAATAAAACGCTCACGCCAATCTGCAAGAGTGCGGGCATAGTGAGCACCAATATCATTGATAGTGTGTATATTCATATCGGTGTTATTTTTAATTTGTTCACTCATTTCATTAAGCGAAGGCAAACACCCACCAGGGAAGATATACTGTTGTATAAAGTCTGAATTTTTTAAGTAATGTTGATAACGCTGATCGCTAATCGTAATTGCTTGAATAAGCATAGCACCATTATCCTTCAATAACTCACCGCACTTAGTGAAGAAGCTGGGTAAGTATTCATGCCCAACGGCTTCTATCATCTCAATTGAGACTAACTTATCGTATTTGCCAGTCAATAAGCGATAGTCTTGCTTGAGCAATGTGATTTTGCTTTCAAGCCCAAGCTCTTTAACCTTGTTAGCAACATAGTCGTGTTGTTCGTCAGAAATAGTTGTGGTCGTTACATGACAGTCGTAATGAGTTGCAGCATAAATTGCAAACGCCCCCCACCCTGTACCAATTTCAATAACTGTATCACCTTGTTGAAGCTCAACCTGTTCGCATATACGTTGTAGTTTGTATTGCTGGGCTTGCTCTAAGGTAGCATCTTTAGTTGGATATACTGCACTCGAATAAAGCATTTCTTTGCTTAAAAAAGACTCGTATAAATCATTTCCTAAGTCATAGTGAGCAACAATATTCTTTTTTGAACCAGCGTGTGAGTTTTTGTTTTTTATGTGTTTTATACGGTGAGCGATATTGCTAAAAAACGCGAATTTCTTTTCAAATGCATCTAATTGATCTTGGTTAATCGCAAAAATTTCGATTAGGCGAGTTAAATTGTCACATTGCCACTGCCCTAAAATGTAAGACTCGCCCGCCCCGACACTTCCAGAAAGAGCAAACGCTTTGTACATGGCATTATCGTTAACGGTTACCGTTACTTTTAGCTCTGAAGACACATCCCCAAATACAGACTGTTGATTGTTCTCAACTAGCACTATCTGACCCGTTTCAATTGACGAGAACGCTTTAAACACTAACTTTTTATAAAAATTAGTAAACCAACTAGTGCGTTCCTGAACGCGTAAGCTCGATACCTTTTCCATATACTTACCTATATTATTGTTATTACTTGTAAAACAACATAAATTAAATTTTAAAGTTTGCCTGAGTGACCTAAAAATGGGACTTTTTTAACAAACAACTTAAATGCCTGATAGTAAATACCTCTGAAAATAGACCATGTCATCGCAGGAAAGCGCTTCAACAGCTTGCTCATTTGTTTATTGCACAAGGGTTGGCGCTGTAACCTTAATGAAGCATCAAAAAGTAGTTCTTCATCGCGCTTATTTTCTATACGTATCAGTATATTGTCTTTCTTTTGTCGCACAGTCCAATGATAGTTCATATCCAAATTCATAAAAGGTGATACGGAAAATACTTTCTTAAAGTTCACTTTTTTTTGTAATGGAACCAAGTAGTAATGTCGCTCATTCCATGGAGTATTACTCACCTCAGCCACCATGTAACTAAATTCATTATCTTGATGACCAAAAAAATAAAAGTTAACTGGACTAAAATAAATGCCCAAACAGCGTAATTGTCCTAGCAGGTATACATGACTAAATTTTTCATCTACGCCCAGCTGGGATAGCTGCGCATGAGCACGCTCTATAATTGGCTGATGTTGGCTACCTGGTAACCCTTGTAAATAATCAGATTGCTCAAACTTTAATGCTTTAAAACCTGAAGTCCCAAGCTGCTTATGGACGCCATTGAGCGAGTGAGTATTATTTAAATCAACCCACAGCATATAAAGTGGGTAATTAAACGCATGGTGTTTTACAGCAAAACGGCGATGCTTTACATCGCCTAAATACACTGCATTAGTCAAACTCTACTCCAAGTTGTTTTGCAACATCGACGGCACTGCGCACACCATCCTCATGAAAGCCGTTGTACCAATAAGCCCCACAAAAATAAGTATTGTTTTGACCGTCAACCGTATTTTTCAGCTGTTGAGCAGCAATAGATTGTTGATTGAACACAGGATGGTGATAAGTAAACTCACGTAAAATCTTGCTTTGATTGATCCCTTCTAGGTGATTTAAAGTGACACAAAACTGGGTATCAGACTCTATCCCTTGCAGTATATTCATTTGATAAGTAACAACAGCGGCTTTGTCGGTATTATTGTTTAATAAATAATTCCAGCTCGCCCACGCTGCTTTCCTATCTGGTAATAATGATACATCAGTATGCAGTACCACCGAGTTTTCAGTGTATGGGATAGCGCCCAACACCTTATTTTCTTGCTCGCAGGCATCAGCGAGTAACGATAACGCTTGATCTGAGTGACACGCAAAAATAACTTTATCAAACAGGGCTTGCTGACCATCAGCAAATGTAATGGTGGCTCCTTGCTCGTCTCTGGTTACCGATTTAATGTCAGTGTTTAACTGTATTTTATCAGCAAAACCAGCAATCAACGGTTTAATGTATTCACGAGAGCCACCTGGAATGACATACCATTGCGGGCGGTTAGTAATGTCTAATAAACCATGGTTAAAAAAGAATTTTACAAAAAACTCTACGCCCACGTTTTCCATTTCTTTAATGCTTGTCGACCAAATAGCCGCACCCATTGGCAAAATGTAGTGGTATTTAAAGAAGTCATTAAAGCGATGTTGTTGTAGCAACTCACCAAGTGATTGCTCAGTGTATTGGCCTTTTTCATACAAGGCCTTACAGAGTTTGTTAAAACGCACAATATCGTACAATAGACGCCAAAACTTAGGTCTAACTATATTTCTGCGCTGAGCAAACAAACTAGTGAATGTATGCCCATTGTACTCAAAACCTGTGGCTTCATTATGAACGCTAAAGCTCATTTGGGTCGGTTTACGTTTTACACCAATACGTTCAAGCAGCTTTTCAAAGTAAGGGTATGTTCTATCGTTAAATACGATAAAACCGGTATCAACTGCGTAGTTAATACCGCTGTGATTTACATCAACTGTGGCAGTATGGCCACCAATATAATCATTCTTTTCAAATAGTGTGACATCATAATGCCTATGCAATAGGTGTCCGCAAGTTAAACCTGATACACCAGTCCCAATTATTGCTATTTTTTTCAACGGGTTAATCCTTTTGCAATTTTAAGCCAAAGCGAAAGTGGCAATATTCGCAGTGCTTTTAATATAAGTGTGAAACGATACGGAAAATGGACTTCTTTACGGCGTTTTTTTACGCCTTTGATTATATAGTCAGCCGCTTTTTCAGCACTAACAGCCATAGGCATAGGGAAATCATTTTTGTCTGTAAGCGGTGTTTTTACAAAACCAGGATGGACTAGTGTTACATCAACGTCGTTTAAATCAACCGCAAGGGTTTTAGCTAAATAGCTTACGCCCGCTTTTGATGCGCCATACGCTTCTGAACGCGGTAATGGTAAATAAGTAACACTCGAACTAACCATCACTAATTGGCCGCCTGATGTTATTTTGGGTAAAAGTGCTTCTAAGCAATACCCCATAGAAAGTAAGTTAACATTAATAACACGCTCAAAGAGGGCGCTATCAAAATTGCGTGCATCATCAACATACTCGCAATTACCGGCGTTAAGAATAACGCGGTCAAATTGCGGGTAGCCGAGAGTGGCAGCTTTTATATCTTGCAAGTTGGTTGCATCAAACTGGCAGGTTTCTATGTTGTTATGCTTAGCAAGTTCAGCGAGCTTTTGCGTATTTCGTCCACAGGCAATGACTGTATCGCCCTTCTCTGCATACTTTATCGCGAGTTGTTCACCTATACCTGATGTTGCACCTGTAATAAGCGTAATCATAATTAACCAGCCCTTTTATCAATAAAATTAATAATGTTGCCCAGTAATGGAATATGCTTATACAAAAGCTCTCCAGCATTAAAGTAATCGCGGTGTTTAATAATTTTCGCACCTTCAAATACTAGTTTACTGTGCCCTTGCACTGAAATTGTATTGCCTGCGTTAAGTTTTGGGTGAGAATAATGCATTGTCCAGTATACAAATGCGTTATTATCACTGGTAAATGAATCAGTTATGTCAAATCGACAATACTTAACATTACTATATAAACCACAAAAATAACGCCTTAAATCTTCAAGGCCATTAATTTCGTGCAGCGGATCTATAAAGTGAATGTTTTGAGCGTAAATTTCAGTTAATAACTCTAGGTTATCTTTATCAAGCTTTTGATATATTTCTACAAATTTATCGACTGATAATTGGTTATCCATATCACACCTTAAATGCAGCTAAAGCCCTCGCTCGTGCCGCTTTATGATCAACTATTGCTGGCCAGTAACAGTGTTCACTTTGTCCCGTTGCTGCTAAGTAAGTATGTGGGAAATGAATGTGTTTATCTGGCACTTTTTGTAATTCAGGCAGATATTTACGAATAAAATCACCATTTGGATCAAAGCGTTCACTTTGGGTGATGGGATTGAATACTCTAAAGTAGGGTTGAGCATCACAGCCGGTACTTGCAGCCCATTGCCAGCCGCCATTATTTGAGGCTAAATCGCCATCAATCAGATGCTGCATAAAAAACTGCTCGCCTTTGCGCCAATCAATCAGTAGGTGCTTAGTTAAAAAACTCGCAACCACCATTCTTAAACGATTATGCATCCAGCCTGTTTGCAATAGCTGTTGCATGGCGGCATCAACAAGTGGATAGCCTGTACGGCCTTCGCACCATTGCTTAAACTCAGCGTCACTGTCACGCCAACTCACACTATCGTACTTTTCGTTAAAATTGGCACCGCGTGAAAGTTTTGGGAATTCAGCAATTAGATGTTTGTAAAATTCACGCCAGATCAGTTCGTTAACCCAGGTAAACGTTTTACTTTTTGAGGTGGTCAGTATATCGGGGTAATGTTGTTGTATATTAACCATTAATTGTTTACTACTAACAACCCCTAGTGCTAAATAGGGGCTTAAGCCCGATGTTCCTTTTACACTGGGTATGTCTCGTACGTCATCATAGCTTGCTAATTTATCGTGAATAAAATTATCGACTACGGTTGATAAAGTATCATCGTCAACAGGCCATTTTATTGAGCTTTCATCACCACTTAGTAACTCACACTGTTCGATTTCTATCGGCTCTTCAGATAACGGCCACGGTAATAAACTAAAGTGTGTATCTTGATACTGCTTTAACCATGCGCGTTTAAACGGTGTAAATACTTTATACATTTCATTATTTTGAGTGCGTACACTACCTACGGGAGCAATGATATCACCCTCGTATAAAGTAAATGTTATTTGCTGTTGGTCGCACTGTGCCTGAATCGCTTTGTCTCTATTAAATTCATTTAGCTCATACTCAGTATTGGCTATTATGTGTTTAATATCGTGTTGCTGACAAAAATCGAGAAGTTTAGTTTGGCAATCAGCAAAAAAAGGGGCGTCTATTACATACAAATTTACGCCATATTTGGCAAGTTTTTCGCGAATATAACTCACCCTGCGTTTAAGTAAGTCAATTTGAATGGCAGCAGTATTATGCTGTGTCCATTGTTTTTCGCACACAAAAAAAATGGCGTGTTTAGCACCATTATTTAGCGCTTCAATAAGCGCCTCATTAGAAAAAAGGCGCAAATCGCGCCTAAACCAAAATAGTGTATTCATTACAAACCGTAACGTAGCTTAAGTTCATTGGGATAAGGGTTAAAGTAAATTTGCTTACTTAAATACTCATTTGGATGAACTTTCAAATGGTGTTTAAGTAATGTTAACGGTACATAAAGCGGCACCAACCCTTGGCGATACTCATCAATTGCATCTCGCATTTCTTCCTTTTCGATTTTTGATAAATCTTTTTTGAAGTATCCTTGTAAATGCATTAGCGTATTTGAATTATTTTTTCTTGAAGCAGGACGTTTAAGCGCTGTCATTAAGCCCAGAATATACTCGTCGGCCAAAGCATTAACATCGTCACCAACAAACGTTCCGAGTAGATTGCCTAAATCACGATACGCTTGATAATTATGAGCCATTAACAAATATTTGTATTGAGCATGGAACTGGGTCAAACGATGCACAGTAACGGGCTCTTTCACTAACTGTTGCCAGTTATGTAATGTATAAACACGCATTACAAAGTTCTCGCGCAAATGAACATCGTTTAAACGTCCATTTTCTTCGCAAGGCAGTAATGGGTTATGTTTCATAATTTGTTCAGCAAAGAAACCAACGCCTTCAGAAGTGTTACCGGTTCCTGCTTCATTGTAGATTTTTACCCGCTCCATGCCACAGCTTGGGCTCTTAGCACAAAAAACGAATCCGCTTAGATGCCCTGCTTGTTCTGTAGCTATTTTCTTACCGTACTCTGTGAGCTGTGGGCCAACATCTCCCGTGCCATCCGGACGACACACTTTGATTGTATCGCCTGTTTTTACTTGACGAATAGTTGGTCGAGGTATTGGTAAACCTACCGCAACCTCTGGGCAATACATTTTATATTCAACATGCTTGGCCAGCTCTTCCATACAAAAATTTGATTTTTTATGGCCACTGTCAAATCTTACCTTTTCGCCTGCCAAGCAGGCGCTAATACCTATTTTTATTGTATCTGTTTGCATAGATTCTCTTAATAAATCAAGCCACCAATTGGATTAAGTAACTTGCTAAGTCCTTTATTGAAATGTAGCGCACTACTAACAACAGTAAAGCACAAACATCCCTCTTTTGTTAGGGGGGTGTGTTGATGACGGCCATCTTGCCAAATAAAGTCACCAGGAACATAACTGCCCTCTTCGTCTGTAAATTCACCATCAAGCAGTAAAGTAACCTCAAAACCGGTATGTGTGTGCTCCGGAATTTCTCCACCAGCGTCTATATGTAACAAGCTTGAACGTAAATGGCCATCATCAAGGGCAATTCGAGAACGCGCAAGCTTACCTACTTGGGTAAATTTACCATGCGAGATCCGTGTTAAAGCTCTCGGCAAGCTGTAATAATGCTCATTAACATTAATACTAACTGGTTCAACAGAATATACTTCATCAATCGAGTCATCGGCAGTGATCATATCAAGTAAACTTGATTCAATTACATCATCGGCTTGCTCATCAGTTGCCACATCCATATTGTCACTAAAAACTGCTCGCGCATTAGCCGCTTCAAGTTTTTCAACTTTAGCTTGGCACACTGGGCACATATCAACGTGTATTGATACGGCAAGGCTAAGCGATGCTGGAAGTGTTGCTGCACAGTATTGTGTCAGTAGTGTTTCACTCGGGTGATGTTTAATCATGCTGATCTCCCATTTCATTACGTAATTTCTGCAAGGCTAAACGTAATCGTGATTTTACCGTGCCTACTGGAATGTTTAATTGTTGAGCTAACTGCTCTTGCGACATATCTTGAAAATAAACGCCGCGCACCACTTCTCTTTGCGCTTGAGGCAGTTTATCTAAATAACGTTTAATTTGTTGGTCTTCAAGGTGGTCGCTGTATTCATGATCTGTATCTTCAGATTCATTCAATAACGGCCAAATGTCTTCGCTAATATTTTCTTCTTTGTTACTTTTCATTTTACGAAGCATGTCAAAAGAGGCGTTACGCATTACGGTATAGACCCAAGTAGTAGCTGCACCCTTTTCACTATTGTATAAGTGGGCTTTACGCCATACGGAAGTGAGGGTTTCTTGAACTAATTCCATTGCTTGGGCTTCAACACCAAACTGCTTTATGCCGAAGCGCTTAATCTTAGGTGCAAAATATTCAAACAAGTACGCGAAAGATTTTTTATCGCGAGATTGAGCTACATTAACTAATGCTTCCCTGAGTTCCGTACTTGGTGTTTCTGGCATGGCAGTGTACTTACCTGTGTTAGGTTCACAACTTAGTGATTGTTGTTGACTTACCATAGTAAAATGTCCCGTTATTGCTTTAGTGAATACCATTACGAGCAATGGTTACAAGCGGATCATAATTATTTTAGGCAAATTCGTTATTAATCACAGTATGGAGGAAACTAAGCAAGTTATCAAAGTTAGTCTCAAATGCAAGTTGTTGTTTTTTCTCTATAGAAATGGGAAGTAATTCAAGCCATCGTGCAACAATCCACGTGAGTTTATTAAACTTGGTGGTTTTGTAAAGCGATTGCAAATCGGGGTTATTCGCAAAGACTTCTTCTAGTGTCACTTGTAAAAAGTGGTGCTGACCAATTTCGTGGTTGTCTTTGTTGTACCAATAAGGTGTGTTGCAAGCGGATACATCACCATGGCGAAGTTCCTGCTCATCTTGATACACGTTATCTATTTGCACACTCTTAGATGCAAATACATCAATTAATAGCATACCACTTTCGTCTTGATCAAAGTCAATAACATCCATTAAACAGCCTTGGGCGCTTATGTTTAACGGGGTGTCATGCTCAAAGGTACATAAAACAAAACCGCTATTGGTTTTTAATGCGTTTTTTACCATCGTTAAATAACGAGGCTCAAATATACGTAATCGCGTATAGCCTTCAGGTAATATAAATATAGGTAATGGGAAAATCGCACGTTTCATAAAGTCTACTTCTTTCAAACACTCTGCCTTTATTTACGTGCGCTTTATTCAAGTCGATCAGCTTTAGTTACATCGATTGCTTCACAGTGCAAATGCATCCGCTAATTAAACCTCATTCCCACATTTTTTATCATGTAAACCAAGTAATAAACACTCAGTATACTTGCCACAGGTGCCAACATTAAGGCTAATAATTCGAACTCACTGTTCATTACTCTTATTCCCTTTTTATTGCTTTGGTTGTGCTTTAACTACACGTTGTTTTTCGTCCATGTTGCTATTATCAACCACAGGATTACTTTCAAGTAAGCTGTCAAGAATAACCTGTGCATCAAAAGAAACGGCTTCTTTTACTGACTTTTCAAGTTCATTGCTTGCCTGTGACACATAAGTAGACACAGTGTTAGTTAGCATATCTGTAATATTTAAATCGACTTCTGTAGCGTTAACGTTAGTTGAACCTAATACAAGTAAGCTTGCGATTGTGATGTTGATTGAAGTATTCATAATAGTATTCCTTGTTTGTTTATTGGTTAGTACGCTTAGTTACAATCAAGGGCTATGCCACAATGGAAAAACTTTATAAACCATTGTTTTAAAATGAAATAAATAAATTAAAAAGAAATCCACAAAATCTAGGTTAGTAAATTTGACCAATGAATTTTAAAATAAAACCAAATAATAGTGTGTTTGTTAATGTTCAGTAAATTAATGACTTTGTTTCGTATTTGAAAATTTCAGCGTACACATGTACACTAAAATTCATTCGCAAAGTGGTAGGATCTGTTATGTCTTTTGAAGCTCCCTATTCTAAAAAAGAAGAGCTGTTAAATGTTATTAGTCATGCCTTAGGCATTGTATTTGCTGCTTTTGTTTTTTGGGATTTAGTTAAACAAACTAATAGTGTGAAAAGCTATGCCAGTACTCTGATATACGGCAGTAGCTTGTTTATTTTATTTTTATCTTCAACGCTTTATCACGCCAGTGTGCGCCCAAGATTGAGAGCGTTTTACAAAAAATGTGATCATTGCGCCATCTATTTACTGATTGCAGGCACCTACACGCCCTTTTTGTTGCTGTCGTTATCTGGGCTCTGGTCTTGGGCTACCTTAGTCTTTATTTGGACAGTAGCGTTTGCAGGCATCGCTTATAAGCTATTGGTTAAAAATGGCAATAAAAAAGTATCACTGGCTACTTATTTATTAATGGGATGGTTTGCATTAGCCATTGTGTATCCGCTTTATTTAAACGTGCCTATCAATGCACTTTATTGGCTATTAGCTGGCGGCTTATTTTATAGTGTAGGTACTATTTTTTACAGTGCAAAAAGCACTCAATATAGCCATGCTATTTGGCACCTCTTTGTTATTGGCGGATGCGTTAGCCATTATATATCGATCAGTAATTATGTTTATTAGGCTGGTTAGCCATATAGATTAGTCTGGTTTGAGCTGTGAGTTCAACCATTCGATGCAACACACAGCGAGAAACGGTCATTGAGATTGACTAAATATTGTCGTTAATAGATTAGTTAAACTGCTCTTGCGCATATATTCATGAAAATGAGCGCTGTGCGCATATTGGTCCATTTAACTTTACCTAAAAAATTTAGAAAACTTAGTGATAGTAATGCCTTAAATAATTTGTTAAAACTATATAAAATAGATAAATGAGCGTTAAGTCGGCAGAAATATGCGCGATGAGCGCACTATTAAATTGTTAGGGCTCACAACAGGACAAGTCATGATTGAGAAACAATCCCCTTACCTTGCTCATCAACATAGGCTTGCTGATGTAATCGCTGCAATTCAGGTAATGGGTACATATAGGTATTCGGGACGCAAGGTAGAGTCATGGGCTAATTTGCTCGACGAAAAGCCAAAGAGCGCGAATGACTGGCAATCCATTTTTAATGAGCATCCCGAATTTTTTCGGGCCGGTATAGGCGATGACGATTTTCAGTCACTAGTCGTTCGGCGCGCTCAACCTAGAGTCTATAACACACAGACTGAAGAAGTAATTACGGTAGAGCAATTCAAGGCATTGCCGAAAGACAATAGGTCTCATATCTCCCGTTTGCCTCTGTCCTCGGAACAAATCCTTGCATTAATAGATGTAGCAGTGAAGCTACAAACTCAAGCAGTTGTTCGTCGTAAGGAGCTTCGATGGTGGGTGCCGGTGGTCATCGGCGTGTTGTCCTCATTGGTTGGTGTATTTGTCGGAGCGGCAATTAAAGGTGGGTAGCGCTAAGTCACGCCCTAACAATCGCAGGCAATCCGACAGCTTTCCCGTTGCGCCTGCGGCTCCACTACAAAGCTGCGGTTGCTGCGGGCGTTACCACTGTCTGCAATTGGCACTCTCTAGCCACTCGACAACATAAAATATTGAGAGTTATTGGCAAGATATTTTACTTTTGTCGGATGGCGTGGCTCCGCCACTTGTCCAACCTACACGGGCACTTATCTGACGAGAGTGGTGATATCACTCCCATCTACACTCGCGCATATTCACTTTATTATTCTTAAAATTAACACCTTCTAATAACAGTTTTTGTCGTTGTTCTTGGTATTTATCACTTCCTTCGGGAAATGATATTTTACCTTGGCTATTAACCACTCGATGCCAAGGGATCGTCGAACCTTTTGGCATCTCTTTTAATAAACGACCTACCAACCTAGCATTATTAGGATAACCCGCAAGGGCAGCTACTTGGCCATAACTGGCAACACAACCTTTGGGTATACTCGCTATAATAGTATAAATTACAGTGTGTTTATCAATATCCATTTTTATTAGCGTATGCCTTGCTTAATTGTTTAAATTGGTTCCATACAGTACGCGCCACTGGACCATGGTGAATAGCGTGTTGCCTAAACGCTCTTATTTGTGCGCTAAATTTATGCTCACGGTCGGTAATAATGATTTCTTGTAATAAACCTGCTTTTATTTCAGGTCTGCAATGATCTAAGCTCATCATTGCCCAACCAGCCCCTGAGAGTAAAAATGATTTTAAGGTAGCTACATCGTCTATTTTCATCATTGCTGACCCTTTAGAATATGAAAGCCTTTCACTGTCTATACTTAAATCGCTTTCAAACATCGCTAAGCAGGGGTAGTTTTGTAGTTGATTATAAGTGAGCTGTTTTGGTAAAACCCCTTTTGCGCTTACTATCCCAATATCGAGCTTACCTATGGGCAAACTTTCTAAATCGCCAGTGGCATGAAATAAATCAAACCACGGACCAATGCCTAGCTCTGCTTGTCCATTATTTACTTGCTCTAACGATACAAATCGTTTGCCGCTACTAATACAAAACTCGGTGCTGGTAAACTGTTTAAAAGTATTACTTATGATCTGGTTGTAACTTTGCTTATGGCAAAGCTGCTCATAACAAATTTTATATTGCGGCTCATTACCTAATGAGAGCTCTTCCGCCAGTTTTGCAAGCTCGTCATTTGCATGCAGTAGCTGTTGCGCTTCACGATGGAAGATGCGCCCTTTTTCAGTAAGTTGTAACCTATATTTAGTTCTGTCTAAAAGTTCAAACCCTATTTGCGATTCTAAGTTTTTAATCGCTAGCGTTAACGCAGGCTGCGTTTTATGAAGCTTTTGAGCAGCCCCGCTCAAGCTTTCGCTTTGTACTATGGCATCTAAAATTACTAATTGATTCAGCTTCATATTGTACCTAAAAACATCATAAATAAAACTTATTAAGTCTGTAAGATTTAATGAATTTTATTTTATATGTTTGCAGCGTATTCTGCACTTAATTAATTTGCCAATATTGCAACGGAGACAACATGAAACTCTTTCGTCTATGTTTATTAACGACGACCTTACTTAGCTTAATCGCTTGTTCTGAACCAGAACAACAGGTTAAAGAAGAGCCTATTCGCCCTGTTAAACTTTTCAGTATAGGTCACGACTCACAAATTAATATTCGTAGTTTTCCGGCTGAGGTAGTTGCAAACCAGGGATCGTACCTTGCATTTAGAGTAAACGGTGAACTTATAGAGTTTCCGGTTCTTGCTGGCGAACATGTTGAAAAAGGGGATTTATTAGCAAAATTAGACCCTGAAGATTTTCAACTGCAGTTTGATGAACGAAAGGCACGTTATGAGTTGGCAAAGTCGCAATTGAGCAGAATAGAACAGCTATTTGAAAAGAAAATCACTAGCCAATCTGAGTTAGACCAAGCTTTAGCAAATATGCAAATTGCCGAATCGGCTTTTAAAATCGCTGAAACCAACCTCGAATACAGCGAGTTGCGTGCGCCATTTGCCGGTACCGTTGCAAAGGTATTTGTAAAAAACTTTGAAAACATTCAGGCAAAGCAAAATATTTTACGCCTAGAAACTCGCGATTTGATGGACGTAGAAATTCAGGTTCCTGAAAAAATAGTGGCGCGTTTTAAAAAAGGCACTGATTACCATCCAACAGTTAAATTTGATGGTTTTGAAGATAAAGAATACACCCTCGACATTAAAGAGTGGGACACCCAAGCCGACCCTGCAACACTGACCTATAAAGTTGTATTTTCGTTACCAGTTCCTGATGATTTTAACTTGCTAGCCGGTATGACTGGCCGTGTTTTAATTGATTTAAGTAAAGTAACTCGCTCGCAGGTTGCTTATACCATATTGCCTATTGAGTCGGTTTTTTCTGATCCCCAAAAAGCGATTAACAATAATGCCTATGTTTGGCTTTACGATGAGCAAACGGGTCAAGTTCATAAGCAAGCTGTTGAAGTTGGCCAATTACACCACGATGGCATAGAAGTACTTAGCGGCATAAAAGAAGGCCAAGTTGTGGTGTCTGCTGGTGTGCACTCAATAGAAGAAGGCATGAAAGTTCGCCCATGGAATAAAGAGCGAGGCTTATAATTATGAGCTTTGCACAACTTTCCATAGAAAAAAAAGTAATTAGTTGGATGTTTGCACTACTTCTTTTAATTGGCGGAAGTGTATCTTATTTTGATTTAGGCCAACTAGAGGACCCTGAGTTTACTCTAAAGCAGGCTATGGTTATTACCATGTACCCTGGTGCTTCGCCGCAACAGGTTGAAGAAGAAGTTACGTTTCCTCTAGAAAATGCAATTCAACAATTGCCATATGTTGATCATGTCACGTCTATTTCGTCAAATGGCAAATCTCAAATAGCCGTAGAGATGAAGAGCACCTATCGAAAAGAACAACTTCGCCAAATTTGGGATGAAATGCGTCGTAAAATTAATGACCTTTCGCCATCGCTACCCAGTGGCGTATACCCAAGCACCATTTTAGATGACTTTGGCGATGTATATGGTGTTTTATATTCAGTTATTGGTGACGGCTATTCTTACGATGAGCTAAAAGACTACACCGATTATTTAAAACGTGAATTGGTATTAGTTAAAGGGGTGAGTAAAGTTACTATTGCAGGTGAACAACAGCCGCAAGTAATGGTAGAAATATCTACCCGTAAATTAGCCCAACTTGGTATAGCACCTAGCCATATATTTGCTTTGTTACAATCTCAAAACACGGTATCTAACGCAGGAAAAATAAGAGTGGGCGACGAATCAATTCGTTTTCACCCTACTGGCGAATTTAAAGATGTTAAAGAACTTGAAACACTACTAATTTCTAAACCAGGTGCCAGCGAGCTTATTTACTTAGGTGATGTTGCTGAGGTATTTAGAGAATACGCTGAAGTACCTACAAATGTTATTAGATACAATTCTGAGCAAGCACTATTAATTGGTGTGTCGTTTATGAATGGCGTTAATGTGGTTGACGTGGGTAAACGTATAGATGCTCATTTAGCAGAACTTGAGTACCAGCGTCCCCATGGTATTGACGTTAATGCTGTCTATAACCAACCAAAAGAAGTAGAGACCTCAGTTGACGGATTTATTATAAGCTTGCTAGAAGCTATTGCAATCGTCATTGTTGTTTTGCTTATTTTTATGGGCATTAAAAGTGGCATTTTAATTGGTGGTATTTTATTACTAACTGTTTTAGGCACCTTTATTTTTATGAAGTTGTTCGCCATAGACTTGCAACGTATATCATTAGGTGCACTGATCATCGCGCTTGGTATGTTAGTAGATAACGCTATTGTGGTGACTGAAGGTATTTTAATTAACTTAAAACGGGGTCAAACCAAACTCAAAGCCGCTATAAATATTGTAGAGCAGACCAAGTGGCCATTATTAGGTGCAACCATTATAGGTATAACTGCGTTTGCACCAATTGGTTTGAGTTCTGATGCAACGGGTGAGTTTGCCGGCAGCTTATTTTGGGTGTTATTTATATCCTTGTTACTCAGCTGGATAACCGCTATTACCTTAACGCCATTTTTTGCAAATCTAATGTTTTCAGAAAATGAGTTTAAAAAAGCAAAAGATACCGAAGACGATTCAGATAACGATCCATATAAAGGATTTATTTTTACAGGTTATAAAACACTCTTAGATTTAGCAATGCATTATCGTAAATCAACAATGATCCTCATGGTAGTATTACTTTGCAGCGCTGTCGTTGGTTTTGGCTCGGTTAAGCAGTCGTTTTTTCCGGCCTCTAACACACCTATGTTTTACGTAGATTACTGGCAACAACAAGGCTCAGATATACGCGCAACAATAGATGGTATAAAGAAACTTGAACGCTATTTGCAAAAAGAAGAACTTGTTGAAGAAGTAACCAGCACAACAGGCCAAGGTGCGCCGCGCTTTATGCTTACTTATGCACCTCAAAAGTCTTACTCGTCTTATGGACAACTTATTATAAGAGTAAAAGACCGTGAAGCTGTTGCGGTAGTCATGCAAAAAGTACGTGATTATTCACAAAACTCAGCGCTATCTGCAGAGCTAAAAATAAAGCCAATGGAAATTGGCCCTTCAACTGATGCAAAAATTGAAGCGCGTTTTACCGGTCCAGATCCTGTTATTCTTAGAAAACTTGCAGCTGAAGCGGAAAAGCTTATGGCGCAAGACGATGGTGCGTTTAATATTCGAAATGATTGGCGTGCGCGTACTAAAATGATTCGCCCACAGTTTAACGAGCAAAAAGCGCGACGTTTAGGAATCAGTAAATCAGACCTGGATGATGTGCTGCTTACAAGCCTTTCGGGTAAACAAGTCGGTGTATATCGTGATGGAACCCAGCTTTTACCTATTATTGCCCGATCACCTGCGAGTGAGCGCCTTAATGTAGACAGCGTCCATGACTTACAAATATACAGCCCTGTTTTAGGTGTGTTTGTACCGGTAACACAAGTCGTTGATGAGTTTATAGTTGAATGGGAAGATAGCCTAATAATGCGTCGCGATAGAAAGCGAACAATTACGATAATGGCCGATCAAAATGTATTGGGCGACGAAACAGCCGCTAAATTGTTTGCTAGAGTACGAGGCCCTATTGAATCTATCAAGTTACCTCATGGCTACTCTTTAGAATGGGGCGGAGAATATGAATCATCTAGTAAGGCTCAAAAAGCAATATTCGGCTCTTTACCCCTTGGCTATTTAGCTATGTTTGCTATTACTGTTTTACTTTTCAACTCTTTAAAACAACCTATTGTAATTTGGGCTACAGTGCCTTTGGCAATTATTGGTGTAAGTGCCGGTTTATTAGCAATGAATGCACCGTTTAGCTTTATGGGACTACTTGGGTTATTAAGCTTAAGTGGTATGTTAATTAAAAACGGTATTGTATTGGTCGATCAAATAAACTTAGAGCTTAGCGAGGGTAAATCACCCTATCAAGCAGTGTTTGATTCAGGTGTAAGCCGCGTCCGCCCTGTTGCTATGGCCGCTATCACCACAATACTTGGTATGATCCCATTATTGTTTGACGTATTCTTTCAGTCGATGGCGGTCACTATAATGTTTGGCTTAGGCTTTGCCACCATACTTACTCTAATTGTGGTGCCGGTTTTATACACTATGGTATTTAGAATTGACTACCCTAAACAGTCTTAATAATTAATAAAAAACGCAGCCTAGGCTGCGTTTTTTATTTGCTTGGTTTATACCAACTTAATTACTTTTTTAAGCTTAACGTGCCACTGCTCTTCGCTTTAGTTCCTGATGCGGAATTGGCTTTGTTGGCATTTGATTTACCAACATAGGTGGTTGAACGTTTCTGATAAGGCGTATTACGACTGCTTTTGTTGGCTTGCTTATGTTGTTCGCTGTTCTTTGTACCTCGAGGCTTGTCACCTTGATACTCACGCTTATGCACTGATTTTGCTTGGTTGCTTGTGGTTAGCCCAACGTTATTATTCGATGTACTATCGTCATACAGCGAATGCTCTTGCGTTTTCCCTGAATCAGCAATCGAATCGTTAATAACCGCCATTTCTGCTTCGCTTAAATGCCGCCACTGCCCTACTTTTAACCCTTTAAGGGTTACATTCATAATACGCACACGCTTAAGTGTAATAACCTCGTAACCGAGGTATTCACACATACGACGAATTTGACGATTTAAACCTTGAGTCAAAATAATAGTGAATTGCTGAGCACCTGTTTGCGTCACTTTACATTTTTTGGTCACAGTATCTAAAATTGGAATACCGTTCGCCATTTTATTCACAAACTGACGATTAAGTGGTTTATCTACGGTAACCACGTATTCTTTTTCATGATTATTTCCGGCACGAAGGATTTTATTAACGATGTCGCCTTCATTGGTTAAAAAAATCAATCCTTCTGAAGGCCTATCTAAACGACCTATAGGAAAAATACGGTCAGGGTAATTAACCGCTTTTACAATATTACTTTGAATTTTTCGTTCTGTGGTACAAGTAATACCCACTGGTTTGTTATAAGCAATGTAGACTCGTTTTGGTGGCGCTTTTAGTGGCTTACCATCTACCAATACCACATCGTCCTGCGCAACTTTAACACCCATTTCAGGTAATTCGCCATTAACAGTAACACGACCTTGCTCAATATATTTATCGGCTTCGCGGCGTGAGCAAAACCCTGTCTCACTAATAAATTTATTTAAACGCTTTAAGTCTGTCATATGGCAAATCTTCTTAAATATAAAGGCGCATAGTTTAAACTACTCAAGCTATTTTTTCGCGCTTAATTTGCGCTAATTTACGCCATAGGTATTCAAGGGGTCCTTGCTTAAAATAACGACAGTAGAGTGCAGTAAATATAAGCTGTACAACTACTAAGCAAATAGCGACAAGCCAATAATCAATGCGGTTAAAACTAAGCGCCCATTGCGGGAAAAACACTTTAAACAATAATAACTGCATAATGGTTTGGCTTATGTATAAAGTAAACGCTAACCGCCCTACCTGTTGGATAAGCTCCCCTATTTGCGCGCTGTTGTTGCATAGTTTAACAATTAAATGAATATAAAGTAGCGCCACGCATAAGGCAGCTAATTCATTAACAGGCTCTTGTAACGCGTAGCCAATACCTTGATCATATGGTGTTAACACTAATCGTAAGCTAGTCAGTAACACACTTAATACAACTAACTTAATTAGCCCCGATCTGTTAAATCCATCACTGAACACATTACATTTGTAAGCAACAATACCCATTAGCATAAAGCCAGCACTTGCCCACAGTAATAAAATAGGCACTGTTAGCAACATATAAATGTTCATTGTTATATTTTGGCTAAAATGAGCACCAATACTTTGGTAATAACTATTATATATCTGGTAAAACTCGGGAGAATCCCTATAGAGTGGTTCCTCATCAAGCCCTAGCATGAACAGTGCTGTGGCGAGTAAAGCAATAAAAGTAAAAAAGACCGCTTTGTTTTTAAGCTCTTCATCCGTGGAATCTAAATAGCGTAATACCAGTAATCCTGACACCCCATATAAAAACAAAATGTCACCCGCCCACAGTAACAACCCATGTATTAAGCCAAACACAATAAGCCAATATAGGCGTTTTTTTAATGGCTGAATACATTGCTGACGCTGAAACTGAATATAAAGACCAGCACCAAATAACAACGTAAATAATGTGCGAAACCGCCCTTCAACAAATATAAGGCTTAAGGTGTGTAAAAAATTATCGCTAGTTGGAGGTGTGCTGAGTGGAGTGTAATTGAGTTCAAAAATTGCGAAGGAATAGCAGTTAATAAATACCAGTCCAAGTACTGCTATGCCCCTTATAAAGTCCATATTATAATTGCGCAAACCCTATCCCTTTAAATATTATCTTTATAGCTATCGGCCCATTTTACAGCTTGTTTGTATAATTTTGGTAAAAAAGCACTGTCTAAATTAATGAGTGATACCGCTTTCTCAAGCGCCCACCAGCTTCCCGTTTCGTAAGCTTTTACCGTTTCAAGGATATAATATAAATCATTTTTCTCGCCGGTTAGTGCCGCTTTAATTTCATCTGGGAATGGCAGTTTATCAACCAACAAGTCCATTGGCTTATCTAAAATAGCATCAAGAAGAGAAAACAGCCCAGTTAAAAATGCCTCACCTTGTACTTGTTTGGCGACTTTACTGGCTATTAATTCACAAAAGCGAGCGCGAATAACACACATTTGCATAAGCTCTATCGGCTTATCACGCACTGTGTGTGCTGTAACAATTAGGCTCACAAACTTTTTTAAACGCGCTTGACCTAAATATACCAGCGCTTGTTTTAATGATGATATTTGGCTTTGCAGCGGAAATATACCACTATTTAATAAACGCAGTAGCTTATAAGCCAGTGCCGCATCAAGCTCAAATAAACCAGTGATCACTTTAATGTCAGGGTCTGGTTTCATTACTTCTGAGTAAATGGCAATGACCAGCCCATAATTATAATGAATATCTTTTTGCTCTATCATTACTGGACGCGCAAAATAATAACCTTGGAAATAATCAAACCCCATTTGACGAGCTAATTTATACTCTTCATCGGTTTCTATTTTTTCAGCTAATAGCTTAATATTTTTATATTTTTTAAGTTTATTAACTACCAGAGGGATTTCGGCAAGAGGAGTAAGTCGAATATCAAATTTAATTAAGTTGACCAGTTTTAAAAAGCGCTCCCACTGTGGTGAGTAAACAAAATCATCTAGGGCTAACTTATAGTTGCTATGGAATAACTTGCGACATAGCTCGTAAGTATCGTCGGTGGGTTCTATGGTTTCGAGTAATTCAATAACCACATCTTTACAGGGTAAGAAATCACATAAATCAAGCTTTAAGGACTCAGGACCAATATTGATCAGCGCTTTTTTACCCGATGTAATATGGCGGGTACCTAAGTTTAGCTGGTTTTCCATGATAAGCCTTGCTGTAGCTTGACCATCAGATACACCAGGAAAGCAGTTCTCAGAACTATTGCGAAAAAGTAGTTCATAAGCTACTACGTTTTGATTTCGATTGAGAATTGCTTGCCTTGCAACAAATACCGACACATTACCTACTTTATTATATTTTCACCAGACTAAGTAATTAAAGCGTAAATAGGATCGGATGTCACTGAACTTTAATAAATTTTTTAATATAAGTATGTAATATAATCAGTTATGACGTCATCCCAGCCAAAGCGCGCATGCTTAGCGCTATTTTTTATTGCTTGCCATTGCTTAGGATTAGCGTGATTTACATTCAAGGCCTCAGATAAACTATGCAACAGTGCCTCTGCCTGAGCCGATAAGGTATCACCAATAAAACTAAAACCAGTCACATTATGCTCAACTGTATCTTTTAAGCCGCCAACACTGTGCACAAGACAAGGCTGACCTGCTCGCATTGCCAGCATTTGGCTAATGCCACACGGCTCAAAAGAGCTAGGCATTAAAAATAAGTCCCCTAGTTGATACATTAAATCACCAACACCTTGGCCATAACCTTTTAAAAACAATAAATTGCTATTTCGTGCCATCGCAGTGGTAAATAATTGTTCTAGTTTTTTATCGCCCGAGCCCAATACAATCAAGCGACCATTATATTGGTTTATAACCTTGCATACCTCATCAATAGTTAAACTATTGTTGTGTGGCTGGCACAGCAGCAATACTTTTTGCTCGGTGAGCCGCCCTACACTGGTCACTAAAGGCCCTTGCAGCTCTGATGCCATAAATTGTAAAACACGTTGGTGAGCAATATAGTGGCTGCTGTCTAAGTGTACGTTTTTTGCCATCCAACTAAAAAGCGTAGCTTCTATCTGCTCTAAAAGCTCGCTAAGCGTTGCCTGCTTCGGGTGTTGAGTTGTGTAATCACAGCCGTTGAGTATCCCAATCAGCTTGCCCTGCTCAGCCGCTTGTTGTAAGTCACGCTCGAGTCCTTCACCACCAAAAAAACCGCCTGCATTGTTACTCGCTATCTGCACTTCTTGGCTATAACTGGGTGAAACCACATGTACTTTATCGGCTAAATTAATAGCACTGCGCATGGGGTTAAAACAATGAGGGTAACGAGGATCACAAAGCAATTGACCATCATAACTTAATGAGGGAAACCACGCTTCTAAGCTAGAGTCATCGTCTTTAAAAGGGCGAATACCTTGTAAGGCTAAGTTATGAACAGTGTACACCAAGCGCAGCTTAGCAAGTTTACGATAGCGAGGCTCAAATTTTAGTAACACTGCCACACAAGCACTGTGCCAGTCGTGTAAATGTAACGTGTTTGGTTGTTTTAATACCCCTTGTAAAAGCGCTTCACAAATCGCGGCATTAAACAGTGCAAACTTACTCGCATCAGTAGCAAATGGACGATTGTCATCATCGTTGCAATACACACTATGTGATTGGCTGAACAAAGGGTGGCTTATTACTATTTGCCTCACTGCATTTTGCGTTTGTGGAATTTCAAACAGCGATAAAACGTGAGAGGCTGAATTGAACGCAACGTTTACTTCACCAATAAAACGGCGCTCACCCAATTCAAAACCATAATCAGGAATAGCCACATCAATCGTTAGTCCCTGTGTTGCTAACGCTTTAGGTACGTCACGTATGACATCGGCAACACCACCGACTTTGGCACTAGGTAACGCATCATTTTCTGCGGCAACCATTAATACATGCATTTATTTACTCTTATAGTTAGCTGCAAGGCTTTCGCCTTGCTATTTAATTATTGATTTAACTTAGTGTCTAACTTTGTCAGCATCTCGCGGGTTACCAAAACAATTCCCTTTTTAGATACTCTAAAACCATTGGCTTCGTCGGTTTTACGATTATAACCAATTTCTAACCCCGGGGGGATCTCACAGCTTCTATCAATAATGGCACGTTTTATTTTACACCCACGGTTAACTATAACACCGGGTAAAATAACCGACTCTTCAATAGTACAATATGAGCGAATATGTACATTAGAAAACAGTAATGACTTTCTCACTATTGAGCCTGAAATAATACAGCCACCGGATACGGTTGAATCAACAGCCATACCCCGACGATCGTCATCATCAAAAATAAACTTAGCAGGAGGAAGCTGCTCTTGGTATGTCCAAATTGGCCAAGTAGGGTCGTACAAATCCAATTGAGGCTCAGGCATAACCAACTCCATGTTCGCTTCCCAAAATGAATCTAAGGTCCCTACATCGCGCCAATAAGGTTGCCCTACTTGTGCAGGATCTCTAAATGGGTAAGCAAACACATTATGCTCTTCGATAATGGCGGGGATAATGTCATGACCAAAATCACGTCCTGAGCCTTCGGTTTGTGAATCTTTTTGTAATTGCTCAAATAAAAACTCAGTATTGAAGACGTAATTACCCATTGACGCTAAACACGTACCTGGTTTGCCAGGCACAGAGCTTGGTTCAGCTGGTTTTTCGTCGAATCGTCGCACTCGATTTTCTTGATCAACGGTCATTACCCCAAAGGTGCCTGCTGCTTCTTCAACCGCGACTTCTAAACAGCATACGGTCATATCGGCACCATTTTCGACATGCTTTGCTAACAAACCGCCGTAATCCATACGATATACATGGTCGCCTGACAAAATCATTACATATTTAGGTAGTTCATGGCGAATAATATCCATATTTTGAAATACCGCATCGGCAGTACCGCAATACCATTCATCACCATTACGCTGTGATGCTGGTAAAATCTCAACCGACTCGCCTAATTCCTTTTTAAAGTGCCCCCATGCACGATTTACATGGCGTATTAGCGAATGAGATTTATATTGCGTTGCAATCCCTACTCGTCTTACACCAGAGTTAATACAATTTGATAGTGGAAAATCAATAATACGGTGCTTGCCGCCAAAATAAACGGCTGGTTTTGCTCGCCAGTCTGTTAGCTCATGCAGACGAGAACCTCGTCCGCCGGCTAGAATGAGTGCATAGGTGTCTCTGGTTAAATTACTTATATAGCGATTTGCATAACTGGGCATATTACTCTCTCCATTTAGTGTCAGCTATTAGTTTCAGTGTTTGTTTTTACTGTTTGCTGTGAAGTATCTAGTGGGGTTAAGTGCCATATGTCATCACAATATTGGCCTATTGTTCTGTCACTAGAAAATAAGCCACTGGCCGCGGTATTTAAAATACTCATTTGAGTCCAGTGGGTTTGATCAGCGTACGCTTTATCCACTTCACGCTGCGCTGCAATGTAACTGGCAAAGTCATGTGCGGTTAGCCATGCATCGTCTTTGCTTTTAATGCCGCTAATGACATCATCAAATAAGCCGGGTTCAAATAGATTAAAATGACCACTTTCAAGGAGATGCATCACGCTATTTAGATCTGAGTTATTCGCAATAATTTCACTGGGATTATAATGCGCTCTAATTTCGTCAATGTGCTCGGCTTGTGCGCCAAATAAGAAGAAGTTTTCAGCTCCTACTGCATCGCGGATTTCAATATTCGCGCCATCTAACGTGCCTATTGTGAGCGCACCATTCATCATAAACTTCATGTTGCCGGTACCGGATGCTTCTTTACCTGCTGTAGAAACTTGCTCCGACAAATCTGTTGCAGGACATATAGTTTCCATGGCGGTCACATTGTAATTTGGTAAAAAGGCAACTCTTAAAAACATCGATACTTCAGGGTCTTTGTTGATCACCTCAGCAACATTATTAATCAGTTTAATAATTTTCTTCGCCATCATATAACCAGGTGCGGCTTTACCTCCGAGTAATACACACCGAGGTACCATGCCTTGTGTATCGCCACGACGAATGCGGTCGTATAAATGAATAACATGTAGCACATTGAGTAACTGGCGCTTATATTCATGAATACGCTTTACCTGCACATCAAATAGCATATTTACGTCAAACTCAACGCCACACTTTTGCTTTACTAAATCGACTAAACGCTGCTTGTTTTGCCGTTTTGCCTGCTGCCATGTTACGTGCAATTGAGGATCATCATAAAAACGACGTAATTGGCTAATTTTTGCAAAGTCGCCTACCCAGTCTTTTCCTATTTTCTCGCTAATAATATGGCTCAGACCCGGATTACAATAAGCAAGCCAACGCCTTGGTGTCACCCCATTGGTTTTGTTATTAAACTTTTCAGGCCATAATGAGTAAAAATCTTTAAACAAACCCGCAGTTAATAACTGGGTATGCAGTGCGGCTACGCCATTGACTGAATAACTACCAACAATGGCTAAAAAAGCCATGCGAATTTGCGGCTCTTCGCCCTCTTCAATTAATGATAAGTCTCGTTGCTTTTGCACATCACCCGGCCAATGCCTTGCAACCTCTGCTAAGAAACGGGCATTAATTTCAAAAATAATTTCTAAAATACGTGGTAATAATTTAGCAAATAACCCCACTGACCACTTCTCTAATGCCTCCGGCAATAAAGTGTGATTTGTATAAGCCATGGTTTTGGTTGTGATGTTCCATGCCTGATCCCAGTCGAGTTCATGGTCGTCAACTAAAATTCGCATCAGCTCTGCCACGGCAATACTAGGATGAGTGTCGTTAAGCTGAAAAACATGATGCTGAGCAAAATCAGTAAAATTATCTCCGTATTGCTCAATCCACTGGCTCAGTACATCTTGAATGCTTGCCGATGATAAAAAGTATTGCTGGCGTAAACGCAGTTCTTTACCATTTTCACTGCTGTCGTTAGGGTACAACACCATGGTTATTTGCTCTGCGAGGTTTTTTTGCGCCACCGCTTCTGAATAACTACCGGCATTAAATTCTGCTAAATTAAATTCATCTGTAGCTTCAGACTTCCAAAGCCTAAGGGTATTAACAATATTATTTTTATAGCCCGGAATAGGAACATCATAAGGAACCGCAAGCACATCTTGGGAGCTCATCCACTGGCGATGTTCACGACCAAATTTATCGGTATAACTTTGTACATAACCCGAGAACTTAACTCGTTTAGCTTGCTCTGGTGCGCTCAATTCCCAAGGATGACCTTCGCGTAGCCAGTTATCTGGCTGCTCAATTTGGTTGCCTTCTTTTATTGATTGATTAAACATGCCGTATTCATAGCGAATTCCATAACCCACTACTGGCAGCGCTAAACTCGCGCAACTATCTAAAAAGCATGCCGCTAAACGCCCCAAGCCACCATTACCTAAGCCAGCATCATGCTCTGCTTGTTCTACATTTTCCAGCTCAGTACAGTAAGCTTGCAGTGCAGTACTTACCTGAGATTCTAAATCAAGATTGAGTACCGCATTACCCAGTGCTCTACCCATTAAAAACTCTAGCGATAAATACGCTGTTTTGCGGCGTTTTTGTTGTTTAATTTGCTGATTAGTTTCTCTGCAACGCGCAACGAGTCTATCTCTTATTGTCAGCGCCAATGCATGATATAAATACAACTGCGACTCTCCCACCACATCACGCCCTAAGGTGTAATAAAAGTGGCGAGTTAAATCATCACTTAAGGTACTTTCATCAATAACTGGGCCTTCTTGCCAGCCTTTAACCACACACACTTGCTCGTCTTGCTTAGTCATAATCTTCGCCTTCTAAATTGGCACTAAAAACCCAACTACTTTGTGCTGAAATATTCACGGTTGCATCTTCTTCAACAACAGTTGATGCGTTATTTACGCTTGATAACACTAACGCCCATGTCGCAGTAATGGGCGATTGTGGTAATTGGCAGACCACGGGCTGTTTACTGGCGTTTAAAATAATTAATAAGGCGTGCTTATTTTGCTTATCAAGTAAGCTATACATTAAAAATTGTCGCGTATCTTCATGCCAATGTGTTTCATCCATTTCTTTACCTTGCTCGGTAAACCACTTAACGGTGAAACGTTCATCTATATCATCTAAAAATACACTGTGTTTAAACGCGCTGTGACCGCGCCTAATTTTTAACGCATCATCTATAAACTGAATTAAGCAATGGTTTAGCTGTGAGTCTTTCCATGCAAGCCAGCTGGTACGATTATTCTGGCAATAAGCGTTATTATTACCGCCTTGGGAGTGGGCCATTTCACTGCCTGAGGCTATCATTGGCACCCCTTTAGAGAGCAGTAAGGTAAGTAAAAAGTTTTTTTGTTGTTGTAGGCGCAAGCCCATTATTTCAGGATCGCTACTAAATCCCTCAACTCCGCAATTAAACGAATAATTAGCGCTGTGGCCATCTTGATTGTTTTCACCATTTGCTTGGTTATGTTTGTGCTCATAACTGACTAAATCGGCAAGGGTAAAACCATCATGACTGGTAATAAAATTAATACTATTAAGCGGGCCACGATTACTGTGTTCAAAAATATCAAAGGAGCCATGTAAACGCTTGGCAACATCACTAATAATGCCTTTTTCGCTTTGCCAAAAACGTTTAATCACATCACGGTATTGATCGTTCCACTCACGCCAAGGAGCAGGAAAAGCACCTAACTGATACCCACCAGGGCCTATATCCCACGGCTCACTGATCAGTTTTACTTTATTTAATATAGGATCTTGTGCAACGGCCTGTAAAAACGTGTGAGAAGCACTAAAGCCGGTACTTGAACGCCCTAAAATGGTTGCTAAGTCAAATCGAAAACCATCCACTCCCATAACTTCCACCCAATACCGCAAGCTATCAAGAACCAGTTGCAAAGTTTTTGGATGGTCAATATTTAAGGTGTTACCACAGCCGGTATCATTTATGTATACATTAGGTTGCCCAGTAATAGTGCGATAATAAGTAAGGTTATCGAAGCCACGTAAAGACAATATCGGTCCATCACTGCCCCCCTCGGCAGTATGGTTGTATACAACATCTAAAATAACTTCAATATTGGCGCGATGTAATTCGCTGACCATCTGTTTAAATTCGTTTATATCGTCATTAACCAAATAGTCTTTATGGGGGGTAAAAAAATTGATGCTATTGTAGCCCCAGTAATTTTGTAGCCCTTTAGTAATTAAAAACTGTTCACTTATAAACGCATGTACAGGCAAAAGCTCAATAGCGGTCACCCCTAAACTTTTTAGATGCTCAATAAAACACGGATGGCTTAAGCCTAAAAACGTACCTTGCTGTGCTTTTGGAATACCTGGATGACGACAGGTAGCGCCCTTTACATGGCATTCATAAATAACCGTATTAGCCCAGCTGTGATCAGGCTTTTTATTGATATATGAAACAGATGTAGTCACTTTAGATTTAGGGATATCTATTGCATTATTAACCACGCTTTTAGTGCCTATCGGCATTTGCCCGTAATGGCGCTCGCTCCAAGTAAACTCGTTAAACAAGTCTTTTGCATACGGGTCAATCAGTAATTTATGTTCATTAAATAACATACCTTTTTCATGGTTATACTCACCATCGACCCTAAAGCCATATAATGCGCCAGCGCTCAGTGGTGCAACGTGAATACTCCACACTCCGCCTTCGTTAATATTCATAGCTATTTTTAATATTTCTGTATGGCCACTTTTATCAAATAAACAAACAAATGCTTGGCTTGCATTAGGGGCGTATAAGGCAAAGTTGACACCGTTGCTTTGTACAGTCGAGCCTAGTGGCAAAGGTGCACCATGGGTAACCTCAAAGCAATTACTCATCATTCACCTTTTGTAAGTAGACCGTGGTTAAGCCACCCATGTGCAATGTAATACTGTGATCAAAGCCATGACTTGGTTGATTAATTGAATGTATTAGTTGGCTTGGCTCATCAGTGACATTAATACCTGAGCCAAAAAAACATGACTCATCAGTATTTAATATCACCTTGTAACTGCCTGTAGCAGGCACGCCTAAAGTAAAATGTTGATAAGCAGTTGGGGTAAAATTAGCGACAATAACCATAAAATCGTCAGCACTTTTGGCATAACGAATAAAGCTAAATATACTTTGCTGACTGTTATTATTATCTATCCATGAAAAACCAGTAGCGCAACTATCAAGCTCATAAAGTGCTGGATGTGCTTGATACACATGATTAAGGCGTTTAACCGTATCTTGAATACCTTGATGACTTTGGTGTTCAAGCAAGTGCCAGTCTATTGAATTGTCATGATCCCACTCTTTTCGCTGTGCTATTTCGGCGCCCATAAACAGTAGTTTTTTTCCTGGATGCGCCCACATAAACGCATAATAAGCCCGTAAATTAGCAAACTGTTGCCAATCGTCACCAGGCATTTTGTTTAGTAGTGAGCCTTTGCCATGCACCACTTCATCATGACTGAGCGGTAAAATGTAATTTTCACTAAAGGCATACACCATAGAAAATGTCATTTTATGATGATGGTATTTCCTAAATAGTGAGTCTTGCTGCATGTAATGCAGGCTGTCGTTCATCCAGCCCATATTCCATTTGTAACCAAAGCCCAAACCATTATGCTCAACGCTTTGCGTTACTCCGGGCCACGCCGTTGACTCCTCAGCAACCATCATAATACCGGGGTTATTTTTATAACTGCGTATGTTTACCTGTTTAAGGCACTCAATTGCCCCTAAGTTTTCTCTGCCACCGTAGCAATTAGCCACCCATTGCCCTTCTTTTCGGCTGTAATCAAGATACAACATAGATGCCACCGCATCTACTCGCAGTCCATCTATGCCAAATTGACTGAGCCAATACATTGCATTTGATATTAAAAAGCTTTTAACTTCAGGGCGATCGTAATTATAAATATAGGTATTCCAATCAGGGTGAAACCCTTGACGCATATCAGCATGTTCATATAAATGGGTGCCATCAAAACAATGTAACCCATGAGGGTCGCTTGGAAAGTGCCCCGGCACCCAATCGAGTAAAATACCGATATTGGCTTTATGGCATTGCTCAACTAAGTATTTAAAGCTGTTGTAATCACCAAAACGACTTGTTGGTGCAAACAAGCCTACCGGCTGATACCCCCATGAGCCATCAAACGGGTATTCACTAATAGGCATAAGTTGTAAGTGAGTAAACCCCATATCAGTCACGTAACTTACAAGCTTATCTGCCAGCTCGCCGTAGTTTAAATAACGATTATGTTCAGCGCGTTGCCAAGAACCTAAGTGCACTTCATAAATACTAATAGCGGCATCAATATGATTGCGCTGTTGCCTATTTATAATCGCTTTTTCACTGAGCTTAATAGGGGTAGGTTTGTACTGTAATATACTTGCAGTGCCTGGCGCTTGCTGCATTTTAAAGGCAAATGGATCGGCTTTATCTAAAACTTCACCACTGAGTGTGGTGATAGCAAATTTGTAACACATCTCGGCGCACAGCCCCGGGATAAATAACTCCCATACTCCACTGGCAGGATGAAACCGCATGAAGTGACGATTGGCCTGCCAAAAGTTAAATTCGCCAATCACTGAAACACTGGCAGCGTTTGGTGCCCATACACAAAAACGAACACCGTCTACGCCCTGTTGAGTCATAAATTGCGCGCCTAAGTGCGCATAGGCATGCTCAAGACTCCCTTCGTTAAACAGGTACATCGCTTGCTCATCAAGCGTACTACTGAAGCTGTATTCATCGTAAAAGGTAATATTATTGCTTTCATAACTAACTTGGCATTGGTAAATACTGCTTGGCATACTTGATAGCTCAGCTATAAATAAATCACTTTGTTTATAGCGCAATGCAGTAATTGTTTGATCACCAATTAACAATTCAACCTGCAGTGCTGCTGGCAAATACACTCGAATTTCTATGCCGCTTTGTGTACTATGCGTTCCTAAAAAGCTAAACGGGTCTTTAAAGCGTCCTGCTGCGAGCGCAGTAACTTGTGAATCATAATCAGTCACTGGCGTTGATTTCATATTTTTTATACTGCCCATTTACCCATTCCTCATTGAATGTATTGCAGTCAAAAGTGATGCATTATCAGTAAAAATATCCTCGCACGTATGTGTTAACACCCGTCTCCAATTGGGATACTCTTTATCTGTACCCGGAATGTTAACTGGGTAGCATTGTTTGTCTAAGTCATCAATTTGTAGGGCAAATAATCGCGATGGTGACTTTGCTAAACACAAAGCCAGCGCGCTATAAATCGCAAAAGCATCAGTGTTTAATGACATATCAGAATGTGTGTCGTGTGTATTAATAAAACCAAGTAGCCGCTGTTGTTCTTGTTGCCGTTGCTGCACGAGCTGCTGATGTTCAACGGCATCAATCAATTGATACTGTTGTTTGAGATTCAAATCACTATGCTGCCACCAGCCAACAAATGGCGGTACGTCATGATTGGCAATCATCAGCAGGCATTGTTCGCTAAGATGATCGCGATGAACAAATTCATCATTTTGTTGTTTTTCAAAATAAAATAAACTGTTTGAAAAAATACCACTGCTCACCAGCGCTTCTTTTACTTCAGGTGGCACAACACCTAAATCTTCGCCTATCACGACAGCCTGATTGAGGTGTGATTCAATTTTCAAAATAGCTAACAAGTGCTCGAATGGGTAGTAAACATAGCAACCATCTTGGCTGTTATTATTGTTAAAGCACCACCATAAACGTCTAATTGCCATCACATGATCAATACGTAATCCACCCACAGCATTCATGTTTGCACGTATAAGTGAGCGGTAAAAGTAATAGTTATTGTCAGCAAGGCGCATAGGATTTACTGCTGGCAACCCCCAATTTTGACCACTCGCAGCCCAAGGATCTGGTGGAGCCCCCACAGTTGCATTTTGGCTAAACAACGCTTGCTGGTTTTTAAATTCACTGCCCTCTTTGGCACAGCCCACCGCTAAGTCGTTAATCAAACCAATCGCCATTCCTTGGTCGATACAATGTTGTTGGCATCGTGCGAGTTGGCTGTGTGCCTGCCATTGCAGGTAATGGTCGAATGACGGCTGTGTAGTTTCTAACATGGCAAGTTCATCACAGTGCTGTTTACAAAATGCAGTAAACTCGTTATGCCGAGCTTGACTACCCTGTTGTTGAAAATGCACAAAAAGCAGTTTAAAGGCATTATATTTCTGCTCAGTAACCGTTTTATAATTAATAAAGGTTATATCTTGCTCGCTGTGCGACGTTAAACAACAAGAGGATAAGTAATCATCTAAAGCGGGGTTGTTAATACTATCGGACGATAAGTTAATTGCTATATACAATGGATTGAGTAACGCGCGGTTACTGGGGTTATAGGGACTGGCGCACTCTGGGTTATCTGCAAATAATAAGTGCAGAGGATTAAGTAAAATATAATCCATTTTTTGTTTTGCACATAACGTGGTTAATTCAAGTAAATCATTAAAATCACCAATTCCCATTCCGGCTTGGTTTTTTAATGTATATAACTGAATTGATAAGCCAAGGCGTTTACTATCGGCAATTTGATAAACTTGTTTAGGGATAGACCAAATTTGTGTAGTTGCCGATTGCGCTCCCATACTCAGCAAAGCATCATAATAACCCGTAGGTAAATGGGTAAGTGGTAACGCTATTTCAATATAACGGCAGTCCTTAAAAAAATACTCGCCTAATGGCGCATAGTCAGCTATTTGCTCAAATTGCAGTTTTATATTTAATGCAGGTATATTAAGAGTAATTTTATGGTGCGCGTCGGCTTCTTTAATACGTATTTTAAGCACATTGCTAGGCTGTTTTACTAAGCTAACAGCCGGTGCAAGCGTTAACCAAGTGGCCGCATCTAATTGATAATTTAACTGAGCTATTTGTGTTGCATCACTGGTGTCAACGCCACAGCACTGTAAGGCTAACTTGCGCGTTTGTTCACTAAAAATAACGTGTTCACCAGAATATTTAGTGTACTCATAACCTATTCCATGCAAATAAAATGATTGCGATAGTGCGTCCATTCACCAACCTTAATTAATGCGTTGAGTATTTACTATACTATTTTCTGAACCAAAATTATTGGCCTGATAGCCATCAGCCTGATGGTCGTTGTCCCACTGTTTACCATTAATCAAGTAACGGAAGTGAAACTCTTTATCAACAGGCAAACGCTGTTTACATTTAAACACACCCAATTTTTTATTTAATTTCATTGGCACTGGCTGCCAATCATTAAACTCCCCAAGCAAACAGACATCTTCAGCATCAGGATGAGAAAATTCAAACGTAACTTCTGCTTCGTTTTTTGTCTTAAAAAAGCGTTTATTCAACATAATAGGCTCCAACTAAACCATAAGGGTTATTAATCTTTGCCACAGGCCAAACAGCTTAAATAGGCGATGTGGAATCCATTCATTCACATAAAAACAAGCTTAAAGTTAAACAAAACTTTATTTACGCATTATTACAGTGCGTTATTTATTTTATCGCACTAGGTTGGTGCAGTTTTTAACCATTTAAACAGGTTTTTAGGTAAGCTCCTTTACCGAGCAATTTTTAAACCAACTACACTCAATTAAATAACTTTTAAAACAATACACTCATAATCATTTTTATTACCGCATTATGGTTAAAAACCTTTAGCTTAGCGGCATCATCAGCGATAATAATTATCCACCTAGCCAATGCGATGAATATTTAAAGACTATGATTAAAAAAAGCATTTTTATTACCTCTGTTATTGTTTTTCTAACCATCATCGCTGTTGTGGGTAGTTCAATTTATACACTATATAGTAAAAAGCTTGTCTCTGTAGATCCAAAGTTAAAAGAAATTTCAGGTATAGAATTTGATAAATATAAACGTCTATGGGCTATTAATGACAGCGGTGACGAACCTAAGCTTTATAGACTCAATGATGATGGTTCTATCGCTAAAGAAATTTTAGTCAGCAACGCAAAAAATATTGACTGGGAGGACATGACGCAAAATAAATTTGGTCATTTTTTCTTAGGGGACTTTGGCAATAATAAAAATGAACGTAAATGGCTAACCATTTATAAAATAGAAAACCCCATTGATATCAAAACAAATACCACCGAAGCCGAGATAATTAAGTTTACCTACCCGGAATTAGACGGCAGCCCAATAAAGCCAGAGCAACGTAACTACGACTTAGAGGCTTTTGTGGCTTTTGGTCGGCATTTATATTTATTTACAAAAAACCGAACTGAGCCCTTTGATGGTATTACCAATGTTTACAAAGTAGGCGACCATGCTGCAAATTTTGACGCCCAGCTAATAGACTCATTT
Source organism: Pseudoalteromonas sp. 11L1 (assembly GCF_055397545.1). Next base: position 253,132 of record NZ_AP041142.1, on the reverse strand, counting down.
AGAACCTGTACCACTATGGAAAAGTTATGCTGGATCACCTCAGCGGCGCTCAGTCCAAATAGAAAAAAACTTGCACTACTAGATTCAACCAGTATTTGGCTGTTTGAAGATTTCAAAGGGGATAAGTTTTTCTCTGGCGATGTGTCTAAAATTGATCTCGGCATTGTGACCCAAAAAGAAGCGATCACGTTTTATGATAACAATACAATTGCCTTTACCGATGAGGAATTTAAAGGCATTGGCGGTAATGTTTATTTTTTAAAGCTCGACCAAGTTACTAAAGTTAAAGTCAAACGAAGTCATACTCAAGCTAAGTAAGTTAAAATAAATCTATTTCTGAATCATTTTCTTGTACTTTGATTAGCTGTTCAGCAATTAAATCTTCGTAGATACAAAATTTATCTCGGCCATTATTTTTAGCGTAATATAGTGCTTTATCAGCGTTCTCTATTACAGTGATTGGAAAATCATAAGGGCTAATACGTGCTAAACCAGCACTGACCGTCATATTTCCAATAAAAGGAAACGATGTATTTCTGACGAGCTGTAAAAATTCTGCCATTTTATTACTTATAGAGTCTGCCTCGGTAGGCTCAAAAACAATCACAAATTCTTCTCCACCAAAGCGAAAAATCAAATCGGTTGAACGAAAAAAATGACGCATATTTTGCGCTAATATCAGTAGCACTTCATCGCCACAGATATGACCATACTTGTCGTTTATATTTTTAAAGTGATCAATGTCTAAAATAGCCAACCAAGATGTAGATGCGTATTTTTGCAGCCTTTTACCCTCACCCCGGGATAAACTGTGTACTTTCAATACTTGTTTTTCAATCAGTTGCTTTATTTTTTTCTCAAAGGTTTGTCTATTTAATAGACCTGTTAATTTATCTCTTTCATTTTCATGAAGAATGACTAAATAGTTTTCAAAAATACGACAAAAAGCATTCAACATCACTTGAGATGGACTATCTAGGCTGTTTGAAACCACTGAAATTGCGGCAACTGTTTTTTCTTGGCGGGTAATAGGTAACCAACGGCGCTCAATGCCATCTGTTGATTGCACCGTGATAATGCAAGCAGAACGTAAGCAAGATAGAAGTTCATCCTCAGGGTGTGTAACAATTTGTCGTTGTTGCCACTCAAATTGTTTTTCACCAGTAATTTTTAAACAAAGACTTTGCTCAATAGTAAGCTGGCCCTGAACTTCTACATCTTTGTAAACTGAGACTTCTTTACAGCCAATAAACTCTTGGATGGTCGATATCAAACTGTATTCAAGAGAATCTACATCTCTATTTTTAGTTATTTTGATGACTGAATTGAGTAAATTTTCTTGCATTGTACTCCCTAAAGCAAACTGGGCGTTAACAACTAATAAAATTCAGCATAGACCACGCAGTGGAATATGCTAGGTTTTATTAATGCCTGCCAGCTCAGGGAGATTTTTATTACTAATCTTAAATAAAGGAAACCTAACTATTAGTCATGCAATTTATAAATTTTTCAGATACCAGCGTTATAGCCACTTTATCAGTGTACATAACCTCACTATTTTTTGTAATAAAGTCAGCACACTGCGCTTGTGATTGTTTGAATTTTTGCTTGCATGAGTTTACTGACTCTCCAATGACTTCTTGATAAATACTTTCATCACATAAGCTATTGGCAAACTGACTCGCACCAGTAATAATCTCATCAATATTGATGGGAGAGGATTCTAGTTTGAAAAATATATCGCTGTAAGTTTCAACCGTTATATTATCGCTTGAGTCAAATAAAGTGGCCTTCGCACTTAAATATGAGCCACCTATTATTAATAAGGCTGCAGCAGCTAGTGTTGTGTATTTCATAACATTTCCTTGTAATGTGTTTGAGCAGTTTTTCCAAAACACCCTGTTTTACATAATATAACCAACTAAGGTTTATACATGTAATAAGTATATTTATCAGGTTTATTCAATACTTGGGGATTGTGGCAAACGAAGAGGCGAAGAGCCTATTGATTTGGTAAAAACAATCCTTGTTCCTAATAATGAGAAGACTACAATTAAGTAGGCTTAAATGCAAATAATTAATACTCACTGAATGGTGATAAACAATCAAATTAACGCTTAAATTTAGTTTCTAAAATAACCGATGAACGAGTACGCTCTACGCCATCGAGATTACCTATATCGTCCAGTAAATGGCTCAACTGCTCAAGGTTTTGAGCCTCAACAATGGCAATTAAATCAAACTCACCACTAATTGCATACAACTGAGATATAGCATCTATTTGCTTTAACTCTACGTTGGTTTTTGTCGTTAGCTTCTGCATAACCTTTATAGAGACGTGCGCAGAAACCAAGCTATTTAAAAAATCATCACCAAAGTCAACGCTATACCCTTTAATTACCCCACTTTGCTCCAACTTGAGCATACGGCTTTGCACTGTTGAGCGTGATAAATTTAAATGCCGAGCTAGATCAGAAATACTCGCTCGAGCGTTCATTTTTAATACTGATAGTAACTTTTCATCTTGGGGAGTTATCATAATGCTAATAAGTTTCGTTGATTTGACCATTATTCTAATCATTTTTCACAAAATAGCACTGCAAATTTAATTCATAACCTTTGATAATGACACTTTTAACAAGTAAAACACATTGTATTGCTGAATAAGCCTGAACTTAGCGTTATTTTTCAGCAACGTATTTTTTTATGTGATTAATTTAGGTGTAAAAATGCAAGTAACCAGAGATTTATTTAACGACGTAATGGTCCCTAACTACAACCCATCTGCAGTTATTCCGGTTCGTGGTGAAGGCTCACGCGTGTGGGATCAAAATAATAACGAATTTATCGATTTTGCCGGTGGTATTGCGGTTAATTGTTTAGGTCATTGCCACCCTGCATTAGTAGGCGCACTTAAAGAGCAAGGCGAGAAAATTTGGCACTTAGCAAATGTAATGACCAATGAGCCAGCACTTCGCTTAGCTAAAAAAATGGTTGATGCGACCTTTGCTGAAAAAGTTTACTTTGCAAACTCAGGAGCTGAAGCAAACGAAGCGGCTTTAAAATTAGCGCGTCGCTTTGCACTGAATAAATTTGGTGCTGAAAAATCTAAAATTATCGCTTTTAATAAAGGCTTTCATGGCCGTACTTTTTTCACTGTAACAGTGGGAGGCCAAGCCGCTTACTCTGATGGTTTTGGTCCAAAACCTGCTGATATTGTTCATTGTGATTACAATGATATTGCCGCTTTTGAAGCCTTAATTGGTGATGATACTTGTGCGGTAATGATGGAGCCATTACAAGGTGAAGGCGGTATTGTGCCACCAACCAATGAATTTGCACAAAAAGTACGTGAACTGTGTACTAAGCATAACGCACTGCTAATTTTTGATGAAGTGCAAACGGGTGTTGGCCGTACAGGTCACTTATACGCATACGAAGGCCTAGATGTTATTCCTGACATTTTAACCACGGCTAAAGCATTAGGTGGCGGTTTCCCAATTGGCGCGATGATCACCACTACTGACATTGCAGCTCACCTAAAAATAGGCACTCATGGTTCTACCTACGGTGGTAACCCATTGGCATGTGCTGTTGCAGAAGCTGCATTTGATACAGTAAATACCCCTGCGGTTTTAAATGGCGTAAAAGAACGTGAACAAATGTTCCGTGATGGTCTAAATGCCATTAACGAAAAATACCATGTATTTAGTGAAATCCGTGGTAAAGGCTTACTGATTGGTGCGGTATTAAATGAGAAGTTTGAAGGCCGTGCTCGCGACTTTTTAGTCGCAAGTGCTAACAACGGTTTAATGAATTTAGTCGCCGGAATGAACGTTATCCGCTTTACGCCTTCATTAGTGATCCCATTTGAAGATATTAAAGAAGGCTTAGCTCGCTTTGAAAAAGCAGTGAACGAAGTTGTAAACGGTTAATCACTAAGTAAAACATATTAAGCCCTGAGATAAATGTTTACCTAAGGGCTTTATCGGAGCAAGTAATTAATGCAAGTACTACGTCCTATTACTGTCAATGATTTTGCAGCACTTAAAGAGATTGCCATTGAATCAGGCCATGGTTTTACCTCTTTACCTGTCGATGATGGGCAACTACAAGAAAAAATAGACCGTGCACAAAACAGCTTTACTAAAAACGTTGATAAGCCTATCGACGAAAGCTATTTATTTGTTTTAGAAGACAGTCACACTGGCAAAGTAATTGGTACTACCGCCATTGAAGCAGCCGTCGGCTTGTCTGTACCTTTGTACCATTACCATTTAGGTAAAACCGTCCATCATTCACCCACTTTAGGCGTTTACAATACCGTTGATATTTTAAGTATGTGTAATGACTACACTGGTTGCTCAGAAATATGTACTTTATTTTTACGTGAAGACAGCAGAAAAGGCTTAACAGGTCGATTTTTATCACGTTCACGCTTTTTATTTATGGCACAGCATAGTGAACGCTTTGCCGACACTGTAATTGCTGAAATGCGTGGCGTGAGTGATGACCAGGGGCACTCTCCATTTTGGCAATGGTTACAAGAACACTTTTTTAGTATTGAATTTCCACAAGCCGACCACTTAGTAGGCTTAGGCGATAAAGTATTTATTAGCGAGCTTATGCCTAAATACCCTATCTATGTAAACTTGCTAAGTAAAAAAGCACAAGCGGTGATTGGTCATGTTCATGATAAAACCAAGCCTGCACTTAAGCTGCTTGAAAAAGAAGGGTTTGAACATCGTGGCTACGTTGATTTATTTGACGCAGGTCCCACGGTAGAGGCAAAGCTCGGTAATATTCGCAGTATTCGTGATTCACAAGTGTGCCCAATTACCATTGGTGAACTTGAACATATTAATGAGCAAAGCTCAGATACCCTTGCTATTTGTAATCAAGGGGTTAGCGACTTTAGAGCCACGTTCACTAAACACGCTCATTATAATCAAGCAAAGCACACCTTAGTTATCAGCCAAGAAGTAGCTGATGCACTTCATTTAAATCAAGGAGATGCAGCGCGATTTTTCCGCCTGTAACACTATTTATGAACACACAACTAATTAATAACCAATGGCACGCAGGCCAAGGCCCTGCTTTTAACTCTGTTAATCCAAGCAATGGCGAAGTTGTTTGGCAAGGTAATGGTGCCAGCCCCGAACAAGTTAGCAGTGCTATTGAAGCGGCAAGAGCCGCGCAAATTCAATGGGCAGATATGCCAATTGAACAACGTATTACCATTTTAGAAAACTTTGTTGCCCAATTAAAAGAACACAGCGAAGAATTTGCTAGCATTATTGCTCGTGAAACAGGTAAACCATTATGGGAAACACGCACAGAAGTCGGTGCGATGACAGGCAAGGTTGCTATTTCTATCCGTGCTTACAATGAACGTACTGGCACAACCGAAAACCCAATGCCTGGCGCAAAAGCCTTTATTCGCCATAAACCACATGGTGTAGTGGCTATTTTTGGCCCGTATAACTTCCCAGGCCACTTACCCAATGGTCATATAGTCCCTGCTATATTAGCGGGTAATACCGTGGTGTTTAAACCATCTGAATTAACTCCTCATGTCGCGCAGTTTACTTTAGAGCTGTGGCTAAAAGCAGGCTTACCTGCTGGGGTTATAAACCTTGTTCAAGGTGAACTAGAAACAGGTAAAGCACTTGCCTCACATCAAGATATCGATGGCTTATTTTTTACTGGTAGCTCAAACACGGGCCATTTATTACATAAACAATTTGCAGGCCATCCAGGTAAAATCTTAGCGCTTGAAATGGGCGGTAACAATCCGCTGGTGGTTAAAGATGTTGCTGATGTGAGCGCCGCCGTTCACGATATTATTCAATCGGGCTTTATTACTTCGGGTCAGCGTTGTACTTGTTCACGTCGATTATTTATTGAAAAATCAGCCAATGGCGATGCGATTTTAGAAAAGCTGATCAGCGCAACCAAAAATATTCTTGTAGATGATAGCTTTGCAGCCGAACAACCATTTATGGGTGCCATGATCAGTGAAAAAGCCGCCTTAGGCATGGTTGCAGCGCAAGCTGACCTAGTTAAACAAGGTGCTGAGGTACTCGTTGAGCTTAAACAATTAAAACCAGGCACTGGGTTTGTCAGCCCTGGTATTATTGATGTCACTAATATCGATGAAATCGCTGATGAAGAACACTTTGGCCCGCTAATTAAAGTATACCGCTACACTGACTTTGATAGCGCTATAGCAGAGGCGAACAACACCAGCTTTGGTTTATCTGCAGGTTTACTTGCAGACAGCGAAGATGATTACAGCCACTTTTTAAAGCGTATTCGTGCCGGTATTGTTAACTGGAACCGCCCTATTACAGGCGCATCAAGCGCAGCGCCATTTGGTGGCATAGGTGCCAGTGGTAACCACAGAGCCAGTGCATACTATGCTGCAGATTACTGCGCATACCCAGTAGCCTCAGTAGAGTCAGAAAAAGTTAATTTACCGCAAACCCTCGCACCGGGCTTAATAATTGAATAACAATTTTAGAAAATTTAAGGATTTACCATGCATACTGATGTAAACACATTATTTGATAACTTATGGCAAAACTACCTAACCGTAACGCCATCAGCTGATAAAATTCATGACTTATTAGGCTCAACGCAAAAAGACGACATTATTAACGATCATATTGCTTTGCGTACTTTTAACATAGAAAAAGTAGGCCTTGAAAAACTAGCTGCGCACTTTTTAGCTATTGGTTATAAAGAATGTGGTGAGTACCACTTTGAAGCAAAAAAACTCTACGCCAAGCATTATGAGCATAGCGATCCGACACAGCCTAAAGTGTTTATTTCTGAATTATTAGTTGAAAAATGTTCGCCTGAACTACAAGCAATCGTTACGGATATGGTGGCACAAATTGACGAAAGCGCTGTGACTGCCGATAACTTTTTATATTCAGGCACACATTGGCAAGTAAGCACCGATACATACAAAAAGTTATTAGCTGAGAGCGAATATGCAGCGTGGATGTCTGCGTGGGGTTACCGTGCAAATCATTTTACTGTGAACATTAATACCTTAGCTAAATTTGATAACATCCATGATGTAAACCAAGCTCTTAAAGATGCAGGTTTTGCACTTAATACCTCAGGAGGCGAAGTAAAAGGCTCACCAGAGGTGCTACTAGAGCAATCATCAACATTAGCTGATGAATACGCTGTGACCTTTTGCGATGGCGATATGCGCATTCCTAGCTGTTTTTACGAGTTTGCTATTCGTTATCCAAAACCTGATGGTGAAATTTACACTGGATTTGTTGCAGCCTCTGCAGATAAAATTTTCGAGAGCACCAACGCACGTTAACTGTGTTGTGCTAAATTAAAAAAAGCCCATTTTTGGGCTTTTTTTGTTTCTGAGAAAAAGCTCACTTATAAATCATAAAAACAACGGCTTGTAGTCGTTTTCTAATTGTTCAAATGACAAATTACCAATAAAACGACCAAAGCTCAGCCACGTAGCAAGTCCTCTTAAATCTTTAAAATGAGGCGGCACAAATTGTGGGTTTTCAATCACACCTAAATCATGTAGTTGCGATATTAACCTAAAGTCATCAATTGATATTTTACCCACCAGCAATAGCGGTAATTGGTCAATTCTGCCAAGCTGTATCGCCACCCGAATTAAGTTATAAACCAATACAAAGCCTTTTATATAAGCAATGTCTTTAGTAAACGGTAAGCCGGTTGCGGTGCTACCTCTAAATACACGCTGTGCAAGGGTGTAGCTGTCGTCTTTTGATAACCCTTGTGCTACATAATCTCGGTATATATCTACAAACTCAGCACCATCAATCACTTTGGTGACCGCTTGAATACGGTTTACTAATTTTGATAAGCGACGTGGTGTTGATTTAAGAGTAATTATTTCGGTCAGTACTGCAAGCCCTTCTTGGGTAACGGTAGAGCTTGGCGTGCCTTTACTCAAGCAAGTTAAATAAGGTTGCGCTAAGCCATTTTGAGTGGTGCCTACATGGATCCAGCCCTCGTGTACCTCTAAAATATCTAATTCGCGCTGAGAAAACTTAACATCTTGATTAAGCTTTATATTGTTAGCTCCTGCTGCCGCATCACTGACAATTCCGTCACTTAGCATTACTTCCACATTAATGCCTTGCATACTGGCATTAACTTGTTCAGATAAAATCCGCACCGCATCACTGGCATCAATATTTTTAGGATCTTCAGGCAAAATGTTCGCATCAAGTAAACTTTTTAATGGCTGCTCGAGCATATTAGCAAGCTCAGATAAAGAAGGCTCACCAGCATGAAAAAGATCTTTTGGGTGACCAAATAGCTCTACCGACAAGTCATGAAATTCGCCAGTGCCTCGATGCTCCAGCATATTGAGCACTGTTTTATATTCACCACACATTTTACCCATATATTGGGTTATTGGGTTTAATTGTCCCAACTGATTAATAATATTACGATGCAGTGTTGAAAATGCTTGGCGCAACTCACTAGGCACAAATCCTAAGTCGCGCTGTTGGTAATAGGCACGATCTATCAGAGGATTTTTTTGACATTTTTGCCTAAAAAACTCTTCTTTAGTCTGTTTATCCCAATTAATTGCATCGAGTATTCTAATGGGGGTTTGAAGTGCAATAAGTTGGTCGGATAATTCACGAGTTTTTAAAAGTAACGCTTTGTCTATCATGGTAAAAGCTCAACATAAAGTGAACTTTGAGCATAATTTATAAATTGAAAATAACAAAGCAATATCGCACATTCTTGACTATTGTTTTTATGATGATCGACCCGCATATCTACCCCGTATGAGAGAATAAATAAAAGGTATAAACAATGAAAAATGAAATCGACAACAAACAGATCCTAGCGGTTTACGAACGTATCCAGCAACGTGGTGAAACCACAGAAGAAGGTAAGCTTTATCAGGGGGTCACTGCATTTTCTGATATTGACGGCTATACCGTTTACTTACAAGGTAGTGGGGTATTATTACGTTTTGGATTTCATAATACCTATCACTTAGATTATGAACATGACAAACACAAAGACGATTTTTTGAAGAAACTCTACAACATAGCTAACGAAGAATAATGCGACCAACAAATAGACGAAATAGGCCAACTGGTTCACGCAATTTACAGTTTATTCAACAAGTTATTGCGCAATTAAAAGCTGAACCTGAAAAGCTGCAACTGATAAAAAATAACCTTGCTTATTACCGCGAACAAACACACTTAAAGCGCGGTTTTTTGCTCGCGATTGAACGTTTTGATTGGGTGTTTGAAGCTACTGATAACATCGACGAAATTTGTGAACAGATCATGGCCGATGATTATATTGGCAATCGCTTAAGACGTTATCCCCTTCTATTTAAAGGTGTTGTTGAAACCTAAACAGCACCTTGCTTTACCCCTTCTTAGGTTAACATTCGGTTAATTTACCTCCCATCTCCCTTTCTATAATCGGTATTTCATCGGAAAAACAGATATATTCGTTTTACCTTCACATAACTACCCTGCTGGTAAAAAATACAATTAGTACTCTAATAGTTAACGCACTAACAAATAAATCACTAAAAGTTTCTCTTACCTCGTAAACAATTAATTACACTATATAAGCAAACACAAAAAACAAATATAACCCACTGTTATTTATTGATTTTATATAAATCATTATGTTGTTAATTTTGCATCATTTAATACTCATTTTGTTAATCATTTATCCATACTTTACTCTCTTGCTATTTACACAAGCCTTGAATTGTTAGAGCTATTACCTTAAGCTTAATCTTTATTGAACGTTCAATTAATAAAAATTATGCCCAAAGTTGGAATGGAACCTGTAAGGCGTCAGCAGCTAATTGACGCGACTATAGAATCAGTTGCTCAAAAAGGGCTTCAAGCGACTACAATTAATAGCATTAGTAAAAATGCTGGAATGTCATCAGGCATAATTAGTCATTACTTCGGTGGGAAACAGGGGCTAATTGAAGCAACTGTGCGTTATTTACTCTCGAACTTGAAAGACGACTTAATTAATAAAGTTGATGAAAACACCACTGCAACTCAAAGGTTAATGTTTATTGTTGAATCAAACTTTGCGCTAGTACAACAACGAAAAGATACCACTCGGACGTGGCTAAGTTTTTGGGCGCAATCAATGCACGATAAGGAACTTCATCGTCTACAAAAAGTAAACAGCAAACGCTTGCAGAGCAATTTAACCGTTTCATTTAAGCAATTAATGCCTTTGGCGCAAGCGACACTCGCGGCCGAATTAACCGCAGCAATGATTGATGGCTTATGGCTTCGTGCCGTATTAAGCCAATCAGACGAAAATCAGTTTAAACACAGTGAATCACTGGCTAAAAACTACGTGCATTCACTTATCAAGCAATATGGAGCCTAACGTGACTACACCTATTTATCAAAACTTTATCAACGGCCAATTCCTTGCGAATAAAAGCGGCGAAACATTTGATGTAGTAAACCCTGCAACCGGCCAGGTAATTTATGCCGTTGAAGTCGCTGATGAGTATGTTCAAAACGCAGCGATAGAAAGTGCAAAACAAGGCTTTAAAGTTTGGTCAGCGATGACCCCTATTGAGCGCAGCCGTATTTTATTAAACGCCGTTGCTATTTTACGCGAGCGCAATGACGAGCTTGCCCTGGTTGAAGTTCTCGATACTGGTAAACCAATGCAAGAAGCTAACTGCGTAGATATTGAAACAGGCGCAGATGTTATTGAATATTTCGCAGGCCTTGCCCCTGCACAAGTTGGTCAACAGCAAATGGTTGGCGATGATTTTTATTATACTCGCAAAGAACCTCTAGGTATTTGTGCAGGTATTGGTGCATGGAACTACCCATTACAAATTGCATGTTGGAAGTCAGGTCCTGCTCTTGCAGCGGGTAATGCATTTATTTTTAAGCCATCTGAAGAAACACCACTTGGCGCAATTAAATTAGCCGAAGTGTTTATTGAAGCAGGCGTTCCTGCTGGCGTATTTAATGTAGTGCAAGGCGCGGGCGAAGTAGGTCAATGGCTTACTGCACATCAAGATATTGATAAAGTATCGTTTACTGGTGAAGTAGGTACAGGTAAAAAAGTTGTAGCCAGTGCTGCAGGCACATTAAAAGATGTGACTATGGAGCTCGGTGGTAAATCGCCATTACTAGTATTTGATGATGCCAATATAGAGCAAGCAGTAAGTGCCGCTATGCTAGGTAACTTTTATACCCAAGGTGAAATTTGCACTAACTGTACCCGTATTTACGTACACAAAAATGTTTACCAACAATTTATTGATGAACTTAAAACACGCACTGAAAACAATATTATTGCCGGCGACCCACAAGATCTAAACACTAACTTTGGCGCGCTTATTTCTAAAAAGCATCAAGATTTAGTGATGAGTTACATCGACAAAGGTCTTGAAGAAGGCGCAACACTATTAACAGGTGGTTCAACGCTTTCTCCAGAAGCAGCGCCAAATGGCTATTTTGTAGCGCCGACTGTGTTTGTTGATTGCAATGATGAAATGACTATCGTTAAAGAAGAGATTTTTGGCCCAGTAATGAGCGTTTTAGTCTTTGATGATGAAGATGATGTGATTGCCCGCGCTAATGGCACTCACTTAGGTTTAGCTGCAGGCGTTTTCACCAGCGACATTAAACGCGCTCATCGCGTAATTCATCAACTGCAAGCCGGTATTTGTTGGATTAATGCTTACGGTAACTCACCAGCAGAGATGCCAGTGGGTGGTTATAAGCAATCGGGTATTGGTCGTGAAAATGGCATAGAGACTCTAGATCATTACACACAAACTAAATCTATTTATGTTGGCATGGCCGACATAGAAAGCCCGTTTTAAGGAATCATCATGAACCACTCTTTTGATTATATTATTGTAGGTGCGGGCTCAGCAGGCTGTGTGTTAGCAAATCGCTTGTCTGAAGATTCAAGTAACAAGGTATTGTTACTTGAAACCGGCGGCAGCGATAAAAGCATCTTTATAAAAATGCCAACGGCACTCTCTATTCCAATGAATACAGATAAGTTTGCGTGGCAATTTCATACGCAACCAGAGCCACATCTAGATAACCGTGAAATGCATTGCCCACGCGGTAAAGTTCTTGGCGGCTCATCATCGATTAATGGCATGGTGTATGTGCGTGGCCACGCTAAAGATTTTGATGAATGGCAACAGCACGGTGCTAACGGCTGGGATTACCAAGCGTGTTTACCGTATTTTAAAAAAGCAGAAAGCTTTTACCTAGGTGAAAATAGCCATCGTGGTGGCAAAGGTCCGCTAGGTGTTAATAACGGCAATAACATGGAGAACCCGTTATACACTGCATTTATTGAAGCGGGTGCAGAGGCCGGTTATTCAACAACAAATGACTACAATAGTGCTCAGCAAGAAGGTTTTGGCCCTATGCACATGACCGTTAAAAACGGTGTGCGTAGCTCAGCCTCTCGAGAATATTTAGATCCTATTAAGCATCGTAGCAACTTAACAATCGTTACAGGTGCTCTTGCCCAGCGCGTTATTTTAGATGGTAAAAAAGCAACCGGCGTTGAATACAAGCTTAATGGCGCGGTTAAAACTGCAAAAGCAAATAAAGAAGTTATCTTAAGCGCAGGCTCTATTGGTTCACCACACCTACTACAGCTTTCAGGTATTGGTGATACTCAAGCACTTGAGAAAGCAGGCGTTGAAGTAAAACATCACTTACCAGGTGTAGGCCAAAACCTGCAAGATCATTTAGAGTTTTACTTTCAATATAAGTGTAAACAACCAATTACCTTAAACGGTAAGTTAGGCTTGTTTTCTAAAGGTTTAATTGGCGCAAAATGGCTACTAACTCGCAAAGGCTTAGGCTCAACTAATCATTTTGAATCATGTGCCTTTATTCGCTCAAAGCCAGGTGTTGAATGGCCTGACATACAGTATCACTTTTTACCGGCCGCTATGCGTTACGATGGTCGTAGTGCTTTTGCAGGGCATGGTTTTCAAGTGCATGTAGGCCATAACAAGCCTAAGAGCCGAGGCAGTGTCACTATTGCATCAGCTGATCCAACACAGCCACCTAAAATTGTATTTAATTACCTAGAGCATCAAGACGATATTGAAGGCTTTAGAGCGTGCGTACGTTTAACACGCGAAATCATTGAACAACCAGCATTTAACCAATTTCGTGGTGAAGAAATTCAACCAGGGCAACAAGTTCAAACTGATGAGCAAATTGATGCCTTTGTTCGCCAAGCCGTAGAAAGTGCTTATCACCCTTCTTGCTCTTGTAAAATGGGTGAAGATGATATGGCCGTGGTTAACTCAAACACTCAAGTGCATGGCATACAAAGCTTACGTGTGGTTGATTCGTCAATTTTTCCGACCATACCGAACGGTAATTTAAATGCCCCTACGATTATGGTGGCCGAAAAAGCCGCGGATATTATTCTAGGAAATAAGCCCTTAGCTCATACAGGAGTTGATGTTGTGAATGCCACTGATTGGCAAACTACACAACGAAATAAAACCCTTTAATTTAGCCTGTCATAAAGGCCTCTCTCGTAAGCAAAATGCTTAAAGAGTGCCTTTATGTACCTTGCAGTGGCTCACAAGCATAAATAGGTTATGCCGGTGTTAATGCAAGCACAATAAAAAACGGAGTATATATGTGTTACTTTTATTCATTCTGGGAGGGCGATAATGACTATTTGGCTTAATGCTGGCATTATTTTTACCTTACTTGCCATTGTTACTATTTTAATAAAATGGGGCAATGTACGCGTAGTAGGCGTCACACCAGTGAGAACATTCACCTTTATAGCAATCCTATTTACCTCTGGCCTAGACGTTGGCCTTATTATGTTTCCTTTAACCGAATTTGCCGGTTATGCAGACATAAAAGCAAGCCCAGAATATGCATTTGCCAACCCGCTCTCTATTGAGTTTGGTTATTGGGGATTTTTAATTTGGGGATTTTATTTTCTTACGTGCTTTTATTTCTGTGTAATAGAGCCCAAAGTGAAGTTTTTTGAAATTCCATGGGTTAAATTTTTAAACAACGTGGTCATTATTGGTACTTGTGCGTTTACCGCATACTTACTGCTAAGCAATCTACCGTGGTATATACCAGAACTTGGTGATGGTTCAAGTGTTATTCCAGCATTTTACTTAATTGTACTTGCCGCTATTTGTTTTGCGGTGTATTCAAGTACCGATATTAAATATGTACGCTTTTTAAGTATTGCCACTACTTGGTTGTTTATCGCATTAATTGGTTTTATGTGGGCTGATGCCTTCTTATTTGGCGATAGCGAACTCTCTGCATTTACTCAAAATATAGGTTTAATTGGCAATTACTTCGCCAACATCAATGAATTTGTATTACCACTGAATGATTACCATGAGTTTTATCTATTTTGGTGGTTTGCGTGGAGCATCATGATTGGTCAGTTTACATCGCGTTTTGTTGGTGGTTTAAAAACATACCAAGTATTGGGCGCTATGTTGATTTTCCCGTCAATACCAATCGCTATCTGGTTTAGTGTGTTATATCACTACCACGAGGCGGGTATTCCAACTGCAGGCATCAAAAACTTTGCCATGGTGTTTGTAGGTATCGTGTTTGTTATAAACTCGCTTGATTCACTGATCCGTTTATACACAGATAATTTAAACTTAACTGTAAAACGCTTAGGCAAGTTTAAATATATTGCTATGAACGTTATCGCTTTATCATTATTGACACTGTTATTTAAACTTGAGTTTTTGCAAATTCAATGGGTTGGTGCTTTAGTTATTGGCTTATTCTTTATCTGCTTAGGTTTTATTGCCTACAGCAAATTTAAAACAGTCAGCAATATCGAAGGATCACCTAAAGCGAATAAAATTGATTACACAAAAATAGAAACTATCAGCTAGGAAACCACATGAACAATAAATTAAAACAACTTTTTATCGCTTTACCATTAACGGTTTTGTCAACAACAGCAGCAGCTAACTGGTCAACAACGATTACCGCTGCCTCTGATTACACCTTTAATGGTGTTACTCAAACAGATAACGACCCTGCGCTACAAGCAAGTCTTGACTATGCGTACGATAACGGTGTGTATGCAGGTGTATGGGCATCAAATGTAGATTTTGGTGATGACACAGACTTCGAACTAGATGCTTATGTAGGCCGATACATTCAGTTAAACGAACAAGTAAGCCTTGATTACGGTATTGCTTATTACACTTACCAAGGTAATAACAGCGATGGTAACTACGCAGAAGCGTATACTAAATTTGGTTATGCCAGTGACTACGGTCAAACAGAGCTTAACTTTTGGTACAGCTGGGATTACTTTGGCTACGATACAGGCCATGTGATTTCGATGATTGCGCACACTTTCGAGATTGCTCCAAATCATGCAATTCGTGCTAGCTTTGATATCTCAAACTCACTCGATGGCAATAAATTTCAGTGGGATGAAGCTAAGGGCGATAAATCGTATCATCATTACCGCTTAGCGTACCAAACAAGCTATGAAGGGTTTGGTATTGAAGTAGCAGCTGAGAATACCAGCTTAGACTACGATTACGCAGATGAGCGAATTGTACTTGCTATCTCACGTACTTTTGACTTGTAATAGTTAGCTTTTGCTTTCTATAAAAAAACACGCTACCCAGTAGCGTGTTTTTTATTGCCTAGCAAAATCTTGCTTTTATAGTATTTATAGCGTTATAACTGCCACGCATAACTGACTTTAGTAAAGAAAGTACGTTGGTCACGCTCAATGCTTTTTAACGAGTCATCCTGATAACCTTTATCTGAATACCCTAAGTAAAATAACGTTTGTGCGTTAATTTTATATGAGTAAACCAGCTGACTACCATAATCTTTGTTGATTTCGCTTACCTGATAAAAGTAAGCATCTTCATTTCTGTCTATATCTTCAAACTGTAAAATCAGCTTAAGCATAGCGCGCATACTAAACTTATAATAAAGCCTAAAATCTACAAGGTTTGCGGTAAATACGCGTCGCCCTTGGTAATCATCTAAATGACTATAATTATGTCTAACATCTAACTGCCAGTGATTATTAATATCCCAAACAGCCTGTGATTGTGTAGTTAAAACATCACCTAACTGCTCATTGGTATAATCTATACGGCTTGCGTATTCGACGTATAACGATAATCTCAAATCTTTAGTCGGCCTAAAAGCCGTATAAAAATAACCAATATTTTGGTTATAAAAATTGCCATTATAGTTTTCATAGCGATTTAACAAACCAAGCTCAAATACAGACTGCTTTTGACCTTGAAAGGTCATGTAACCTTCATATTCTTCTTCAAGCAAGTCGCCATTTTGAGCCCAGCTTTTATCCCAATCGGCGGTGTATGACCATGTTGTTAGCATGTCATGTTCATCACCATACCAAGTTTGACCGCCACCAAAACCTACTTTTTCATAGTCTACTTTTTCTTGATAACCTAAATCGGTGCGGTAATCCTCACCAATATTGTCATACGTTGCATAAAGCTTATAATCGCGCTTATCGCGAGTCAGCTTTAATGCATACGCCATATCAGACTGAGACTCTGCTAAATTGTAGTTATCAACTAAAAATTTAGAGTTGTTGGTATCAGCATTGGCTATTTGATAATTAAGTGTATCTGACTGATTAAACCAATAGCTACCATCAACCGATAACACCGTATTATGGTAGTCGCTACTTTCTCTATGTGTGGTGGTTACTCCTATGGTCCCTTGTTGGCCAATATCATATTGGTATCGCGCCACCGCTGCCTTGGTTTTATCATTTAGGCTGGCAAAACCAGACCCTTGGTTACTAGGCAGTAAAACATTACTGTTGTCGTCATCTGCAAACATTAGCGCATAGCTATGGCTGTCGGTTTTACCGGTGAGCTTGGCGCCAATATTAGGCTCAGCTATGGTGCGGGTATAGAGCAGTTCAAATAAATTACTTTTAAAGTAAGACGCGCCATCTAAGAAAAACGGGCGTTTTTCAGCGTAATAAATAGAATATGTGGTGTTTACATCCAGCTCTAACGAATCGGTTTCTACCTGAGAAAAGTCAGGGTTTATGGTGGCATTAATTACTGCATCTTTAGTAATACCCCAACGCAGATCGAGCCCTACTTCTGTATCTACATCGCCGTTATCCCATTCGCCAGGTACCTGTGTTTTTTGATCGTTTCTTAATGCGGTTAAGGTTGGCGTTAATTGCAGATTTTTGCTCGGTGCTAAATTATTAAATCCAGTTATTTTGTCAAACTGACATAAACTACATTTAATATCACGGTCAAAGCCGGTACTTGATAATTGATACAACACATCACGCTGATAGTTGCGCATCATCGAAAAGCCCCAAGTAGAGTCGGCTTGGTTTTGTGCAAAGCGCAGTGCTTTAAACGGGATACGCATTTCAACCACGTAACCTTGCTCGTTTATGGTACCGGCACTATCCCAAATAGCATCCCAGGATAAATCTGACACCCACTCGTCGGTATCCGTCATGCGAATGTCGCCTTGAGCACCCAGTGGGTTTACATAAAACTCATAGCCAGTACGCTCATCGTTAAAGGTATCAATTACCAAACCAACATTGTCATCTTGCCAAAGCGTGTCTCTATCACGAAGCGCTGCACGAATTTTACTCGGATCGGTGTCATAAGCTACAAAAGCTACATACAAATTATGACCATCGTCATAAATATACGCATCGGTTTTTACCGGTGGCGTGCCTTTTTCATTCGGCTCATCTTGATAGTTTACCGCAACGCGGGTTGCTTGTTGCCAATGCGGCTCGTTAAGCACGCCATCCACATCAATGTTTTTATTAATGTGTGCAAGTTGATAATTAAGCTTATCGGCAAGTGCATTGGGGCTGAGAGTTAAAACAAGGCTGAAGCTGATCAACAACAGCAATTTTATTATTTTTGTAGGTATAAAGTACTGCATAAACATCCATTTAGGTTTATTTACTTGTTAAAAGTAAACTTTGGTCTGGAGTGTAAATTATACAGATATGTTTGTTAATACTTGCGCGTTAATATTTGTAATAAAATTAACAAAAAACTAATAATAAGTGTTGGGAAGTAGTTATGTGTCGAGAAGTTTTAATTTATTAGCCACACCATTCCAGCTATCGGCATCTTCTGGGGCGGGTTTAACTTGCGTTATACGTGGCCATATTTCTGCCAATTCTGCATTAAGCTGGGTGAACTCTTTTTGCGATTCAGGTAATTCATCTTCTTGATAAATGGCATCAGCTGCACACTCAGGGACACATAAACCACAGTCAATACAATCTACCGGGCTAATAGCCAAAAAATTAGGGCCTTCAAAAAATGCATCTGCAGGGCACACCGATACGCAATCAGTGTACTTACATTTTATACAGTTTTCGGTGACTACAAACGCCATAGTGGTTTAATACCTAATATTTAACTTTACCAGCTGCGGATCATACCCAACCCTTACCAAAACACAATAAATATGTGCCAAAAGCGAACAATTTAACGTAATATATGGCGCTTATAAATTAGCGCTTTGTGCACTCCCCTTATTGTGAGCGGTATTTACTTTCCGCTATGACACCAAAAGAGATATTAATGATACGTTTAACCGAAATAAAGCTGCCGCTTGACCATGACGAAAATGCTATTGGCCAAGCCATCATCAATAAATTAAATATAAGTCCAGAGCAGCTACACAGCTACAATGTGTTTAAACGCGGTTACGATGCACGTAAAAAAAGCGCCATTTTACTGATTTACACGCTTGATGTTGAGGTAGATAACGAAGCACACCTGTTAGCCTCGTTTGAAAAAGATCAACACGTTAAAGTCTCCCCTGACACCAACTACAAATTTGTAGCACACGCTAATAGCAGCATTAAAGAGCGTCCTGTAGTAATTGGCTTTGGCCCATGTGGTTTATTTGCAGGTTTAGTGCTGGCACAAATGGGCTTTAAACCAATAATTTTAGAGCGTGGCAAAGAAGTACGTGAACGCACCAAAGACACCTTTGGCTTTTGGCGTAAAAAGGCGCTTAATACCGAATCAAACGTTCAGTTTGGTGAAGGTGGTGCAGGCACGTTCTCAGACGGTAAGCTCTACAGCCAAGTAAAAGATCCAAAACATTATGGCCGTAAAGTAATTACTGAGTTTGTAGAGGCCGGCGCTCCTGAAGAAATTTTATACGTTAGTAAGCCGCACATTGGTACGTTTAAACTAGTAACCATGATTGAAAAAATGCGTGCCCGTATTATTGAACTCGGTGGCGAAATTCGTTTTAGCACCCGCGTTGACGATATCCATTTAGACAACGGCCAAGTTACTGGGCTTACACTTTCTAATGGTGAAAAGCTTGAAACTCGCCACGTGGTATTAGCAGTTGGTCACAGTGCCCGTGATACGTTTAAAATGATCCACGATAAAGGCATTTATGTTGAGGCAAAACCCTTTTCAGTGGGCTTTAGAATAGAGCATAAACAATCAATGATTGATGAGTGCCGTTTTGGCGATAACGCGGGTAATCCTATTTTGGGCTCTGCCGATTACAAGTTGGTACATCATTGTAATAATGGCCGAACCGTATACAGTTTTTGTATGTGCCCTGGCGGCACTGTAGTTGCCGCTACCTCTGAAGAAGGCCGTGTGGTTACTAACGGTATGAGCCAATATTCTCGTAGTGAGCGAAATGCGAACAGTGCTATTGTTGTGGGTATTTCGCCAGAAAAAGATTTCCCTGGCCACCCTTTAGCTGGTATAGATTTACAGCGTAAGCTAGAAGAGCAAGCCTATGAGCTTGGTGGTAAAAATTATGATGCCCCAGCACAGCTGATTGGTGACTTTTTAAAAGGTAAATCGTCGGCTAATTTAGGGGATGTACAGCCTTCGTATACGCCGGGCATAAAACTGACTGATTTAAGTAAAGTTCTGCCAGCGTTTGCCATTGAAGCGCTACGTGAAGCAATTCCTGCCTTTAACAAACAAATCCGTGGCTTTTCAACCAACGATGGTTTGCTCACGGGGGTAGAAACACGTACGTCTTCACCTATCAGTATCAAGCGCGATAAAACTTTCCAAAGCATTAATACCAAAGGGCTTTACCCTGCAGGTGAAGGCGCGGGTTATGCGGGCGGTATTTTATCAGCGGGTATTGATGGTATTAAAGCGGCCGAAGCAGTTGCATTATCGATGTTAGAAAAGCACAACTAAACTACTCTTTCAAGCACAAAAAAACCTGAGTAAACTCAGGTTTTTTTAATGGCTTAGCTGTCTTACTTTTTAAGTGACAGCTTTTCGCCTTTTAAGCTTTTACGTACATTAGAAATTCGCGAACGGTTTTTCGCTCTCGCTTCACCGGTAGCCTGGCCTGATGGCTTATTAGCACGGGTGCGGCGTAAATGCGCTGGCTTTTTACCAATTTTATCAATCAGTACTTCACGATTACTTACTTCGTAACCTTCTAAGTAAACACGTTTAATTTTTTGACCAATTAAGGTTTCAATTTCAAACAACATGTTTTCTTCTTCGCGACTCACAAACGAAATTGCTTGTCCTTGGTTACCAGCACGACCAGTACGGCCAATACGGTGAACATAATCTTCAGCAAGCCAAGGTAAATCAATATTAATAACACGCGGTAAACCGTCAATATCAATACCACGGGCCGCTACTTCTGTTGCAACTAGCACGCGTACTTTGCCTTCTTTAAATTCACGCAACGCACGACGACGGTTACCTTGCGATTTATCGCCATGACATACTGCCGCTGGGATACCGTCTAAGTTAAGTTCAGTTACTAACTCATCTGCGGTTTCTTTCATGTTTACAAACACTAGCACTTGCTGCCAGTTTTTCTTACCAATCAGCTCAGAAAGCAACTCTTGCTTACGGCGCTCTTCTACTGGGTAAACCACGTGCTGTACTGTGCTTGCGGTGCTGTTAGTTTGATCAACACGAACAATTTCAGGCTGCTTTAACACTTTAGAGGCGAACTGTTTAATTGCTGCTGGGAAGGTAGCTGAAAACAATAAAATTTGACGCTCATCTGCACAGCTTTTTATTACGCTTTGCATATCATTAATAAAGCCCATATCAAGCATACGGTCAGCTTCATCAAGTACTAAATGTTTTACTTGAGCAAGGCTTAAGTTACCTAAACGAATATGATCAAGTAGACGTCCTGGTGTTGCTACTACAACATCAACACCTTCTTTGAGTGCAATTTCTTGTCCTGCGGTATTAACACCACCAAATAAGCTCACTACTTTTAACTGAGTGTACTTAGCAAAGTCTTTAAAGTTATTCGCTATTTGCTCTGCAAGCTCACGCGTAGGCGCAAGGACTAAGGCGCTTGGCGCATTCGTAGTGCTGCAATCTGACTCAAATAACTTTTGAATAATAGGGAGTGCAAATGCAGCGGTTTTACCTGTACCGGTTTGTGCACTTGCTAAAACGTCTTTACCTTTACGAACAGCCGGAATAGCTGCGCGCTGAATGGGCGTAAGGGTGTGGTAATTAAGTTCGTCTAACGCCTGAATAAGTTCAGGGGCAAAACTAAAAGATTTAAAATTCATTGCTGTATAACCTGCGGCCACATTATCAAGGGTCGCAAATTATACAGTAAAATCGCTTAAAAAGTTAGTTTTAAACAACAGAAACCGCTAATTTATAAAATGCAGGATAATTAGCGATTATCAGCTGTTGTTTAAGTTAGCTAAATGGTATTGACTCGCAAGATTTATTCCCGTTAATTCACGCCTTTATTGCACTTTTATAAATTTTACACCGTTATTTTACATTGTGTTACATAACTATTTGCATTTAAATAACCAAAACAGGTAAACTTCTTCGCCCGTTTTGTGGGGTGTATATAAATTAAAGGAAATTAATAATGATAAAAAGATGTTTAACTGCTGCGGTATTAGTAAGCGCGTTCGTTTCAATGCCGTCACAAGCAAAAAGTGGCATCAACCCATGGCAACAATGTGGTATTGGTGCAATGGTTTTCCCAGACAATGGCGTTGCGGCAGCAATCTCTAATATTATTTGGGATTTAGGAACAACGGCGGTATCGTCTAACATTTCTTCAGTAGAGAGCTGTGAAGGCGCTAACGTAAAAACAGCGCAATTTATTCAACAAACTTTTCCTGTATTAGAACAAGAAATAGCACAGGGTGAAGGTGAGTATATCTCTGCAATGCTTAACGTACGTGGTTGTGATGCAACTGCTCATCAACAAATTATCACTTCGGTACGCAGCGATTACGCAAACGCACCAATAGACAATGCACAAGCATTTTATGAATTAGTTGAAGGTAAAATTACCACTAACTTTTCATCTCAATGCGCTGCAATCTAATAATTAAAGGGCTTAACAGCCCTTTTTTTTGGTTAAACAATGAAACCTTTATTTTATTTAATTAGCGTTTTTTTATTAATATCTTTCTCAAGTTCTGCCACGCAATCTATCTCTGTTTTAGCAAAACACCCAATATGGTTGAAATTAGGGCATTACAAAAATCAACCAACTACTATTAGTTATATTACTAACGCATCCTTTTTTATCGCAGATAACGGACGTAATGATCCCGTTGCCGAATTAAAAGCAACAATCCATGCTTTTAATAACCAGCCCTTAACACAATGTCGCTACCCTGCGCGTTACCAATGGCTTAAAGAGCAAGGTTTAACCTTTTCAATGTCAGCTGCAGAGTGCCCAAAATTACAGCAATGGCGAGAGCAACAAGCTATTCACTCTGTTAGTTTAGTATTTGCCTCTGGTTATATGAGTAACCCCGCATCGTTATATGGTCATTTATTACTTAAACTTAATCGCTCAACCGAATCAAAAAACAAATTATTAGATTACAGCATAAACTATGGCGCACATGTTCCAGACAATGAAAATGGCTTAGTCTATATTCTCAAGGGCTTGTTTGGTGGTTATAAAGCCGGTTTTTCAGATCAATTGTTTTATCGCCACCAGCATAATTACGGCGAGATAGAATTAAGAGATTTATGGGAATATACTCTTAATCTAAACGAGCGCGACGTGGCTTTTATTGCTAACCACTTATGGGAAATTTTAGGCACTGAATTTGATTATTACTTTGCCGATGAAAACTGCGCGTTTCATCTCGCACAAATTATTGAACTTGTTATTGGCGATCAACTAACTAGCGAAAGCTCTCCTTGGGTAATACCTGCCACTATTTTTTCAAGGTTAAACTCGGCCACTTACCAAGAGCAATCAGCGGTTAAAAAAGTCACATTTACACCCTCACGTGACACTGTATTTTCAAAATATGTGCAATCTTTAAGTGAAAAAGAGCTCAGCTTTGCCAAACAAATCTTTGCAGAATCAGCAGTACTAAAAAGCAAATCATTTTTAGCTTTGCCAGTACAGTCTCAAAAAGCCATTATTGGCGCTTTATTTGAACTTGTACAAGTGAAACAAATTCAAAAACAAGCCCCAGTAAAAATCAGTGAGTTAAAAAATGCGCTAATCCAAGCGCGCTTAAATCTGCCAATGGGCGAAAACAAAGTTAAATTTCAATTTACTCAGCAGCCACCACATAAAGGCCAAAAGCCCTCTAACAGCTCAATTTCTGCGATGCACACGGCTGAGCAAACACAGTACACTATGGGTTTTAGGCTGAGCTATTTTGATACCCTTGCCTCTGATATTGCCCGCATTCCATTTTCTAATTTAGAAATGTTAGATACCGAGCTGATGTTTACAAATGGCGAAACTTACATAAATAAAATTCATTTATTAGATTTAGAGTCATTCAATCCAAACCAATTGTCTTGGGCTAATGAATCTAAGTGGTCGTGGAAAATCAATGTGGGATTCGACAGACAACCAGCACTGTGCAGAACCTGTAAACGCAGCTTTGTTATGGGAGGAGCCGGACAAGCTTGGCAGTTTAGCAACAACACCTTAGCCTATAGCTTAATTAATGGTTATTTGGGTGATTTAGCTAAAAACAGCCACTTTTATGATTCGTCGGTAGAGGTGGGGATCATTACTGGTACTGACTCAGGTATTAAACTCAGAGCATCCTACGAAAAATCATTCTTAAATGCTAAAAACCCTGCGCAAACCAAACTAGAACTGGCAGTGCCTATTAACCAAGATATTGATATTAGATTAGCAGTAACACATGCCAATTCAGCTATGTGGCAGCTTAAACTCAACTACTATTGGCAGTGATATAAAAAAGCAGCCTCTGTGTTTACATTAGGCTGCTTTGAAAATTTAGTATTTAATAAATAGTCTAACAGTTTAAGATAAAATCAAAACCTTACTAATATCCACACACTGCGCTCGGCTACCGACAAAATCTTGCTCATTAAGCTGATTAATTAGCGTTACACCTTGTTGCTGTTGCTCATCGTTAAGCGGTACGTAAGGCATTCTAAACACAGGGTTCACCGCGCCGGTCATGATCATCGCGGTGTTAATGGCAATTGGGTTTGGCTCGCAAAACAGCCAGTTCATTAATGGTTGTAATGAGTTATTAAGCGCATCATTTTTACTATCCATTAATTGACGGAACAATCCTGGGATCAGGTTAGACGTAACTGAAATAACACCATGTGCTTTATGGATATGGCGTGCATCGTGTGCTTCGTCATCATTCCCAGACCAACACGCAATACCTTGTTGTTCATAGTGCGCTATACGCTCATTGCCACCACATTCTTTAACACCAATAAAGTGCTCATGCTGTGCTAGTGGTTCAATAATATCAGGAGTGAGGTCTTGACCTGTGCGCCCTGCTACGTTGTAAATAAACGCCGGACCAATATCAAGCACACGTTTAAAGTGTTCTTTAACACCGGCAATTGATGTGCGCCCGTAGTAAGGGTTAATTTGCAATGAGGCATGCATGCCGCTGGCAAAACCATATTTAGTTGCCTTAATTGCTTCGCGCGTATTATTACTTCCGGTGTTGCCTACAATCAGTAATTTATCACCAAATTTATTGGCACTGTGCGCAATTAGCATTAAGTGCTCTTCCCAGTTCATTAACTGGCCTTCACCGGTGGTGCCACCAACAACTATGCCGTCAACACCCGCTGCAATTTGTATTTCAACGAGTTCATCATACTTTGCAAGATCGATCTCACCATTGGCTAAGTAAGGTGTTTTAATTGCAGTAATAAGGCTTGCTTGTTTAATTTGTTCTTGGGTGCGCATAAAAAAATCATTGTTATTAATACTTGGCCTATTTGTACCATATTTACCGCGCTATTTGCAGTGATAGCCAGTATTTAATTATAAAATGGCTTGTGTTATTAGGTTTGATGATACAAAATAAACAACTGTATAAATAAACAGTATTTTGTTTTTTACTATTAAGCGAGCCACTATGCGTTTATCTGACTATTTAAGCACTCACTTTTATCACACTGATGAGTTATGCCAAGCACTCAACATAGACACTGAAACTCTTGAAGATTGGCAAGCTCAAAGCATTTTTCCTAAGCCAAGTTATTGCATTAAAAACCAGATGAGTTGCAGCTCTTACTCAGGCTTATATGAGTGTGAAGAATACGACGATTATTATCCCCGTGGCTGCGTAAACTGGGGACAAGGAGTTATAAAGCAAAAAATTGAGTCATCTAATCAGGCGTTTAATTTGTTTGCTCAGCACTATTCCCAATGTTTGGCTAAGCTTGCACAGCAAGGCTTTATATTTAACGAGGAACTGTTTGGCTGTGAAATAGAAGAACATTTACAGCAAGTATGGCAACAATTTTTATGCAGCAAATATGGGGTGCTCACCCAAAATGGCTTAATTGATGAAATTGTGGCTGTGGATATTGGCAGATCATTAGTAGACGATATAACCGAACTGCGCAGTAAAGCCAGTTTAGATAAGGATGAACGCACCCGCATTCACCCCGCCATGAAGCTTTTAAATAAAGCCCTTAGCCATGGCGCCGATCACGAAAAGCAACTTACATTACGTAGCCGCTATATTGATGCCCTTATTTTAAAATACGATTTATCGATTAAATAAAGAGTAGTGCTTGGCTAAGGGGTTTAACTATTTAAGGGTTGTTGGCTTTATTAAAAATTACCAACACTGTGTTTTGCGGCTGGTTTTTGAGTGCAACGAGAAAAATAGCCCAACAACTACACTTTGTTAATTGCAAATTTACGATTTAGATATAATTTGATTAACTGCATAAGTTACATCATTTTTTATTACTGACTCTTCCATAATTGGTATTACCCATGAGGCACCTAGCATCTTAAAAGTGGAGCGCCAACTTTTCCATAGTTTCCCTTCAATGGTATCAAGATTATCAAGTCCAAATCTTGAAGATGCGCCCCACTGAGCAATTGAAGGCAGCTTAGGATCTGCACTTTGGGCACCTAAAATAAACGGGCGATCCATATCGTCTGGTACGATTGCAAAATAATACTCCACTTTTTCAGTCTTATTTAGAAATCTCGAGATAATTATCATTTTTTACCAGGCTAATAGCGCTCAAATATTGAATAAAGCGACATCATTTAATCCGTCTTTGTTTGATCTTATTGCCTTATTAATCATTTTTACCAATAGCCATTAAAACAGGCATATTTCCTTTTGAACTATTCATTATAAAAGGACTATTCACTTTAATACTTACAAAGCCACTTGCCAAAAATGCTTGTTTAACTCTTTTCTCTGACAACCCCATACCCGATGAATCATCCTCAGAAAGCCAATCCCATTGAACAAACAGACCGTCTTTTTTTAATAAAGATTTTAATAAACTTAATGTCATTTCATAATCAGGCAGAAAACCGCAAACAGACGATGCGACTATTAGATCAAATTTATTTTCTAGCTCAGGAAAATTTTGAACCAATTCACTAGATAGGTAATCACAGATAGACGTTACATTATTTAGTGCCTTTTTATCCAATAGCTTTATCATTTCAGAAGATGGATCTATCGCTACGATACTTTCAACCGATGGACTCATTAGCTGAGTCAAAGCGCCTGTACCACAGCCAAAATCTAGAACGGTTAGACCATTAATATTAATGCTATCTAAGACCTCTGAAAATGCATTTTTTGCATACTGTTCAACACTAGGATCTACATCCCAGTTTTCAGCATACTCATCCCATTCGTTACTCAATATTCTCTCCAAAAGTAAATATTTCGTCTAAACGCCTAACGCTGAGTTAAGCGCAAAATAAAGTCAGCCTAAACTAACAGATCTCGAGCCAATTATACCTTTAATGTTTAAGTGCTTGGCTAATTACCTTGTATTAGGCAATTTTCTGGCTCAATCAGAGCTCTTTTTACTTTTCCAGTTTTTCTATCAATTGGAAAAGCAACAACGCAATCTCCTTTTTCTTTAAGCCTATATGCGGGAAACTCGCCATATAAGTAATAGCCATCTGGCTCACCTAGGAGCTTTTTAATACTAGAACGATTTTGCTTTTGTACATCATATTTAGCTAAAAAGTCGTTTAACATTGCCCTTCGATTCGATATATTATTTTGCCACATAGCCTGATTGAATGATATTTCAATTAAACTGGAATCCTTTGTTGGTTCAGAGCATGCAAAGAGAACCAAAGAAAAAGCTATTAAGATGTATTTCATTTTTTAATCACTTTTAATTTTCCAGCGCTCAACGCATCATTACACATTTTGGATAATTTAGTATTATCTGAGTTTGGAATACCAATCCTCAGACCGTAACTATTATTATGAAAATCCATAGTCTTCTCTTCAGCTATATTTAAAGGGCTACTTTCATGAGTATTCGTGAATTCTAGCGCATTCTTATAGCCGATATCTCGTGATAGGGTCGCTGACCAAAAGCAATGTCTAAAGGCATCACTTTTATCATTTCGTCCATTGCGCCCAAAACGCTTGGTAGTCTCTGAGTACGCTATATCACGGAACTTCATAATCGCAGTTACATGATGAGGATGTGTTTTGAAATAAGACTTCTCATCTCAGTAAGATGTTCGTATTTATCATAGAGTGAACTTACCATTTTTAATTCCTTTTAGTTGATTACAATATAGTCAGAAAATATTTTTAAACAATTAGCTAGCATTGAATCTCTTTATAACGGTGCAAAATCACAGCAAAAAGAATGTGTCAGTAATATCAGGCAAGCCAGCTGTAGCTATGCAAACAGCAGTGTCTTATTAAAAATTGCTATTATGAAATCGTTTATATTATGAAACAGCTTTGGATTTAAGAGGCAGCTGAAAAGGATGATATTTTAAGAAAATATTTGGAAATGATATTTAAAAAGAGCTGTAAGTACAGCTCCAGCATTGCTATTAGCCTAGTGGCAATTAACCAATGATTTTATATACATCAATATTAGTAGAGGTAATAAATGCACCTACTGCATCACCAAAGGCCTTGAAGTGTGGTGCGTTTTTATGGGCTTCGAAATGCTCAGTAGACGCCCATTGCTCACTCACTAAATAGATGGTTTGCTCAGCATCGTTTTTAACTGATAGCTCGTAACGCAGGCAGCCTACTTCTTGGCGAGAGGACTGTTGTAAATTTTCGAGCTCGGTTAAAAGGCGCTCTGCATCGCTATTTTCACTCGATAGTGTGGCAATTACCGTTAACATGGGTGTTCCTTGTTTAAAAAATAAAGGTGCAGCTTTACTGCACCTATTTTAGCTTTAGCTCTTTGGTTATTGATCCCACTGCGGTGCAAAGTCTGGCGATGCTTGGCGGTCGTTGCAGTCAAGGCCATCTATACGTGCTATGTCTTCATCATCAAGTTTAACTTTGTCGTTAAAGTTATCTTCTAAGTTTTTACGCTTGGTCGATGATGGAATAGTGGTCATGCCATTGGCATTTTCCCATGCAATAACCACTTGCGCTGGCGTTGCATCGTGCTTGTTAGCAATATCAATAATGGTTTGATCTGTTAATACCTTACCCACAACAAATGGCATATAGGCGGTAACATGAATTTTATGTTGATCGCAAAAAGCGCGCAGTTTAGTGTTGGTTAAATATGGATGTACCTCAATTTGATTAGTGAATATTTCGCGAGGATCTAAGGTTTGCATTGCCTCATTTAAGTTGGCAATGGTGAAGTTAGATACACCAATATGTTTAGTTAACCCCAGCTTTTTTGTTAACAGCAGCTCGGTTAAATATTCACTCATGGGTTCATTATTTACCGGTGCTGGCCAATGAATTAACAATAAGTCGACATAATCAAGCTGTAGCTTCTCTAAAGATGTTTTAACACTGTCAACAAAGTCAGCTTTGTTGAGCTTATTATTCCATACTTTGGTGGTTATAAATAATTCTTCACGAGGAATATTGCTGTCTTTAATTGCTTGGCCAACTTGCTCTTCATTGCCATATATTTGCGCGGTATCAATGTGGCGGAATCCAACTTCTAATGCCATTTTTACAGATTCATAAGCTGTTTTACCTTCTAAACGAAAAGTACCCATACCTAAATCTGGCATTTCAATTACACGTTGTGTCATAGCTTTATCCTTGTTTAATAATAGGTTTAAAATTCAAACGACGTGTTTACTAAATACACCTATTACTTTTTTTGATTTAAAATTTTGACCTCATGTGAATACTGAGGTCATTAATTTTTATTTCAAGACTAACCTATATGAGTTCGGCTTTATTTAGCCTGAACATTATGTTTATCTAGCCTGCCACTGTATCGAGTGACTATTAAAGCCAGTAATGAAACAACGGCCCCAATCCATGCGGTATCTTTTAGTTCCATATGCTCGACTACAAGCCCCCCTGTAACAGAGCCTAAGGCTATTCCAATATTAAACGCCGCGATGTTTAAGCCCGATGCGACATCTACCGCATTAGGAGTATGCTTTTTTGCCTGTTTTACTACATAAAGCTGCAATCCTGGTACATTACCAAATGCAAATGCCCCCCATATTAAAATAGTCAGCACTGCGGCTACTTTTGATTCCATAGTAAAGGTGAAAGCCAATAAAATAATTGTTAACGCGCTAAATATAATACTCAGTGCGCTAATTGGGCCTCGCTTGTCGGCTAATTTTCCGCCCCATATATTACCAACAGCCACCGACACACCATAAACCAGCATTATTAAACCAATAGCGGATGGTGCAAAGCCAGTTTGCTGCTCTAATATAGGCGCTAAATAAGTAAATGCGGTGAACGTACCGCCGTAGCCTAATATAGTCATTAAATAAACGAGCAATAAGCGCGGCTTAACAATAACCTGTAGCTGCTCTTTAAACGTCGCCGGAATAGACTGCTTTAAGTTTTTTGGTACTAAAATAGCGCTGCCAATTAGCGCAATTAAACCTAATGCCGAAACCACTAAAAAAGTTGCACGCCAGCCAAAGTGCTGACCAATCCATGTTCCTAATGGCACACCCGTTACAAGCGCTACCGTAAGGCCGGTAAACATAATTGCGATAGCGCTCGCCTCTTTGTCTTTACTTACCAAGCTTGTTGCTATCATTGAGCCAATAGAGAAAAATACACCATGAGCTAATCCTGTTAGTATGCGCGCCAGTATTAGTGTTTCGTAACTCGGCGCTTGCCAAGCTAATAAATTACCCATAACAAATAAGCCCATAAGACTTATAAGTACCACTTTTCGGTTCCAGCGACCCGTTAATGCAGTGAGTACCGGTGCGCCAATAGCTACACCAACTGCATATAAGCTCACTAGTAAGCCTGCTGATGGTAAGCTCACGCCTAAATCGTTTGCAATAGTTGGCACTAAACCCACTATAACAAACTCGGTTGTTCCAATTGCAAATGCGCTTAAGGTAAGCGCCCATAAAGCCAATGGCATAAATACATCCTCATTTTTAATATAGATGCATAGTGTGTGTAAAAACTCCTTTGCAATAAATAGCATAAATGGCAAAATACTTTTGTTTATTTTGCAAATATAAATGAGTTAATTTATGCCTGTTCAAGCTAAAACTGAAGATCTAGAAATGTTTATTACCATTGTTGATTGTGGCAGCTTTTCCGGTGCGGCTAGTTTACTTGATTTAAATGTAGCTAAGGTTTCAAGAGCGCTATCTCGCCTTGAAAGCAGGCTAAACTGCACATTATTAAACAGAACAACTCGGCGCTTAAAACTGACCGAGGAAGGACATATATACATAGAATATGCGCGAAAGGCTTTAAACACTCTGCTCTTAGGGGAAGAAACAATAAAGCTACTTAAGCAAGCACCTAGCGGGCACTTGCGTATAGATGCAGCAAGCCCTTTTGTTTTACATCAACTAGCGCCACTAGTTAATGAGTTTAAAAAACAATACCCGCAAATCACGCTCGATATTACCTCACACGACAATATTATTGATTTACTTGAGCGCAAAACAGATTTAGCTATTCGCATTGGAGACTTAAAAGATTCAAACCTGCACGCGCGAAAATTAGGCCAAAGTAAATTAAAATTGGTCGCAAGCGCTGATTATGTAAAAAATGCGCCACCGTTACAGCAAGTTTCAGATCTTAAAAACCATAACCTAATTGGCTTCAGTGAGCCCAATACTCTTAATCAATGGCCCTTGAAGCATGAGCAATCACTGCACTTTGATTTAAGGGCTAGCAGCGGCGAAACCATTAGGCATTTATGTATTGCTGATCAAGGCATAGCACTTCTCTCACAATTTATGATTGCAGAAGATTTAGCCAAAAAACGATTAATAGAAGTTTTACCTCACAGCGTAAGTAGCCCAAATAATCGAGAATCTATTTATGGCGTTTATTACAAAAATGGGGCGGTTTCTTCCCGTATCGTTGCATTTTTAGATTTTATACAACCGCGACTAAGTTTATAAATCGCTTTTAAATTGAGTTTAAAGAGCAACTTAATGAAATAATTTACATTATTGACGGTTTTAAGATTAAGCTGAGTATAAACACTGCAGTTGCATTATTTGGATGAGGTAGTATGGATTCTTTAACACAAGTCGCATTAGGCAGTGCCGTAGGCTACGCGGTACTAGGCAATAAAGTAGGTCGAAAAGCCGTTGCGTGGGGCGCTATTTTAGGCACTTTACCCGATCTAGATGTATTTTTACCCTATGGCGGCAGTGTAGAGGCATTTACCTATCATCGCGGTTTTAGCCATTCTTTATTTGTGCATTTATTAATAAGCCCGCTGATTGTGTGGCTAATATTAAAAATACACACAGGCATGCAGGCTTATAAAGCTCGTTGGTTTTGGTTAGTTTTTTTGTGCTTATCAACACATGCTTTATTAGATTCACTCACCGTTTATGGTACTCAGCTAATGTGGCCCTTAAGTGAATACCCTTTTGCGGTATCCAGCATGTTTATTATTGACCCCCTTTACACCTTACCGTTATTAATTGGTTTAGCTTTTACTTTATTACCTAAAATAAGCACAAGTAAAGCCTATAAAATCAATGCAATTACACTTAGCCTAAGCACAGCGTATTTATGCCTTGCCTTTGTGTTTAAACTCAATATTGACGACAAGGTAAAAACAGCACTGAACAATCGCGATATTGACGCAACCGGCTATATTAGTACGCCTGCCCCGCTCACTACTTTACTTTGGCGTGTAGTAGTGATGTCTGACGGTCACTACTACGAGGGTTATGCCTCCGTGTTTGACTCGCCCAGTGATGTAACCTTAAATGCCTACAATACAACACCGTCTTTAATTAAGCCTATTGACAAGCAATGGGGCATACAAAGGCTACAATGGTTTACAAAAGGGTTTTATTCTATTCGCCAGCAAACCGATAACGTGATTTTGTCAGATTTAAGAATGGGTATGGAATGCCAATATGTATTTAACTTTGTGGTAGGTGAGCAAACAGACTCGGGCATTAAGTTGGGTAATTTTGAACGACTCTCTCAGCGCCCTAGTTTTAGTAATGCCGGTAATATTTGGCAGCGAATTTGGCAACCTGAAGTCTCGCTGGCATCTCCATTGGCTAAAAATAACTGTTCGTTGCCATAGTTAGGGGTCTTGTATTAAAAAAGTGTGATTTTTATTTTGCTTAGGAATAAAAACACACACTTTTTTTAACACTAAATTACATTCAAGCAGTTTTGTGCCACCTCAAAACGTAGTTATTGCAACCAAATGAATTAGTTTTGGTGCTCGTACTGTCCACGATATACTTCAAATACTTTTAATACGGTGTGTTGTTCTTTTGAAAGCGCGTCAAACCAGTCATCAAATAATTCATCATCTTCTTGTTCGCTTAATGCTAAATAATGAGCAAGTAATTCAATGATGTCGTTATGAGTACACCCTAACGAATCAACTTGCTTAGCTAATATACTGTGGTCACGCTCTCTGAGAGTATCCATGACTCCTTGGTCGATTTGGTCTTGTTGTGCCTGAGCGTCACTCATAAAACTACCTCTATTGACGTTATTAAATTCTTATTATTTTGTTCGCTGAGTCTAGTTATAGCAGCCTAAATACTAATAGCCAGTACTTTTGATCTAAGTGCTTATTTTTTGACTATTTTGTGCAAATACACAGCAATTACACTGCGTTTAAGGCTATCTAAAATGATTTGCAAAGGGAAAATAAATACGTTAAATTAAATGATATACTATCACATAACATTAAAGGCATTTTATGAAGCCCAATATTCACCCTGATTACCATGTGGTTGCTTTTCATGATACTGCAGCTGATTCTTACTTTATTATTGGTTCAACCATTAAAACCAATCGCACCATAGAAATTGAGGGTAAAACATACCCTTATGTTCCTATTGATGTCTCAAGTGACTCACATCCATTTTATACCGGCAAACAAAAAACGCTCGCTACTGATGGACGCGTTGCGCAATTTAATCGTCGGTTTAAAAACCTCTCTACTGCTAAAAAGGAAAGCAAATGAAAGTTTTAAGTTCATTAAAAAGTGCAAAACAACGACCAGGTTGTCAAATTGTAAAGCGCAAAGGGCGAGTATTCGTGATATGTAAAGATAACCCTAGATTTAAAGCTGTGCAGGGTATGAAGAAAAAGTAGCAAGATAAAATAATGCCGAGTTTATACTCGGCATTATTATTAGGGTCTATTTAACTACAACAGAAAACTCAGGTACTGCTTGAATAACCTTTTTCACGGTACATGTATTTACCGCAGCAATCAGTGCTTTTTTATATTTAGCTGGGAAACCTTCTGGCAAGCCAATTTCGATTGAAAAAAGCTTCTTACCGTTTTCATCTACATTTTCGTTATTTTGTGTCAGTGTCATCCCTTCGGTAGAGATCTCTCTTTGCTGACAAAATTTACGCGCATAAAAACCAGCACACAACACCATGCTTACTAAAAAATAGTCAAACGGTTCTGGATGTTCTGCATCACCACCAGCGTTTATGCTTTGATCGCTTATAACTTCATGCTCACCAAACTTAGCACTTAATTTTTGACCGTCTAACATTGAAACCGAAATTTCCATTACTATTCCTTATTTTCCAAACAATAATTCAAAAAAGCCTGGAGGCTCATGTAATTTGTGATATTTTTTGCGTAAATTATCAATTGCTTTGAGTGGTTTTTTTGCCGCCTCAAGCCCTTGCTCGTTCGCTACTTTTTTGGCTAACTGGGCTTGAGTAAGTACCTTATCTAACCCTTGCACCGACTTTTCAGCTTCTTTATAAAACTTGGCTTGCTTACTTTGCTCTATCAATTTAATAAATTCATCAATAGCGCCATTAAATTCTGCTAACTGGGTTGCTTCAACACTTTGTTTATAAGCAAGCCCAATGTTTTTCATGGTTTTTTCTAAGTCGCTCATTTCATTTGCGGCAACTGTTTGACTAAATATTAATACCATTAACAACAAAACTGCTTTCATTAATACACCCTAAAAAATAATTGTTGCATACATGCTAAACTTACTGAGGTATTATATAGCATAACGCCTAGATGTCACCACGGAGTACTTTAGCAAGGATAAATTGAGCTTTAGAAAGTTTATAGAGAAATGTATGTCCTTGTTTAAATTATACCGCCTGCTAACATTTACCTGCCTTCTGTTGGGTAGTTATAGTGCTTATGCCCTAGAAGTCATATTTATTAATCCTGGTTTTTCCGACTCTGAAAATGCACAAAACAAAACCGGAAACTTTTGGTTTGATGTTTCTAAAATAATGCAAAATGCAGCCACTGATTTAGATGTGACATTAACGATAGAATACGCAAATCGAAATCATATTTTAATGAAAGAGCTGATTCAGCAGGCTATAGATGATAAGCCCGATTACCTTATCCTCGTAAACGAAAAAAATGTTACCAGTAAGTACCTCTCTAAAATAGACAGTAAACATGTCCCGATTTATTTTTTATTAAATCGTCCCTCACCTGCATCACTTGATATGTTACGTGAAAATGGCACTAACATAGTCGGTAGTATTACCCCAAATAATCGCGTTGCAGGTAAATCATTGATGCAGCAGCTTTATAAAAAGTTTACCAATAAAACAACAACTAGCGCACATATATTGGCGTTATTAGGCGACTATGCAACGCCTGCTTCTATTATGCGCACACAAGGGTTAATGGATTTTTTAACGCAAACACCGCAAGTCACCTTAACCGCTAAAGAGGTTGCCAATTGGTCTGAACAAGAAGGGTTTACAAAAACCTTAGCGTATATGCAGCAAGCCCCTGAAATTAACATTATTTGGTGTGCGAATGATGCCATTGCTTTTGGCGCAAAAAGGGCATTAAAACAGCTAAACATGCAATCTCAGGTTATTGTGGGCGGTATTAACTGGGAGGTTCCACCAAGTAATAAATCAGGACTTGATGTATCTATTGGAGGTCATGTGTTACTAGGTGCTTATGCCCTAGTTAATTTGTTCGACAACCATACTCAACCAAAACTTAGTCCTTTGCTTCATCGTACAGCTGATATTTTTGACCCGCTTACTGAGGAAAACACCCCCTTATACAAGGCGATAAATACTACTGGCCTTGCAGAAATAAACTTTATACAGTTTAGTAAAACACGCGCTGACTGGTATGAATTTACCATAGAAAATCTACTTTTAGCGCTTGAGCAATAGCACTGTAAAGCCCCTTTACAATGCAGTTATTTTATTTAAAACTCTGAATGTATATTGTCTATTTTATTAATGCTATCTATGCCCTATTAGATAACCAAAGCGTTTGATAGGGTGCTAACTGCATGGTTTGTAGCGCGTCATCGAGTGTTGTTTTAGAAATTAGCTCAACCCATTGCTGAGTGTTTATTAAGTTTAAATCGGCTAAGGTTAAGCTTTGTGGCTGACTGCTAATATTATAAACACAAAAAATGCTTTGTTGGCGGTCTATACTTTGTCGCCAAAAACCAAATAACCCCTCGCCTAAGTGCAAAGTAAATTGTGTGGCATTAGGATGGAATGCTGCTTGCCTTTTACGCACAGCTAATAACTGTTTTATTCCCTTGAACACCTGATGATGATGGCTATATTTTTCTTCAATCGCCGCTAATAATTTTGATTCTTGCCAGCGATGGCGGTTAATTGCGCGATTATGCTGCGAATTTTCAAAACGTTCATAGTCATTAGTTGTGCCAAGTAAACTGTGAATATATATCCCCGGTATTCCTTCCATTGCAAACATAATGGAATGGGCACACAAGAAACGCTCAAGGCCATATTTATCTGCGCCGTTATGCGTCCCTTGTAGGGCATCAAATAAGGCAATATTTAGCTCATAAGGGGTATGTGTGCCATCGTGACTGGTGCGCATTGAAACACGCCCCCCAAATTGCATGGTCGTGCTTACTAACGAAGCAACTTCACTCGGTTGTAATAAGCCTTCAATTGGCCTCAAACCAATGCCATCATGAGAGGCTATAAAATTAAAATATGCGGTACCGTTTTGCGCTGGCGGCATGCTCATCATCCAGTGCTTGAGCGCCGTACTATCACCGCTAAGTAAAGTGTGCAATAACAACGGCGGCAAAGCAAAGTTATAAATTGCATGGGCTTCGTTGGCATTACCAAAGTAAGATAGGTTTTCTTGATTAGGAATATTGGTTTCGGTAATAATCACCACACTGGGCTCAGCATGCTCAATCAGCGTTCGCAGTAAACGCACCACTTCATGAGTTTGTGGCAAGTTTATACAACTGGTATTAAGTTGTTTCCATAAAAAGGCCACAGCATCAAGGCGAAACAAGCGAATACCGTTATCTAAATAATGGCGAATAATGCCAACAAACTCTTTTAAAACCTCAGTGTTTTCAAAATTAAAATCCACCTGATCATGACTAAATGTACACCATACATGCTTATCACCGCTTGCTGTGGCTACCGTATGTAATAATGGCGAGGTTCGTGGGCGCACTACTTGGCTTAAATCATCAGTTAAACTGGCTGTTTTAAAGTAGTCTTTCCCTGGGTGAGTATCGGTTAAAAAGTTTTCAAACCAAAGGCTTCGGCTAGAACAATGATTAATCACTAAATCC
This sequence comes from Pseudoalteromonas sp. 11L1, assembly GCF_055397545.1. Next base: position 215,616 of record NZ_AP041142.1, on the reverse strand, counting down.
GCCATTAACTTTACATCTTTTGCAATCGCGTTAATGTCTTGCCAGTCGCCCAGCGCTTCATTAACTTGCGCATAGTTCATTACCGCAAATCCTTCATCTGAGCTGTACGGATAAAAAGGTAAAATATGCAGTGCATTAAGCTGGTGATCGCACTGCTCTTTTATAAAGCGATGCAAGGTTTTTAACGGCGCCTCTAGGGGAGTTCCAACTGCTAACTCACTGTCTTCATGATTTATAATAGAATCGCCATAGGCAATTAAAATAATATCTTGTTCATCCCAGCGATTAGTGTGCGGCGTAGGATCTCGAAGTGGGTTATTACTCAATATCAAGGTGATTAATTCTTCAGCCAACTCAGCTACCGGCATAGGTAACTCAACCCCTTGATAAATAGTATGTAAATGTTGTTCGACTCGTTGAAAAAACTGTTCCCTAACTATGTCCACAGGCGCCTCGTTTAAGTATACCAATTTAACTGTATTGTTCGTTATCAAGCTCAACGGCTTCTTTTAAACGCTCTAGTACATCGGGCATCGCCGAAGCTACACGGTTCCAACTCGGCACAAATGGCGCTTCCATTGGGTTTTCTAAAAAGTGTTGGCCTGCATTCATAATATTTTGTGCAAACATTTCTACCGCTTTTTCTTCCTGATGAATATCAAGTGTTAAGCCGTTCATTAACGCATCATTATGATAGGTTTCAATAAAGTCTAAACCAATGCGGTAATATGTCGCTTTTAATGAACGTATGGTTTCGCTGGTAAAGGTAACCCCCTGAGTCGCTAGCTTTCTAAATAACGCTTTGGTTATATCAATCGACATTTTAGAAAGGCCAGCAGTTTGGTCGTCCAGCGATAATTCTTGGTGTTTATGATCGTAGTTATCGGCAATATCAACTTGGCATAAGCGGTTATGGGAGTAATTACGGTACATCTCGCTTAATACGCCAATTTCTAATCCCCAGTCACTAGGAATACGAATATCGTTTAATACATCGCGTCTAAACGAAAATTCACCGGCTAATGGGTAACGAAACGAGTCCATATACTCAAGGTAGTCTCTGCTGCCTAATATGGTTTTAAACGAGCGTAATAACGGAGTAACCAGTAAACGCGATACTCGACCATTTATTTTTCCATTGGCAGTACGCGGGTAAAAGCCTTTACAAAATTCATAGTTAAATCGAGGATGTGCAACGGGATAAATTAATCGCGCTAATAAGCCTCGGTCATAAGTTAAAATATCGCAATCATGTAGTGCTATTGACTCAACCTCCGCGGTAGCGAGTTTATAGCCCATGCAATACCACACATTACGGCCTTTACCGAGCTCGCGTGGCGCCACACCTAAAGCTTGAAGCTCTTTATCGAGCGCCTGCAAACGTGGGCCATCGTTCCACAACACTTTATGGTTTTGATCAAGCGATTTAAAAAAGTTCAATGCATAGCGATACTGGCTTTCGTCGGCTCTGTCTAAGCCTATAGTTATTTGCGATAAATACGGTACTTGTTGCAGCTCTTTGACAATGTTTTGTAAAGCAGGGCCTTCTAACTCACTAAATAATGAAGGCAATATAAGCCCCATTGGTCGCTGTTTACTAAAGCCAAGCAACTCTTTTTCTAAATCGTCTACGGGTCTATTAGCAATGTTATGTAGTGTTGTAATAATGCCATTTTGATAAAAATCAGCCATGTAAACTATACTCCTCAGAACTGGGTAAAATACTGTTAATACAAGGTAGTGCTGTAATTTCTTCAACCCAGCCTAGTGGTGCCGGCAATTGAGAATAGCGCGCTTTGTTATAGGTTAATTTAACTGGCTTTTTACTCTCTGGATTGGTAATGATGATGGCGATATCAGCCTCTTCTAGCATTTGCTTATCGTTTTCACTATCCCCTAGCGCAATAATGCTCAGCGCTTTAGTAAACTGCGTATTAAACTGCTGCACTAACCATTGCTGAGCCATGCTTTTATCGGTATTTTTTCCAATGTGAACAAAGCGCCCGCCTACTTTAACCTCGTAGCCATATACTGATATCGCATTGATAAATTCATTTAGTTGCTGCTCATCGCCATGCCAGCAGAGCGGATCTGAGTATTGACGGGTTTGTGCTTGCGTTGCTTGTAGCTGGTTTAATCCTGTCATTTTCATTACCTGCTCACTGGTCAGCTCACTAAACAAACTATATTGGTCGCCGTAGTCTTTTTTTAAGCGTTTTAAATCAGTCCATAAATTGCTAATGGGTGCAGCAAACGAGTAACACCAGTAGCCTTGGTATTCGCTGCAGCCAATTGGCCTGAGATTAAAATAATTTTTAGGAATATAAACAGCCGAGCCATTTTCAACAATGAAAGGCTGTGTAATATTAAGCGCTTGTTGCAGTGCAACTACTTCACTAAATGTTTTGCTGGTATTAAATACCACAGGTACACCGCTGTATTGCAGCTCTTGTAATAAGGTATCTACCGCATCGGTGTTGTAATCTCTGTGATTGAGTAATGTGCCATCTAAATCGGTAAAAATGATAGGTTGTACAATACTATCGCTTGTAAGCACCATCGCAGTTACATCTCGATTACTATCGAGCTCTATAAGTGCATTTGCTTTAGCACTAAGGGTGTTGAGGTTTTCACGCGTGATGCGTTCAAAATGAGAAATAAACCACAATAACTGCTCATCAGTCATAGTGCCTGCGCCCTGCCCTTGTTTGGCAATTAACTTGTGTTCTTGCTCTTGTCGCCACGCAAACACATCATCAAAACTCGGGGCTTTGAGCATAATTATGTAATCGATTTTATCAAAAACGGTTTTATATTCATTGGCTAAACAGCTGTTAATACAGCGACGCCATAATCCTTGTTGATCGTATGATTTTTCTAGCTCGTTAATAGGCTCAACTAGCGTAAAAGGCTGCTGTGGTTCACTGGCTACACACCACCCTTCTAAAATAACAATATCGACCGGCTGACTATTAGTTAACCATTTATTTTTTGCTACGGGTTCATCTTGTTGTTTGTCAAAACGTGGCAGCGGTACATTAACCTCTTTATTTAACAAGCGACTAATGGTTTTATCCATAAGGGCAACATCATGTGTACCCGGAACGCCTCTAGTGGCGAATAAACAATGCACATCTTGCGCTAACTGTTGGCGTTTTTGAGTTGATAAATAAAAGTCATCAATAGAAAGCGCAACACAGTTTAGGTGGGTATTTTGGCTAAACCAAGTTACTAAATAATCACCAAGTGTGGTTTTTCCTGAGCCTTGGCAGCCATTAATTGCGACAAATATAGGGGCTGTTTTTTTACTGGTTAGAATGTCCTGCGCAATAGCAGAAAAATACTGCTCGCTAATATACTGATATTTCAACGGCAGTTGGTGTTTTACTAAAAAAGCATTTATATCCACACTCTTGATCTCCATATAACAATCCCTGAGTCAACTATAGGGTATGACTAAGGAAATGCAGTTACTAGACCAATATTATTTATTGTTACTTTTTAGTAGGTTAAAAAAAAAGCGCATTTAAAATGCGCTTTTTTGGTGCAATATTTTTAACCACAGTGCAAACTTAACTCTGGTCGCTCTGTGCTTTGGGTAATACTAAGTTTAATACTATGCCTAAAATAGCACATAAGCTCACACCTTCTAGGCTGAACTCACTACTACCTATGTACATACCACCAATACCACAAATTAAAATAAGTGCCACAATACTTAAATTGCGCGGCTCACTTAAGTCATCGCCCGATTTAACTAAGGTGTTTAAACCAATAACCGCAATAGAGCCAAATAATAAAATCATTATTCCACCCATTACTGGCACCGGAATGGTTTGCAAACTAGCGCCCATTTTAGCAACAAATGCTAAGCAAATTGCGATAATGGCAGTCCACATCATTACTTTAGGGTTAAAGTTTTTAGTAAGCATTACCGCACCAGTTACCTCTGAGTAAGTGGTATTAGGTGGGCCGCCAAATAAGGATGCGGCAGAAGTGGCTAAACCATCACCAAATAAAGTGCGATGTAGCCCTGGTTTTTTCAAATAATCTTTTTTTGTAACTTGGCTAATTGCCATCATATCGCCAATGTGTTCAATAGCAGGCGCAATTGCCACCGGCACCATAAATAATATGGCTTGCCATTTAAACTCTGGTAACACAAAGTTTGGCACAGCCAACCACTGTGCATTACTTACGGCCTCAAATTGCACTATACCCATAAATAACGATAGCGTGTAACCGGCAACAACACCGGCTAAAATAGGTATTAATTTAAATACCCCTTTACCCCACACGGCAAACACTAAAGTAACGAGCAATGAGAACATAGAGATAATAATAGCACTGTCGTAGGCAATAATTTGTGTGCCACCATCGCCACTTTTACCCATGGCCATATTAACCGCCGCAGGCGCAAGCGCTAGACCAATCACCATAATCACTGGGCCTACCACAATTGGCGGCAAAATTTTATGTAAGGTTTTTGTACCTTTAAACTTCACCAATAAACTTAATAGCATATAAGTAAAGCCCGCCGCCATTAAACCACCCATAGTGGCGGGTATACCCCACATTTGTACTGAGGCAATAATGGGTGCAATAAACGCAAATGACGAAGCTAAAAAAATAGGCACTTGGCCTTTAGTCACAAATTGAAACAACAAAGTACCTAAACCAGCGGTAAACAAGGCTACGCTAGGATCTAGGCCGGTTAAAATAGGCACTAGTACCAATGCACCAAATGCAACAAATAGCATTTGGGCACCGGTTAGAATGGTTTTTATAGAAAATGTAGAATTATTTTGCACTGCTAAACCTTAGTAAACCGTACCGAAAATTTTGTCACCTGCATCGCCAAGCCCTGGGATGATGTAACCTTTTTCATTTAAATGGCTATCAACTGAGGCAGTAAAAATCTCAATATCAGGGTGAGCGGCTAATGTTTTTTCAACGCCCTCAGGTGCAGCAACCAGTACAATTACTTTAATTTCTTTACAGCCTGCTTTTTTAAGCATATCAATGGTGGCGATCATAGAACCACCAGTAGCCAGCATTGGGTCAATCACTAAGCTTAAACGCTCATCAATATTACCCACTAGTTTTTCAAAGTAGGGAACTGGCTCAAGAGTTTCTTCGTTACGCTCTAAACCCACTACACTCACTTTAGCCGCTGGGAGTAACGACATTACGCCGTCCATCATACCAAGGCCCGCACGTAAAATTGGCACCACGGTAATTTTTTTACCCTTAATGTGCTCAACTTTAAGTTTATTACCGTCCCAGCCTGTAATTTCGTTATCTTCTAATTCTAGGTTTTTAGTGGCTTCGTAAGTTAATAATGTGCCCACTTCTGAACACAACTCACGAAAACTTTTCGTGCTAATTCCATGCGCGCGCATTAAACCTAACTTATGTTGAACAAGGGGATGAGAAATAACGTGAATAGCCATAGTAATAAACCTAGTGATAAAAAATTTGACATATTTTATATTAAAACAGGCCGTTTGACTGTTAATTTTAGTCTTGATTTCATAGTTCGTGCCAAAATATTTAATTTAGCCACAACTATAAAGATTTTTGTGTTTATGAGTTGTTACTCGCTAACCAATTATTTACCTGAGCGCGCATGTAGCTGTTAACCTTTTTGTGTTCTGGGCTCCACCCAAGTAAAAACCGATAAAAGTCTGCCCATGCCACTGGCCATAAATGAGCCCATTGTGTAACAACATCATCAGCATTAATGTGTGGTTGATAGTCACTCAGAGCATGCTTCAATTGGCTAAAGTAATAGTCGAGGTAGCTCTGTGCGTGTTTATGAAGCTCAGAATCATCCATACAACTGGTCATAAAATACATTACATCAATCACCCCAACACCCGCACCCACATATTGAAAATCGTAACCGAGAATATGCCCTTGGCTATTAGCGGCAAAGTTAGCAAGCTTGGCATCACCATGAATTAACGTTTTATAATCACACTGCTTTAATGCGCCGTTTAACAGTAATGCAGCCTGTTTAATATCGGACTTTTCAGGTAAGTTATTAAATTCATCAGGGCGTGTACCCAAATGCCAATAGCTTCCTTGCGCCCATAAACCATCAAACTCTGTATTTAAATGAAAGGCATTTAAATGAAAGGCATGAAAATGTGCCAACCACTTTAATATGGCTTTTATATTTTCGGTGGTTGCTTGGCTGTACCCCTGCTTTGAAAAATCTTTAAACACCAAGGCAAACTCATCGCCCTTGTTGATTGCTTTAATGCATTCAATAGCTGCAGCTTGCTTGGGCAGCTTATGGCTAAATTGCTGATAAAACGTATATTCAACGTGGTAAGAGTCACGCTTTCTATTCAGCGCAAAGTTGCTTTGCTTAATTTTAGGGTGATTAATATGATCGGGTACTTTAATCGCTTTAATCACACAGGCTTGCTCATCAAGTTGGCACTTCACAATTTGACCACAGCCACTCCAAAGCGAGGTTAGGGTTTTGCCAATGGCTACACGCTCAAAATACGGGGTAAGTAATGGAAGATAAAAAGACATAGCCATATTAGGTTGCTAAATTTTAGTTAGTTTAACATTAGACGGTGTTTTAAATAAAAGGTCTTAATAAAAAACCCTTCGCGCACAACATGAAATACAGTGTTAATAACCAATCTAACCTGTCGTTTTTTTTGCAATTGCTATGGCAAAGCCTATGCATTATTCATAAAGCCTAAAACATAATTTGAAACCATTAAAAGTACAAAATTAAAGATGGTGCCATGATTAGATTAACCAATGAATGTCTAGTACCCCAGTCTTTCCGAGGGGATATGGTAAGAGTCTAGCTGCGGTGAGATCGCAATAAAAGATTACTGCGTAACGCACACCATTTGTGTTTGCCGTAAGCTACTTACTTAACAGACAAAGTAAACGAATTTATTTGTTGATTTAGAATTGACCGTTCCTGTATAAAAACGGTCAAAGAGAACACTGGAGTCTATTGACAGAGTTAAGATTACAAATATTAGCTACGATGTAATTTGAAAAGTACCACTCATTCTCCCCTGACTAAACCCGAGAGGACTATTTTTTGCGTCAGGAACCACATAATTAAGGGTATGTATGACACCGTGCAAAGATACAACTTTTGGATTTTCCGTTTCTTGATAGCTTATCACACACATATACGTTTTATTTTCATCAGAGCTTTTCATGTATAGAATATTTGCAGGATTCACAAGTACAATATATTGATTCGCAGTTGCAACAAAGTGAATAGGCCCTGAACTCTCTTGGTTATATTGGTACTGTATATTACCTCGATTAATTGGGTTTAATTGATCACCATTAACTGTCAAGCCAGTCCACTCCCAAATATCTAGCGTTATAGAAAAAAGTCCGTCATTTTCACTTATATTAATATCCGCCATTTTCTTTTCCTCACATTAATCAAAATTAAGTACAAAATGTACAAATAAAGTTTAGGAAAGAAGCGGAAAATAAATATTACAGGCTATTACAAATAAGAACAGCTAGACATTCTAACTCTCAAACGTTGTTAGCCACCGCTTTTCGCGGGTTAGCTTAATTCATAGCCAGAATTAGTTTGTAATAGAACACATAAATAGAACATATAAAGACACCCACCTAATAGAACATATAAAAACACCCACTTTAACTATCTATTGAACCTGTGTCACAAAATTTACTATTAAGCTCTGTAACTAGCTTCTTATCGCTATATATGCTCTAGTTTCAGCTCTAAATAGCTAAATAACTAAATAGCTAAATAACTAAATAACTAAATAACTAAATAACTAAATAACTAAATAACCATTCTAAAACTAAAATTGACTCGCTCTAGCAAAGGAAGGTGGATATTGTCGATGTGTTTGCGGTATAACACGCTGCTTGCTGTTTATACTTCCTTAAAGCATTGACAGTACATAATTTGAGATAGGTGTGTGCTTTTGTTTTTAGTGCTCAAACCGCCTGTTATTTGCAGTTGTTGACCGTTGCTAAACCTAAATCTATATTTGCAACAATATAGCCATACTCTTTCTTAGTTAACTTTTTAGACTGATATTGTTGCTTAGCTAATTCGTGAGTCCAACCCTTTTCACATGGGGCTAAGGGAATGGCTGTATCAACCATTAAAAGGTGTTCTTCCTGAATCACGCCGCCTTTTTTAACAATGCTTTTAGCGCAAAGGCTTAAAGCATATTCAACAGCAAATTTATCAACACTTGGCATACCTATAAATTCTACATCACAACCAAGTTTCTCATTACCTTTAGCATCAACATAATAAAGCTGGCCTGACGTAGTACAACCAGATATAAATAAGATGATAACGAGTAATAAAATATGTCTGATATTCACTTTGCCTCCTTGTACACATAAACCCACATATAGGGCACAAAAACGTAACAGCAATTTGGTTAAATTATGCAGAGCACCAAACTCAATCGCCGTATAGTTTTGATATCCAACGAGCCTGCGAGTGCATTGATGGTTTTGTTATTTGCCAGACCTTGAATATATTGATAGCAAAGGAAACTTACTTTCACCAAAGTTGATAGTTAACGATAGTGTCTCATCTGCTTTGAATGATTGTAAAAACTCCAATGGCGCAATTCGTTGCCCATCTGCAACGATAGCCATTAGGTGTTTGTTAGTTAGGCTTCGTCGACCTGATGCCATATTAGTCAAAGTTACTACCGCCCAACGCTCACCAGAATCATTACTCATTAATACAAAATTATTTACACTAAAATCACTCTGCTCTGGCTGAGTGTTTGATTCATTTGGAAAGGCTAAATTAAAACTATTAGGTACAACTCTATCAATAGAAAGTACCTCTTCACCTGAATGGGCACCGAATGTACAAACCAGCAATATCAAAGACATCCTTCTCAACATAAGTTCTCTCCTAATGGCATAACGCCCTGTTAAGGGGCAAATTGTAGTTGGCTAAAATGTGAAGCGGAGTGGAACCAGCCAACTGTAATCTTTCCCGCTTAATCAGCTTGTTATGTGCCTGATTTTCCAAGCCTATATTGTTCTATACTACCAGCGATAAAACAAACGCCAACATAAAACCAAATGCTGCTTGCTACAATTTGTCAAATATCTAAACCCGAAGAAGCAACAAAGGTTGGAATAGCAATTAAACCACGCAACGTACAAAGCACAGCAATGATAATTAAAGCTGATTTAAGCAGAGGAACTTTGCGAATTAAACCAACCGCAGAAAAAGCAAAAATAGTACAAGCAAACATTAAACTTGCTACGATCATAGTTCCAATTGGAGCAAGTAAAGTTCTTTGAACCGCAGAGTCGATAATTTGTTGAGGTGCCCGAGCAAATACAAACCAACTAGGGCCACCAAATATACAGAGTAGGTGCCAGATTGCAGAAGCAGAGGCTATAATACCTGCACTAATTAATAATTTGGATTGAATACTAAAGTTCAATGCTAACTCCATTTTGCACTGGCACATAACGCCTCATTAAGAGGCTAAAAGTAGTTGGTTAAAATAAGCGACGAAGGAGCAAAAACCAACTGTTTTTTGTCCTTTTGAATGACTTGTATGGATAATAAACCCATAAATTAATTATTATTTTAACCTAGTTCGGGTAATGTGAGGCCCAAGCTTTGGTGCAACCAAAGCCTTTTATACAGTAGTTCGATTGATTGAAGGCTCCTCTATTGAGAGACCGGTAACAAGTTAGAACGCTGTATAAACTCCAAGCATTAAACTCGGATAGTCAACGGGGCCTCGAGCCCGAATAGCAAGGCAGAGTCAGCTTATTATGAATACAAAAAATAATCAAAATGAAATTAACGTCGGTGTCGATACAGGTAAAAAACAACTCGATATTTATATCAGGCCTTTAGACATTTACTTTACTGAAGAAAACAATCAATGTGGCATTAAACACGCCATTCAAATCTTAAAAAAACACCCCGTAACGCGCGTCACTATTGAGGCGACTGGACGTCTTGAACAGCCTTTTATTATAGCCTGCGCTGAGGCGAATATTCCCTTCGTTGTTGCTAATCCCGTGAACATAAAACGCTTCGCAGGCGCTATCGGCCAAAAAGCAAAAACGGATAAACTTGATGCACAACTTATTGCTCACTTTGGTGAAGCGATTAAACCGCCTTTATCATCTTTAAAGCCAGAGCAAATGCGCTTGATGAGCGATTTACTCTCGAGAAGACGCCAGTTAACGGATATGCAAACGATGGAGAAAAATCGCTCTCAAATAATGCCAAAAACACTATCGTCACTCATAAAACCTATCTTAACTACACTGAAAAACCAAATAGATAAAGTCGATTTAAAACTTCAAAAACTGATTGAACAATGTGACGAATACAAAGCAAAAAATGCCATTATCCAAAGTGTGCCTGGTGTTGGCAATGTGGTCGCGTTTAACTTACTTAGTGATATGCCTGAGTTAGGTTATGTGAACAACAAAGAGGCAGCTTCTTTAGTGGGTGTAGCCCCATTTAATCGTGAAAGTGGCGTGTATCAAGGTAAGCGAATGATACGTGGCGGCCGACCTAAAATAAGAACCGCCATGTATATGGCGATGATGTCAGCCATTCAGTGCAACTCTAAATTTAAAGACCTTTATCAACGTATGGTCAAAGCAGGAAAGCCTAAAAAAGTGGCCATTATTGCGTGTATACGAAAGCTGGTAGTGATCATAAATTCTATGGTGAGGGATGGTGTCATGTGGGATCCTAAAATAGTTTAAAATTAGGAATTGACACCATAGTCACTTGTTAGGCTTTGAACCCTGTAGGTAGCTCATATTTAATCTGTAATTCAGCATATTGTTTAACTACGGACTGCCACTTTATTTCTAGTTGATTTTGAAGATTTTCTATTTTTCTAAACTCCTCGAAGCCTACCTTTCCAGTAACTAGATCAATATACTCCATTCCATCTGAACGACATGGCACGTATTCAGGATCCCTAGATTTAATTGAACTGAAGAAAAAAGCTTCTATCAGTTCAAAAAATTCGCCTACATCATCCGACTTACTTAAAGCTCGATACTTCTCCGTTAGGCTTGTTACTTTCATTCGTATTTGAATATATCCATCTCGGATAGACATGAGTTCTTCTTTGGAGTCACCACAAGACCTAAATAGCTCAAAGTACCCCTTTGCGGCGACTTCAAACTCAGCAAAAAGAGGCTTCAATATGAGCTGAAAAAATTCTCTATCATTCTTTTGCCTGATATTAACCAACTCTATCGCTTTATCAATTAATTTTAAGAAATCACCGATCATAATAGTTTCCTTGTGAAGCCTAACGCCCAGCTAAGCTGCCGGAACGCAGTAGAGGCCGGCTTGAGTTGTTTGTTATGCAATTTATCACTTCTTCTTTGTCCTCATTTTCTCAACTAAAGTGGAAAACGATGGAGTATTTGAGAGCAGAAGATCTAAGTCTGAATTGCGAGCATACCTGCGAGCCATCTTCCCATTTCGATTTGTGAGCATTAGTGTTGCATTGTAATAATCAGCCGAAACAAAGCTTTCTAGCCACCCTTCAATTTCTTGAGATAACACTATTACTTCAGCTCCAATAGCCTGTAGTTTATTTATTTGCTCTTGCTTTTTTTCAGGGGTTGGCAATGGTGTAATAATAGCCGCTACTTTAACTGTATTATTTTTACTTATAGATTCAGCAAGTTGTGCTATTGCCAATTGGCCGCCCGCAGGTATAACGCTATATTTTGCACCAATTTCAAAACGATCAAGTAAAGCTTGAATTGTACGCACATCTTGCTCTCCTTCTACTAATATATTCCACTCTTTGGCGATCGAATCTTTAGTTGTTGAAGATGCACTCCTTTGTTTAGAACCACTTAAGTATGTTTCTAGGGGATAGAAAGGTTGCCCATAATTTGCAGCATAACGAAGCTTTGCGCGCATAGCTTCTCTCATAGTGATTTCCCCCGCATCAATGAGGCATAGATCCGTGTGACCAAACAGAATCATGTTAAGTTCTTTTCCATTTAACAATGCATCAATAGCGTCTTTACTGTAATCAGACATTGAAAAGAAAACACCAATAGTTCCGATCAGTTTCCCATCAACTTTACCTTTAAATGAGTATAGAGAAGATGCAGGCATTGGATCCTTATGCCATTTGGCTTCTAGTAAGAAAAAACTATTTTCAATTGAAAAAGAGCCATCAATCTCTTCACCCGAGGGGCGCATACTCGTACTAGGGTCCATATTTTCATTGGAAAACATATGGACTAAAATTCGTTCAAAATCTCTACCGCGTTGCTGATACCAAAATGGTTTTGCTTCCTCGGGAGGTGTCAATAAGTCCTTTAAACGTTTACTTTCCAAGTTGCGTCTCCATAATTTTTTGGTCTAGAGCGGAGCTTCACTGATCGCACTAGTTGCATAACGCCCAAAGCAGCGGCGCGCGCCAGCGCGTCCAGCCCGCAGGGCGTTGCTGCCTTTGCTTGTTATGAGTTTTGCCACTGCTCCATGCGCTCTCTTGAAATACTCACTGCTTGCTCGCTGAATAGATCTGGATAGCGAAGGATGACATTTTCAAATGCATAGTCCTCTAGCCCCATTTCTACAAGAGAAGTGTAGCCTTGAGTTTCAGTTGGGCGATTTACAGCTCTTTCTACAGCGCCAATGATCCCGTGACGAGTAATCATTTGCCAGGTGCGGCCAGCGCGGGTTTTCTTGCCGTTCTTGGAGCTTAATACTTCTTCGTACGCATATACTGCTTCAAGCGCCTCACGCTCCGCTTGTGTTTCTGCGCCATAAGCTTCCGCGCGAAGTTGAACCGCTCGCTCTTTCGCCTCTTGAGCTAAGTCTTCGCGTCCTCGCTCGATACAGTTTTTTGCAAATATCGCGCATTTTTCAGGCGTGTCTATTTTTCTAACTCTATCATCCATTCATATTCTCGGTGTTGAGTGACTCATAACGCCTCACTAAGAGACAAATAATTGTTGGCTAAAATAAGCGACGAAGGAGCAAACAGCCAACTGTTATTTGTCCTTTTGAGTGACTTGTTATAGCTCAAAGCCGATTTACATTATGCCAAACCTCTTGGGTGGCATTTTTTACCTTTTTTACCACTTCCGCACTCACACGGTTTATTTCTAAGGCTAGCTTTTAATAAAGGTCTAAGTTTGGGTGGTTTATTATAGTTTTCTATTTCTTTTATCTGTTTTTCAAATTCTTTACGTATTTGTTCAAGCTGATCATTTCTTTCTTTTAACTCAGCTTCTGTAGCTTGGATTTCTTGAACTTTTTTATTGTCCTTTACCTTTTCGTATTCAAATTTTTCTCGGCTTAATTCAAGCTGTTGACGAGCTATATCGTTACTTTCATCTGATATTTCATTTGCTTGATATGCTATTAGCATACCAATTAAAGCTATTAGGGTTGTTATAAAAAAGGCCACAACAGGTAAAGGTAATGACTTAAAGTACTCTTTGTATTGATTGAAATTTGGCTCTACACCTATTAAAGAGTCAATTAAGTCATCAGCTGTTAAATTATCATTTGCAGCTTCTAAGTTTGTTTTAATTGAAGATAGCTTCTCCACATTGTTGATTTTTCGGACATCATCAAAAAAATCCTTTATGTAGATATTACCTTGCCTATCTATTTTGAAGTCAGCGTACATGGCTTTAGAAAAACATTTGGGGCAGCTCGTACTATTGTTGGTGGCTGTAACTTGAGAGTTCACACTATTAATAAAATTAAAAGCTTTAAACTCAAACCCACAATCTGGGTTTGTACATTTCACAGGAATATGATCTTGCTTTCGCATTGCTAATGCCATGAAATCCCCTTTCAATAAGTTGTGGCAGAGTAGTTTTTATATTGAGCTATAACAATTTTATAGTGCGCTCATCGCGCATATTTCTGCCAACTATACGCTCATTTATTTTATAAATCATTTTTACCAAATAACTTAACACATTGCTATATATAATTTTTTATTAGCACTCAAACTCTTAATAAAAGAGAAAATGCGCTCGCCGCTCATTTTCTTGAATATGTGTGCATCACAACCAAACTGTATATATAAACAGCACTATTATTGGTGATAGTATGAAAACACGTTCCCCATTTTTAAATTACATAGCTGAATATATGCTAGTTCGTCAATATTCATTACGCACCGTAGATACCTACCTAAGATGGATTGCATCTTATATCCATTTTCATAATAAACGCCATCCCGCCTCAATGGGGGACAATGAAGTCGAACGCTACTTAGAACATTTAATGTTAAAGCAAAACGTTGCACCACGTACGCAAGCCACCGCACTCAATTCATTGTCATTTTTATACAAGCACATAATAAAAAAAGAACTCTCATTAAATTTAAATTTTGCCCATAGTAAAAAACAAGCAAAGCTCCCTGTAGTGATGACCCAAGAGGAAGTTAAAATGTTGATGGCTCATTTAAATAAGCGCTATTATTTAATTGCAGCCCTCATGTATGGAAGTGGCTTAAGAGTAATGGAAGCGGTGCAATTAAGGGTGAAAGATATTGATTTTGATTATAAATGCATTCAAGTATGGAATGGAAAAGGTAATAAACACAGCATTGTTAGGCTGGCCACAGAGCTAATACCTATGCTGAGAAATCAAATTTTGAACGTTGATGACTATTTAAAACTGGATTTAAATAATACGGAATATTCTGGCGTATGGATGCCATATGCTTTAACAAAAAAATATCCAAGTGCCGCAAAATCGCTTGCGTGGCAGTATTTATTTCCTTCTCATATATTAAGTTCAGATCCTCAAAGTGGTGAAATAAGACGACATCATTTTCATCACTCTTGTATTAGAAAAGAGGTTAAAAAAGCCGTCCAAAAATCAGGATTAACAAAAATAATAACACCTCATACATTAAGACACTCTTTTGCTACTCATCTACTGCAAAATGGCGCCGATATAAGAACTGTTCAAGCTCAGCTTGGCCATTCTGATGTTAAAACCAACAAATATATACCCATGTACTGCAACAAGGTGCTAACGGGGTTGTTAGCCCTTTTTCAAGATTATAAGCGTCTCTTTTTAATCCTCTACGCATACATATTCGCTTTAAGACCAATACCGCTACCTATTTCTACTTTGAAAAACCCATAAAAAAGCCCCGCTTGATGTTACTCAAGCAGGACTCCACACTAATTTTGTATCAATAAAAGCGCCTAAACTGCAGGCGCTTTGCATTATTGAATTTTATTGGTTAACCACGCTTTTAAGCGGATTAACTGGCTGTGCGTTGTCGTCTAGGATGTTCATATCGAAGTCGAACTCATCAACACGAATCGCTTTTTCACGCTTTTTGTTGTAATCACTTAACTGAACAAATTCAGCGTCGTTAATTACTTTTGCAGCAAGTGCATTTTCAAGTGTGATTGAAAAACGCGTACCCGGCTTAAAGGTTTTAGCACGTAGCGCTTTTTTCACTTTAGCTAATAGCTCAAGTGACGCCATTTTAGCTTTGTAAGCTTGCTCGTTGATGTGATGACCATCACCTTCAATTGGCTTAACTAAATGCGTTATTTGCGCTTTAAATGCTGTATCAAGCTGAGCTTGTTTTGCTAATTCACGGATTAAATCATCGCTGATTTTTGGCATTTTAGTTGAGTAGTTCATAGTAATGAAACGAATGAACTTACGAGTACCACTTGCAGGGAAGTTATCTAAGAACTTGTGCAATGCTTCTTCTGCACTTTGTAGTGCAAAACGAGTCGCATAATGGAAGTAAGGAGCCGCTTGCTCACGCTCGCTGCTTGCTACTTTTTGCTCGTAATACTTAATAGATGCCATAGCTGCATACAAGAAGCTCATTACATCGCCTAAACGTGCTGAAAGCATTTCAGCTTGCTTTAATTTACCGCCAAGTACTAGTAACGAGAAGTCAGCATATACAGCTAATTTAGCTGATAGTTTTTGCACTGCTTTTTCGTAGTCACGTACTTCTGGTAATGCTGAGTTTGCACTCGCGGTAAACGGTAGCACACCTAAGCGGAACGCACGTAAGCTGTTTGCTGTACTGTAGCCAATTGTTTTACGTAAAATACCGTTAAATTCTGCATCTGCGTTTTTGTCATCGCTGTGAATAGACTCAACCATAGATTGTAAGTATGGGTGACAACGCATAACACCTTGACCAAAGATCATCAGGTTACGAGTAAGAATGTTCGCGCCCTCTACCGTTATGGCAATTGGCTGCGCCACATAACCGCTAGCAAGCGTGTTTTGAGGACCATTCTGAATTGCTTTACCCGCTTGAATATCCATTGCTGAGTCAAGCACATCACGGCCAAGCTCTGTCATATGGTATTTAGCGATTGCAGTTACTACCGATGGTTTTAAGCCCATGCCTAAACCTTCAGTTGTCAGTACTCGCATTGCTTCTTGTAGGTATGTTTTACCTGCAATGTCAGCTAGCTTTTCTTGAATACCTTCAAATTGGCCAATTGATAAACCAAACTGCTCACGCACTGCTGCGTATTCTGAAGCTGATTTCAACGCCACTTGCGCTGTACTTACACCCAACGCTGGTAATGAAATACCACGACCTGCGCCTAAACAGCTAACTAGCATCTGCCAACCACGGCCGATATTTTTCTGACCACCGATAACAAAATCCATTGGTACAAATACTTTGTTACCACGTGTAGTACCGTTGTAAAAACGAATACCCATAGGATCATGACGATTACCAAGTTCTACACCTGGGTGCTCTTTTGGAATAAGTGCACAAGTAATACCTAGGTTTTCTTTACCACCTAGTAGACCATCTGGGTCAACTACTTTAAATGCTAAACCAAGTACAGTAGCAATTGGCGCGAGTGTAATGTAGCGCTTGTCCCACGTAATCTCTAGGCCAAGTACTTCTTCGCCGTTGTACATACCTTTAGTAACAGTACCTACATCAGGAATACCGCCTGCGTCAGAACCTGCTTCTGGGCTGGTTAATGCAAAACATGGAATGTCTGTACCATTTGCTAAACGTGGTAAGTAATGTGCCTGTTGTTCCTCTGTACCAAAGTGAAGTAGTAACTCACCTGGGCCTAACGAGTTTGGTACCATTACAGTTACCGCAACCGCTGAACTCTTAGTCGCAATAGTACCTACAATTGTTGAGTTAGCGTATGGGCTGAACTCTAAACCGCCAAACGATTTAGGGATGATCAGCGAGAAGAAACGCTCTTTTTTCAAAAACTCTAAAATGTCGTTTGGTAAATGAATACCATTTTGAATGACTGAATCATCAATCATGCTTAGTAGTTCTTGTACTGGACCGTCTAGAAACGCTTGTTCGTCTGCGGTTAGTTTTGCCGCAGGTACATCGCGTAGCGCGCTAAAATCTGGTTTACCTTGGTAGATAGACCCTTCTAGCCATACATCGCCAGCGTCTAGCGCTTCTTGCTCAGTAACTGAAATACTTGGTAATACTTTTTTTAATTTTGTACGTAAACTCATAACGAACTCATCCGACCAGATAAATAATACCTACATTACGTCATAAAAATCGGTTTAGATCAATTACTCTATTCAATTAATTAACAGTTTTTGCAATTTATTTTCTTTACCTGAACGTAAACTGTTGAAATAAAAAGGCTTACAACTGTACGCTGAATTATTATTTTTTTTGTAAAAAATTTAATAATTCAGACCTATATCGCCGTAAATACAGATTTGGTAAGAAAGTAGAAACAAAAAAGCGCAGCCTAAAATTAGGCTGCGCTTTTTAAATATGGGAATGTGAGTAAACCTAGCTTATTTTAACCACTTGTTTACCTGTAAAACCACCTGCTAACTGGTTGTTTAATGCGCTAGAAACAGCCTTTGCGTTAAAATCAACAGCTAATACTTCTGGAGGAATTATTTCGCCATTAGAGACCGTTTCAAGCAACAAATTACCCATAAAACTCATGCGCTGCTGCGCGCATAGGCTATTGGCTAACCACGCGCCACCTAAGGATACAATACTAATATTGGGTGCTCTACGGTACATTAGCTGCTGTTCAAAATTAGGCAGTGGATTTAAACAAGCAATACGACCACAAAAACGCATTAGCTCGATATTTTGAATGGTCGATTCCCCACCCATAATATCAATAACGGCATCAAATCCTTGTGGGCCAAGCTCTCGGCGAATTTTGTCACATAAGGTTTTGTCATTGTAATCAAAGACTACATCAGCCCCTAGCTGCTTAACCAATTTGTGGTTACGCTTGGAGGCGGTTGTAAATACATCGGCACCACGCTGCTTTGCAAATTGAATAGCAAATTGACCTACAGCACCTGCGCCCCCTTCAACAAAGAGGGTGTCGCCTTCCGTTACAGCTAATTTATCTAAGCTGATAAGCGCTGCCATTCCGGCGCAGGGTAATGTAGCAGCCTTGTCACTGGCTAATTGCTTGGGAATGATAGACACCGCATAATTAGGCACTTTTGCGTATTCGCTCAATACCCCTTGCTCACCAATACTAGCGTGCCACATTACACGCTCACCCACACCAGGAAATACGCCTTTACCCGCTTTAACCACCACACCCACTGCATCTAAGCCTAAAACATGCGGATATTGCCACAGACAAAAGCCTGATTTAGCAAATTGCGCATCCACCGGATTTAAACCAACATACTCCACTTTTACTAACAGCTCATTACCTGTGCATTGAGGCACAGGTACTTGCATATCAACTAAGTGAATATCCTCATTAGGCTCTATTAAGGCAATAGCCTGCATAGATGAAGGAATAGTATTTGGGTTTGTAACTACAGTATTAGGCATCAAAAACTCTACTAGTTAGTACTACTTAACGCGTAACTCCATCGTCCATTAAATGACTGGTAAGCATTTACCTTAGCCAATAACGATGAAATAGTTGAATCAACGGCATTTTCTTGTGCTATTAAAACATCCTGACGTGCATCTAACAACTCTAAGTAAGGAATTTGCCCTTCTTCATACATTGCTTGTGCTTGTAAAAATGCATTATTAGCAAACTGATACCGCTGCTCAGCAAAACGCGATTGCTGTGCTTGATTGACCAAGTATTGCAATGAAAGTTCACTCTCGTTAATGGCTTTTAACACCACTTGTTGATAGTCAGTATAAGCAGCTTGACTCAAAAATTGCTGCGCATCACGCTGAGCCAACAACGCAGGATAACTCAATAAAGACCATTGTACTTGCGGTGCAACTTGCCACTGCTGCTGGGTGTCGCTAAAACCATTACTGCCCAAACTTAGCACGCCTGCAAAACCACTTAAGCTGATATCGGGTAATAGAGCTTTACTGGCTGCCACACTTAAACTATTTGCTTGGCTAAAGTCATATAATGCTCGGCTAATATCGGGCCTTAGTGCAATCGCTTGATTTGGCTTTGCTAGTGACACTTGAAATGCCTTGCTCAATACAGCACGTTCATCATCAATACTCAGTGATTGCGTTGGTTGTGCACTTAATACCGCCAGCGTAGATAAGTCACGAAACTTAGCATATTCAATCGCCGGAATGAGCGCTTGTTGCTGCCTAAGTTGTGCCATGGTGCGGTTTAAATCAAGCTCATTTGCCACACCTTCATCTACTTGTGCCTGCAGCACTTGAATACTTTGTTCAAGCGCTTCAATTTGCATTTCAATAATTTGTTGCTTTTGCAGGTTGCCCTGATAGCTGGCAAACCCTTTAACCACAGATGACACAATTTCAATTTGTAATAGCCTAACTTGCTCTGCTTGGCTCATAACTTGTGAATTTGCGGCATCAACGAGTGCAGTTATTCGACCAAATAAGTCGAGCTGCCAGTCAAGTGCAACATTTGCACTTGATTGTCGGCTATTGGTATCGCCTAGTCCACTTCGTTTAGCTCCAACCTCAACACCGCCTTGGGGTAAGTATTGTGCTTGTTGTTCGCCAATACGTGCCAACACACTTTTAAGCACCAGCTGACTCGTTTGTAAGTCGTAGTTATTAGCCAAAGCATTACTAACAAGCTGGTTTAATTGCGCTGAACCAAGCTTGTGCCACCAGTTTTGCTCATCTTCACCAACATACTGCTCTGCTGATATTGCTTGAGCAACAAACTCGTTTACTTGTTGTTGCTCAGCTGCTGTATCTATTTTGCTAGCACAGCCAGATAACACTGCAATTGCTAACACAGAGCCTAAAAATGCCGGCATCTTAAATTGATTTAAATGTAATTTAGTCATTTGAAGACTCCTCAGCGCGCTGCTTTTTTACCACCAGCATGTAAAACACTGGCGTAAATAATAGCCCAAATACAGTCACACCAATCATACCTGAGAATACTGCGTTACCCATTGCATGACGCATTTCAGCACCGGCACCGGTTGCCAACACTAACGGAATAACACCCGCGGTAAAGGCAATTGAGGTCATTAAAATAGGACGTAAACGCATGCGACACGCTGCCAACATAGCCTCAAGGTGCGATAATCCGGTGTCGTGTTTATCTTTGGCAAATTCCACCATTAAAATGGCGTTTTTAGAGGCCAGTGCCACCAGTACAATTAACGCTATTTGGGTAAATATATTGTTATCTGAGCCTACAAACCACACCCCTAATAACGCAGAGAATATAGTCATAGGTACAATTAAAATAATGGCCAATGGTAAACGTAGGCTTTCATACTGTGCAGCCAGTACCATAAACACAAGCAATACCACCAGTGGGAACACGTACACCATAGTATTGCCGGCAAGTACTTGCTGATACGTTACCTCAGTCCACTCATATTCAATACCAGTAGGTAGCGTTTTCGCCAGTACATTTTCAATCGCTGTTTGCGCTTGGTCTGAGCTATAACCTGGCGCTGGGCTGCCGTTAAGTTCAGCACTTGGGTAACCGTTGTAGTGCATAACACGATCTGGGCCTATAGTTGGCGTTACCGTAAGCACTGAGCCTAGTGGCACCATGTTACCTGCACGATTACGTACTTTTAGGTTTAGTATTTGCTCTTGGTCTACCCTAAATTCGGCATCTGCTTGGGCATTAACTTGGTAAGTACGACCAAACATATTAAAGTCGTTTACATACACTGAGCCTAAATAAATCTGCAATGAGTTAAATACTTCATCAAGTGCAATACCTTGGATAAGTGCTTGCTCGCGGTCAATATCAATATCCATTTGCGGTACTTGAATTCTAAAGCTTGAATACAGCCCCATTAATGCCGGATCTTTTTGCGCCGCGGCAATCACTGATTGCAAGCTATTAAATAATGCTTCAAAGCCTTTGTTAGCTCTATCCTCAATTTGCAGTTTAAAACCACCTGTAGTGCCTAAGCCTTGAATTGGCGGTGGCGGAAATACAGCCACAAACGCTTCATCAATTGCCGCAAAACGTTGGTTTAACTGAGACGCAATAGCCGAAGCTGACATACTCGGATCGGTTCGTTCTGCAAAAGGCGCCAATGGTGTAAACACAATGCCGCTGTTAGGGCTATTAGTAAAACCATTTACAGATAGACCAGGGAACGCCACGGTGTTTGCAACACCAGGAACCTCGAGCGCTATTTGCTGCATTTGTTTTACTACCGCTTCAGTTCTGTCTAAGCTTGCTGCATCTGGTAGCTGCGCAATGGCAACTAAGTATTGCTTATCTTGCTGTGGTATAAAGCCACCAGGTACTGCGTCAAACAGCTTAATCGTACCGCCAACTAAAGCAACATAGGCAACCATTACAACCACGCTCATACGAATAAGCTTTTGTACTAGCTTTTCATACCCTGTTGCACCACGGTTAAACAGTCGATTAAATGGCTTGAATAACCAGCGACCAAATAACTTATCTAATAAGCGGGTAAACGCATCTGGTTTTGCGTCGTGCGATTTTAACAATAAGGCTGCTAGCGCCGGCGACAATGTCAGTGAGTTAAACGCTGAAATAACCGTTGAAATAGTTATGGTTAAAGCAAATTGCTTATAAAACTGTCCAGAAAGTCCAGTAATAAAAGCCGTTGGAATAAATACCGCACACAATACCAATGCAATCGCAATAATTGGGCCGGTTACTTCTGTCATTGCAACGCGTGTTGCTTCAAGCGGCGATAAGCCGTTTTCTATATTTCGTTCAACATTTTCGACCACTACAATCGCATCATCAACCACAATGCCTATAGCCAGTACTAAACCAAATAGCGATAAGGTATTAATAGAAACACCAAGCCACTGCATTACAGCAAAAGTACCAATGAGTGAAACTGGCACAGCTATAAGCGGAATAATAGATGCGCGCCACGTTTGTAAAAATACAATGACTACAATAACAACCAATGCGATTGCTTCAAGCAATGTCGCTATTACCGCATCAATAGAGCCGCGAACAAACACAGTTGGATCATAAACAATGTCGTATTCAACACCTTCAGGAAAGTCTTTCGATAAACGTGCCATGGTTTCACGCACCTGATCTGAAAGCTCAATCGCATTTGAACCCGGGCGTTGAAATATTGGCATTGCCAATGCGGGTTGATTATCAAGTTCAGCACGCAGTGAGTACGAGTCTTGGCCTAAGTCAACACGCGCAACATCTGACAAACGCGTAAGTTGCCCTTGCTCACCGACTTTAATAATGACCTGCTTAAACTCTTCAATGCTATTTAGGCGGCCTTTCACGTTTAATAAAATTTGAAATTGGCTATCGTTAGAGATTGGTTGAGCACCTAAGCTACCCGCTGCAACTTGCTGATTTTGCGAGCGCAAAGCAGCTACAACATCGGTTGCTGTAAGCTCACGTGCTGCTAATGCATCTGGATTTAACCACACACGCATAGCATATTTACCACCACCAAATAACTGAATATCACCCACGCCAGGTAAACGTGCTATTTCATCTTTAATGTTTAAATCGGCATAATTTGATAAATACGCCGTATCATGGCTATTCTGGGGTGAATATAAATGCACCACCATGGTTAAATCGGGTGATGACTTTTCAGCAACTACCCCTAAACGCTGTACCTCTTGTGGTAACCTCGGTAATGCACTATTTACTCGGTTTTGTACCTGTACTTGAGCACGGTCTAAATCCGTCCCTAAGGCAAATGTTACGGTTAAAGTCATGCGCCCGTCACTGGTCGCTTGTGAAAACATATATAGCATGTTTTCAGTGCCGTTTATTTCTTGTTCAAGCGGTGTTGCCACTGTTTGTGCAATAACCGTTGGGTTTGCGCCCGGATAACTGGCTGTCACTACCACTGTGGGTGGCACAACTTCTGGGTATTCACTGACTGGCAGCTGAAATAAAGAAATGCCACCTGCAATCAAAATAATCATTGACAGCATGGCCGCAAAAATCGGTCGCTGGATAAAAAAGTGTGAAAATTTCATTTAATAACCTTATTGCTTAGCAACTAAATCGGCAGGGTTAGCAGTGAGTGTAAATGCCACACCTTGGGTATTAATTGTCACTTTATTTGGTGATATTGGCATGCCAGGTCCTACGCGAGCTGGCCCATTCACTGCAATCACATCACCTTGTTCAAGGCCAGAGGTAATGGCACGTAATGCGCCATAGCGCTCACCGACAGTAACCAATTTATATTGCAGTACATTATTTTCGCCCACGGTAAGAACAAAACGATTTTTTAAATCAGTACCAATAGCTCTATCTGGAATAATGACGGTTTCGCGTATTGCATTAGCAGCCAATTTAATGCGTGCAAAAGAGCCTGAGCGTAACTCGTTACTACGATCTTCAAATACCGCTCGTACACGTAATGTGCCAGTAGAAGCATTAATTTGGTTATCTATAAAGTTGATGTGGCCGTTGTAATTAAAATCACTCTGCCCTACTTTTTGCATAACGACAGGTTGCTTGCTTGATGCAGTAACATCATCAAATGCATTGTTCCAAGTGCGTTCATCGACATCAAAGTAAGCATACATTTTGTCATTTGAAACAATTGAAGTGAGCACGCTTTGCCCGGCAAGGACGTTGTTACCTTTAGTGATGTTTGCGCGAGAGATAATTCCATCAATAGGTGAAACCACAGAGGTAAACTCTAAATCAAGTTCTGCGGCTTTAAGCTGAGCTTTAAGTGCAGCAAGTTGTGCTTCACGTTGACGTAACGTTGAGGTACGAGCTTGCGCTTGTTCTGTAGAAATTGCTTTACGCTCAGTTAGACGCACTGCACGTGATGCTTCGCTTTTTGCTTGTTCAAGAGCCGCTTGTGCACTTTTAACCTGAGCTTGTAAACTAGCTACCGTGGCTCTAAATGAACGATCATCAAGGCGAAATAACACATCACCTTGTTTAACAGCATCCCCTTCTTTAAATTCAATTTGCTCAATAATGCCTGATACACGCGGCATTAATGCCACTTTTTGCGGTGACTCTAAGCGCGTTGTATAGGTATGCCAACTTTGTACAGGCTTGACCAGGACTTGGGCTACATCAATAGCTTGATATTGTTGTACGGGTGCTGATTGCGCTGTGCTTTCTTCAGCACAACCGGTCAGAGTAATTAATGCAACAGATAAGGCTGTAGCAACTAAGTGTTTGTTCATAACGACGCTCCTGTTAATTAGGCGATACATAATACGGAACATACTTGTTGACAAAAACAATAGATTTTTAAATTCATTAGTGCCAAAATGGCATCAAAGTGACACAATGGTGCAATAATGGATACAACAAGCCGACTCTTAATGCTGCTTGAAGTGGTTGAGCAGGGATCATTTGCTAAAGCTGCTGAAATACGCAACATTGATCGTTCCGTGATCTCTAAACAAATTAGTCGTTTAGAAGATGAGCTAGGCGTGAGACTATTAAATCGAACCACCCGTTCGTTTTCACTTACCGCAGCAGGCGCTGAAATGATAAAAAAAGCGGACGAGTTGCGAAGCCTACTCGGCGATACCCTGCGTATGGCAGAGAATTATCACTTAGAACCTCGTGGCGTATTAAAAATTACCTCATCGACTTTAATTGGTCGGCGTTATTTACAACCAGTGATCAACGATTTCCAAAAGCGCTTTCCGCAAGTGGAAGTAGAACTTCGTTTAGATGATCGGCTTGTGGATATTGTCTCAGAAGGATTTGATTTGGCATTTAGAGTGGGGGAGCCAAAAGACTCCTCTTTAATTGCTCGAAAGATTGCGCGTAATCGTTTATTACTTTTAGCTTCCCCTGCATTTATCGAAACCTATGGAATGCCGAAAAACATAACTGATTTAGCACAATTACCCGCCGCTAGTTACGCAAGTAGTTCACTGCGAGTTGATGGAGTAAGTTACTACAACCACCTTGGTGAACAATGCGAACAAAAAATTAAAAGTGTATTTAGAGCCAATGATGCTGAAGCACTATTAATGAAAACACTCTCAGGAACCACTTACGTTTTAGCTCCCGCGTTTATATTGGATAAAGAAGTGATTGATGGACAACTGGTGCCTTTATTGACGGATCTTAAATTAATGGAGCACAGTGCCATGTATGCGGTATACCCACATCGTGATTTACCGGTAAGAACCCGGTTATTTTTTGATGCCGTACGCGAATATATTGGTAAAGAAAGACCGATTTGGGAAAACAGTATTCCAGACTTTGAACAAATGTATTAGCCGCTATAAAACTTAAGCCAGCGCTAAAATATCAGTGCAGACCCCATTACGGCCAGTCTCTTTAGCTTTATAAAGCTGCTTATCGGCCAAGTCGATTAGTTCACTTAGGCTTTGTTGCTGGTATTGTACAACGCCTAAACTGGCGGTTAAATTAATGGTTTCACCATTAGCGACTATGTGCTTATTTTGTATTGCGAGTCTTAACTTTTCTGCCATTGCTAAGGCTGCTTGCGGACTATCAAAGTTGCTCATTAGTGAAAACTCTTCACCTCCGACTCTAAACACATACCCTTTTGCAAAAGTGCCGCGCAATAATGTAGCTAACTCAACCAATACTTTATCGCCAACATCGTGCCCATACTGATCATTAATTTGTTTAAAGTAGTCTAAATCAAGTAAAAATAAGTAAAGCTGTGATTTATCTTTGATCTCTACCTCAAAAAACTGGTTCATTGATAAACGATTACCAGCCCCAGTAAGGGGATCGAGTAACGCTAAATTTTTCAAACGCTTCGAAAAATCAGCTCTATTACCTTCAAAAACATGAGATATAGCCCATATGCTTATGTATACAAATAATAAGTTAAGTCCTATGTTAAATGCTGAAAACGATGAATGTGGCAGTTTTTGAGATAACACCACCAGCTGTAAAGCAAGTAATGCCGCAGACAAAAATAACCCGTAACGTCTACCAAGCAGTAAGTAGTAAAGAATAGGTAAAATAAATGTCCACAAAAACAGGCCGTTTTTAGGGGGGGCTAAGTAGGTGCCACATAACACAATTAAAGAGATAGTTAAGCACATGGTAATGGCATGCCAGCGCTTAGGGTAATGTTTTTGCGAGTGCTTAAATATATATAAGCATAACAAGGAAAAGCCGACTTCGAGACCACCAACAAGGGGTAAATTATTTACCAATAAATTAAAACCGGCAAACACCAATGACAAAAAACCAAAGCAAATACACATCCATTTAAGAACGTGCTTGCGTAGCGTTTTTGTACTATTAAGTGCAGCTATATCCATGGATAACTTAAAATATTTTTGATAGCTTATGTTAACAATGAAATGCAAAAATCACAATTTTAAGCTTAAACAATTCAGAAAAAACAAGCCAAAAGAATTAGTGAAACGTTTATTCCATAATCAATTCATTAACAGTACCCACTAAATCTGCAAATTCTTCATCAACATGCGATAACTGTTTAGCGCTCAGCGTTTTGTTTAACTTGAGTAGCAAATGCGCATAAGCTTTTAAGTTTTGCTCATTTAGTTCACGCAGCTCATTACTCATATATTGCTCACGATCAGTGATAATGGTGTGTAATTGCTGGGTAAACTCTGCCTCGCTAAGTGTTTGCTGCCTAAAAAGGGCTTCAAGTGCGGCTAAACGAGTTAGTTTATAGTCGTGCCATAAATCACTGGTAGGGGTATGCTCACTGTTAGCTTGTGATATGAGCGTTTGCTGCTCAGAAGTGAGTTTGCCAAGCCACTGCTTGTAGTAATCTAGTTGTCTCTCTAAGCGTTGTTGCTGGTGCTCGTCTTGAGTTAATGAGGCATGCTCTTGGATTTCATCATTAATTTGCTCGCGAATATTTTCTACCATTTCACTGCGCTGTGATGGGGTTAAGGTCAGCGCTAACTCAATTAAAGGGGCACTAGTATGCAACAGCAAGTTTCGCCAATGCTGCTTCACTTGGGTTATTTTATCCATCAACTGCGCAGTATCGGCTTCATTGTTTAGCAATTGTCTTAGGTCGAGTAAATCGGCTTTATATTTTGGTAATTCAACTTCACGATGCCAATCTCGGGTATCGTTAATAATCGCTTTTAACTGCTTAGATTGGCTTTTATTCAGATCAACGTAATCATCAATCCAAAATGACGATAACCAACCTAGGTTGTTATAGGCAAATGACGTTGAACAGCTGGCAATAAATAACAAACTGGTTATAAAAATAATTTTACTTAGTTTTATATTTTTTAAATTATTTAACATGAAAAGACCCCGTTGTATGATGCTTTAGTTGCCAAAAATCATCATAAGTAATTATGTAAGCTACTGCTTGCTTTTATTTTTTTCATTTTTCTATAGAATCGCAAGCTAACGCAATTTATATCATAGCTATGTGCTTAAGTTTAGAATTTTTGAGCTATAGTTAAAACTACTTGTTAATACGTTTGTATATCTAATTTATAAACGTTGGCGTTATTGATTTAGCTCATAATTTATTACCTACTCGAGTAATAAGTAAATGATTAACCGTTATGATGCTTACCGACAACGATAACTAATTTGGAGACATGCATATGTCACAGTCTAATTTAAAAGCAATGTTCTTTGCGGGCATTATACTTGCTACACCTTATGCTTATGCAGGGCTTGAGGAAGGCATAATAGCAGCAAACGCAGGTCAATTTGATGAAGCACTAAAAGAGTTTAATTACCTTGCAGACAAAGGCTATGCCCCAGGTATTTACGAACTAGGTAAGTTGTACGAGGGCGGACATGGAGTTACTCGCGACTACTACAAAGCTGCAGAGCTTTATCAACAAGCAGTTAAAAAAAATCATGTAGATTCAATGTTTGCACTTGCGGTTTTGTATGATGAAGGCAACGGCGTAAAGTTGGACAAACAAATGGCTATTAGCTTATTTGAGAAAGCAGCCAATAAAAACCTTCCTGCAGCACAGTATAACTTAGGGGTAATGTACGCCAACGGCGATGGCGTGAGCCAAGATTATAAAGCCGCCAGAACATGGTATGAAAAAGCCGCCGCTAATAATTACACGCTTGCACAATTTAATTTAGCCTTGATGTATTTTGAAGGCTTAGGAATGCCAAAAAACCTTGAAATGTCGTATGTGTGGAATACCATCGCTGAGTACAACGGTAATATGCAAGCTAGCCACAGTCGTAAACTTGATGAACGCACTATGCTCCCTAAAGAAGTCGCTGAAGCTAAAGAAAAAGCCGATGCTATTTATAATAAAATTTTAGCGGGTACTTATGCAGGTGAAGGGCGAATGTTTTAAGCCAAAAGAATAACTAAAAAAAGCTGAATGAAGTGATTCATTCAGCTTTTTTGTTTTAAGTACTACAGGCTATTTTACATAAAGCCACTTTAGCACTTTGATCAGTAATTTATTTTGTTTGAGTAATAAACCTATACGCGGATTAAACGAGCCTGATACTAAGGTATTTTTTGCATGGCTAAGGGTTAAAAAGCCTTCTTTGCCATGATAATGCCCCATTCCTGAATGACCCACCCCGCCAAATGGTACATCATCGGCAGCTACTTGTATTAATGTATCGTTAACGGCAACGGTTCCGCTAAGTGTTTGCTTAATAATGTACTGTTGCGCTTGCTTGTCTTGGCCCAAAATATAAACTGCTAATGGATGATGCCGCAGTCGAATATAATTAAGCGCATCATCTAATTTGTCATAACTCATAATCGGTAAAATAGGCCCAAATAACTCTTCTTGCATTAATTGCATCTCGTCGGTGACGTGCGTCACAATATGCAGACCCATCCGGTGTTTTTCGGCATCTTGTTGATTTTGCTCAAGTGGCTTTGTTATTTTAGCGCCTTGTTGTTGTGCTTGTTCTAAATAACCTAGCAGACGTTGATAATGAGCTGGACTAATAATAGAGGTCAGGTTTTTCCCTTCAACACCTTGTTTAAAGTGCTTTTTATAAAGTGTGCACAAAGCTTTAATAAACTGATGTTCTAGTGCTTTAGGAACAAATACGTAGTCAGGAGCCACACATATTTGCCCTGCATTGGCCATTTTTCCAAATAATAGAGCACGAGCGGCTTTATTTACGTCTGCTTTTTCTAACACAATGACTGGCGATTTTCCGCCTAGTTCTAAAGTGACTGGTGTTAAATTCTTACTCGCTGCGCCCATCACCAACTTACCGACCGCTGTTGAGCCAGTAAATAATAAATGTGCAAAGGGTAATGATGAGAACTCACTCGCCACCTCGCTGCCACCTTGAATAATGCTGCAGTGTTGGCTTAATTCACCTATAAATATTTTTTCAAGAACCGTATTGGTATTAGGCGTAAATTCACTGAGCTTTAGCATAACCCTGTTGCCCGCTGCAATCGCGGTGATAACCGGCACCAATGCCAATTGAATAGGATAGTTCCACGGTGCAATCACACCCACCACGCCAATAGGCTGATAGGTTACACTTACTTTTGAGGGCCATAAGCTCAAACCAGGGCTGCGGTGACTAGGCTTAGACCAGCGAGGTAACTTTTTAATAATATGTGCAAGCCCCTGCATGGTAGGCAAAATATCACCTACTAAGGTATCAAAGGCCGTTCGGTAACCAAAATCTTTGGATACCGCTGCAATCAAGTCTTGCTCTAGCGTTACAATGTTAGCGCGTACTTGCTTAAGTAAAGCAAGGCGTTGCTCAATAGGTAAATAAGGGGTGTCTTCAAAAGAGTGCTTTAGTTCATTAAATTGTGAACGCAAAGTCCCTGTAGATAATGTGTCAGTGATCAAAATAGGCTACTCGATTTATAACGTTTTCAAGACTATAACCTTGATCTGTCACACGAGCAATAAAGAGTGGTTTTGCAACATTATGAAAAGCGTTGCAAAAACACTCATAAGGTTGGTTGGAACTCATACCGATGCACAGCTTTTATGTGCATCGGTTATCTGTTTTGTTAGTTGATTAAAGTGGGTTATTAAAAGCCAAAAACCTGGGCTGCTATGGTCATTGTTACTAAGGTAATTAAAACTATAGCGACAATATTTAACACAAAGCCAGCACGGATCATGTCTTTCATTTTAATTTCACCCGAGCCAAACACAATCGCATTGGGTGGTGTGGCTACTGGCATCATAAACGCACAACTACACGCAATCGCAGCTGGAATAACCCACACTAACGGGCTGCCAGTTACAGACTCAGCAACAGGCCCCAATAATGGTAAAAAGCCTGCGGCTGTTGCCGTATTACTGGTAATTTCCGTTAAGAAAGTAATGAGTGCCACCACCACAAGAATGCTCATAACTAAAGGAATTGCACTGGCACCCTCAATCATGTTGGCAATGTAATCGGCTAATCCTGATGATTTAATTTGCGAGGCTAGTGTCAAGCCCCCCCCAAATAAAAGCAACACACCCCAAGGTACTTTAGCTGCACTTTCCCAATCTAAAATTCGCTCATCACTGCCTTTATTAGCAGGTAGTACAAATAAAAGTAATGCGGCTGCAATTGCAATACCCGTATCTGAAATTTTAAGGCCGGTCACATCACCTAGTAATGGTCTAAATATCCAACAAATAGCCGCAAACATAAACACAAACAATACGCCCTTTTCAGCACGTTGCATGAGTCCTAGGTCTTTTAGCTGCGAAGAAAATACCGCTTTAATGTCGATTCGATTGTTTGCTTGTACATTCGCATCAACCTTGTAGGTAAACTTAGTTAGCCAAATCCAGCTGATGGTTAACATGCCAAGTGCTAATGGCACACCAACTATCATCCACTGAGCAAAGCCAATTTCAATCTGGTAGCTGTCTGATAGGTATGCAGCCATTAATGCATTCGGAGGAGTACCAATTAAAGTAGCAATCCCCCCAATACTCGCACCATAAGCAATAGAGAGTAAAAGTGCTTTACCAAACCCCTCATTACTAGGATCTGAGCTTTTAACTAAATGAGTGATAGATAAGGCAATAGGCAACATCATTACTGCGGTAGCGGTATTAGACATCCACATTGATAAAAATGCAGTCACTAACATCATGGCTAAAATTTGTAAGCTTGGTTTTTTACCGGCATAAAGCATAGTTCTTAATGCAATTCGTTTGTGTAATCCCCAACGTTCCATAGCAATTGAGATTAAAAAACCGCCTAAAAATAAAAAGATCAGCGGATGCGCATAAGGAGCTGCAACACTTTTTATAGCCGCTATATCTACTATAGGTGAAATCACTAACGGAAGTAATGCAGTAGCAGGAATGGGCACAACTTCACTTACCCACCACGACGCCATCCAAAATGCTAAGCCTGCAGTTTTAAATGCAGCAGCCGACATTCCTACTGGCGGCTCAACTAAGCAGGTCAATAACATTACACACGGACCAAGTAACAATAACAGCCATTGCATAAACGGCTTTTTATTGGCGTTATTTTCTAAAATACGTTTTGTCATTTTAACAGCCTTTAAAATTTATATTTAAGACCAAGTGCAACACTGTTATCAGCATTTTCTTCTAGGTCGAGGTCAGTATATAAAAGGTAAGCGGTAGTTTGCTTGTCAAAAATGTAGTCTACACCAGTAGTCCACTGAGTTGCGTCTGATGCTTGACGTAGCTTTGAATCATCTTTTGCAAATTGAACTTTAGGTACCCATTTGTCGAGCTTGTAGCTTGCACTTAACACGTAACCATTCCCTGATTTACTACCATCAATTGATTCTGAGTGCTGGTATAACGCACCTAATTTTAGCTTTTCAAATTTATACACGCCTGCGATACGACTTGCTTTAATGTTATTAAGCGAGTCAACATGGCTTATTGAAATAGAGTAAGGAGTTTTATTTAAACTACGATCACCATAAATAAGGGTTGCAGCAAATCCCGCTTCATTGTCTTTGTTGTCATCTTTTGGCGCATAGGTAAATGAAAACTGTGCATTGTGCCAGTACTTAGAGGTATAGGTAATGGTATCGCCTAAGCGATCTTGTCCGGCAATAACTTGTGAAATATCAGCTTGGGTTTCGTTAAAGTTATCGAGTTTACCTTCAGAGTATTTAAAACGCGTGTCATTTCGCCCTACGACTACTTCACCAAACGCACCTTTTAGGCCAAGGTAAGTATTACGTGCTGCAAAAGGCTCATTGGTATCATCATGTTCAAAGCCTTTTACTTGAACCTCGTATTTAAATACGGCAGTAAAATATTCATTTAATTTATGGTCACCTTTAATACCAATACGCGAAAAAGGGGCATCTATTTGTGTGCCTTCATCTGCGTAACGCATAATGCCAGTATCGGTGTTGGCAATTTGTACTTCGGCTTTACCATACACAGTGTAATCTGCAGCAAACGCTGTTACAGGTAGTGTGGCAGCACTGCATAACGCAGCAAGTACTGAACCTTGGAATAGATTATTTTTCATTATGTATCCTAATTATGTGATGTTACTTGTTGTCTACAACTGTAGAGCAAGAACATGACCAACTAGATAATAACAATAAATTTCAGTGACTTAAAAAATAAAACCATGATAAAAAGCTTTAAAATGTGCGGATTTCCACACACTTTAAATACCTACTATCACCATTTCCACCCACTAATCGGTAAACATATCTCGATTAAGGTTATATTTACTCATTTTATCGTAGAGGGTTTTGCGCGCGATTTGCAACGTTGCCATGGTGTCTTTAATACTGCCATGATTAAGTTCTAAGGCTTCTTCAATTAAAGACTGCTCATAAAAGCTGACCTTTTCTACAAGGCTTAAATCCAATGATAACGACGAGCCACTACTGCTTGAGTCACTCTGTGCAAAAGCCAGATCGGGGCCAAGTAATACCGCTCGTTCAGCCTGATTTCTTAATTCACGAACATTACCTGGCCAGTCGTGCGCAAGTAGGCGCTGTTGTAACTCAATATTAAGCGCACCCAAAGGTTTATGAAAACGAGTGGCCGCAATAGAGCTAAAATGCTTAAACAACAAAGGAATATCGGCTTTTCTGTCTCTTAATGCGGGAATACTGACTTTAACTAAACTCAATCGATAATATAAATCGGCTCTAAACTCACCTTTTTCTACCAACGAAAGTAAATCGACCTTGGTGGCCGCAACAATACGAATATCAAGCTCAATGGCTTTATTTGCCCCCACAGGGGTAACTTTTCGCTCTTCAAGCACCCGTAGTAATTTAACTTGTAGCGACAAGGGAGTGCTTTCAATTTCATCTAAAAAAACCGTGCCGCCTTGCGCAAACTCAAACTTGCCTTTGCGATCTTGTGTTGCGCCAGTATATGCACCACTAACAGCACCAAACAATTCGCTTTCTATTAATTGCTCAGGCACCGCACCACAGTTAATAGCCACAAACTGACAGCTGGAACGGTTACTATGATCGTGTAAATAACGGGCAACCAATTCTTTACCTGTACCAGTTTCACCTTCAATTAATACATCTGCAGGTGTATCAATCACTGTATTGAGTAAGTTCATCATGTGCTGCATTTTAAGGGTCTCGCCTAAAATACGCACACCGGGTGCGGAGGTCTTTTCAACTGCACGCTTCAGAGCTCTGTTTTCCATAACTAAAGCACGTTTGTCTAAAGCTCTGGCAATGCAATCTAATAAATTTTCGTTCAGGGGTTTTTCAAATAAATCATACGCGCCTAATTGCATCGCTTTTACCGCCACAGACACATCGGCATAACCTGTTAAAAATATTACCGGAAGTTCACTGTCGAATGCTTTTACCTGCTCAATAAAAGTTAAACCATCCATAGTCGGCATATTTATATCACTGAGGACAACGCCATAAAAGTTGCGACTTAAACGGCTTAAAGCAATACTCGCATCACTAAAGCACTGCACCTCATACCCTTCGAGGGTTAAAAGCTGATTTAACGAATCACGGATCATCGCCTCATCATCAATAACAACCACTTGCTTACAAACAACGGCTTCAATCATTTTTTGGGGCCTCTATGCTTGATAAACTAATAATAAACTGTGCACCGCCTTGAGGACGATTGTGCGCCGTTAAGTAACCATTAAATGAATCAATAATTTGCTTTGATATTGATAAGCCCAGCCCTAAACCATTACTTGACTTGGTACTGTAAAAGGGTTCAAAAATAGATCCCAGCACATGGTGTTCAATACCTGGACCACTATCTAAAATAGAAAGCTTAACGCGCTCCTCAAAACACTCAACATCGAAACTAAGCTCTCGTTTAGGCTCACCTTTCATTGCTTGTGACGCATTGGTGATCACATTAACCAATACTTGTTCAAATTTTAATGCATCAACCCACACCGTGATCTCTTGCGAAAACTGCGGAGCACTGACGTTAACATCGTCTTGTTTAAGTTGCGGGTGGGTGATCATCAACGCATTATTTAATAACGCCGACAGTGGATGTGGTCGCAATTGCATTGTCGCCGGCTTACTAAAGTGCTTAAGCTGCGCCACTATTTTATGTAC
Source organism: Pseudoalteromonas sp. 11L1 (assembly GCF_055397545.1). Next base: position 180,782 of record NZ_AP041142.1, on the reverse strand, counting down.
CCGCTCTACCAAATTCTCAATAATAATTAAATTTTCACTTAATGCATTAAGTTTCCCTTTTTTGAGGAAAATTTTAGCGCTTGCCAAATAAGTGTTCATGGCGCTCAGTGGCTGGTTAATTTCATGATTAATACCCGCACTTAGTTGCCCTATTGTGGCTAATTTTGCCGACTGTACTAGTGCAGTTTGCGCTTTTTCAAGCGCTTGAGTGCGCTCTAATACTTCAAGTTCTAAACTGTGACGCGAGTACAGTAATTTTTTATATCCGGCAAAGCGTGCCAATAAGCTATATCCGACAAAAATAAATACCCAATAAAACAACACCAGCCATAACAATCTGGGCACCTGTAATGCATTTACGCTTGAAATATCAACCAATACCGTCATCGTTGCATTTAGGTATGTCAGTGGCCTTGAAGCGGCAACATATTCATCTTTAGCAATTTTAAATTGCTCAATGCCTTGGCTTTTGTAGCGTTGCTGCTTTATTTGTAACGGCTGATGATCTAAGTAAGCACGGCGCTGTTTAATATCGCGGCGTGTAGTAATATCCAGCTCTGTAAACGTGTTTAAACGCCATGCGGGCTCATCTGACATAGCAATAATTTTATCCGCAAGTTGCAAATAAAAATGACTGCCTTTTGAAGTATTTAATAGCGAACGATCGTTTTCAAATTTAGCGACATTAATTTTAAGTGCCACTACACCAATGGCTTTACCATCTAGATAAATAGCCTGAGAAAAGTATATTCCGCGTTCTTTCGAGCGTTGTCCGAGAGCAAAGTAGGCGACCTTTTCTCCGGCAAAAGCTTGTTTAAAGTAAGGTCTAAATGCAAAGTTACTCCCTAAAAACGTATAGTCGGTTTGCCAGTTGCTACTGGCTATAACGTCGCCAAGGGGATCTAGTATGTATACATCTGAGGCACCGCTGGCTTGTTGAATATCAGCCAAGTAATTATTAATAGCATTAAAGTGTTGTGATTCATTATTAGTAAAACGAATCAATAAATTATTTTCTGTGAGGAGCTGAGGAATAGCTGCAAAGCGCGCGAGTTCATTATCAATATAATTATTTAATTGAATGACCTGTTGGTCAGCTTGAATTTTAGCTTGGCCTAAATCATAAGCGCGGCCAAATGAAAATGTAACCACCAACAACAGCACTAACAGAATACAAGCAAAAATAATTTTTTTAGGAATGGAGAACATAAACGCCTGTAACACCAAGGTGCTAATAATAACTAATAGCCACTATTGTATCGATTTATAGGCCTTTGCAGAAGAAACTTTTTGTTAACAAGTGTACTGAAACTAAAAAACCGTGAAACAAAAAATATTTCACGGTTCAATTCCCTGCAAAAGGGATGCTGTTTTAGCTTAGTCTACGCTTTTGCAAGCGCTGGTTTGTCTTTAAAGTACTTATACAAACCAATTAATGAGGCTGCAATCCAAAATATTTCAATCACAAAGCTCGCTAAGTTAAAGTTATAACAAAGACTGATAAGCAACAAAATAGCGCCGCTTAGATTCATTAAATTATACGTCAAACTTTTTGGCGATACTTTATTTAGTTGCAGTAAAAAAAACGAACCAACCACTAAAAAAGTGCCACTCATACCAACAATATCAAATAAAAGTGCAATCACACGTCTATCCTTTTCCATTTAAAACCCAACTGACTGGCCCAATCCATGGGGAGGGTTTTTTTCAATCATTGAAACAGCAAAACCAGCGAAGTTTACCAGTGAAAAAAAAGCACACAAGGGCTTATGTCCGCCTCTTGATAGGTTGGATTAAATAGCCAGTTTATTTAAAAGTGACTTTACCACCTATCATTTTATAAGCGGCAGTCCCTCTTATGATCGCCGGACGTGCAAAAGGTCGTTCGCAGCCAGGGCATACACATTCAGTATGAGTGTGATCTTGGGTTATTCGTTCTATAAAACATTTTACCAACGCCCCTTTGCCCCCTTTACGATATTTAAATAAAGGCGCTTTGCACGCAGAACAAAATATATCGACCGTTTTTGTAGGCCCTTTTTTATTGGGCTTAGCCATACTACCTCAATGGTTATTTTACGATTACTAAGGCGTACATGCTATCACATGATAGAAAAGAAATTGATGGGAGTAAGCATTACTGATCAGAGTTATTATTGATTAGGTAATTATGTTAAAAAATATTGTGTTATTAAACTTTATTAGCTAAACGTGTTAATTGAGCCGACAGTACATTCATACAGAAAGGCTTTATAATAAACCCTGACACCTTTGAATTAATTATCTTTTTTACGGTCTCAGAGTTGTCTTCACAGGTCACCATAAGTACCGGAAGCTGAGCATGCTCAGTATCGTTTCTAATCGCATCAAGTAAGTTTAGACCATCCATTTTTGGCATATGTAAATCTGTTATAACCAAATCTATGAGCTGATTTTGCAGTATAGTCAATGCTTGCAGGCCATCGGTTGCTTCAACAATGTCTTTATAATCTAACTGCCTCAACATATTAATGAGCACATGGCGCATTAATGGCATGTCATCAACAACTAATATTCTCATATAAATGTTTAACCAAAGTAGGTGCAAACAAATTTTTATCAAACTGAATTAACAAAAACTGTTATAGGTAGTATCTACATTAGTTAACTATAGTTGTTGAAGCAAATAATCAGTTTTATTTACACTTTGCAAGTTTGATAATAGAGCATTTAAAAATTACCAAACGAAGATTGAATAAGCCCAGCTAAGCATGCTGGACTGAGTGCAATTTCAAGCCCTCGCTTACCGGCACTCACATAAATAGTATCAAAGTCTAATGCGCTTGAGTGTATGTAGGTTTTTAAGCGCTTTTTTTGTCCAAGCGGGCTAACGCCTCCCAAAATATACCCTGTACTTGCCTGTACTTTTTGCGGCTCTGCCAGCATTACTTTTTTAACTGCGCAGAGCCTAGCCAATCGCTTCAAATTAATCTGCTGAGTAACTGGCGTCACAGCAACAATTAGTTGTTGTTCTGAGGTTTCTAACACCAATGTTTTAAATACTTGAGCGCTATTAAGATTTAGCTTTTCAACTGCTTCAAGGCCGTAATTAGTGTTATTTACATCGTGCTCATAGCTAAGTACGTCAAATTTAATTCGGGATTTTTTTAGCTGTTCTATCGCTGGGGTCATCTGATAAAATCCTCAATAAATTTCTGCTAACTTACCATACTAAACAAAAAACGGCGCTTGAAGAAGCGCCGTTTTTACCTAAGTTCTGTTGACCCTAATAATTACTTAGTTAGGTCATCAAAAAACTTTTTAACACCATCAAAAAAGCCTTGCTCTTTTGGACGGTTCTTTGAGCTATCTTTGCCCATGCTTTCTTCAAGTTCAGTAAGCAGCTCGCGTTGACGCTCGTTAAGGTTCACTGGTGTCTCAATCACCACTTTACAAATTAAGTCACCTTGAGCACCACTGCGTACAGACTTAACCCCTTTACCACGCATACGAAACATTTTACCCGTTTGTGTTTCTGACGGTATTTTAAGTTTTGCACGGCCATCTAATGTTGGTACTTCAATTTCACCGCCAAGGCCTGCTGTAGTAAAGCTAATAGGCACTTCACAGTATAAATTGTTCGCTTCACGAACAAATATCTTATGTTCACGAACCGACACTTGCACATACAAATCACCTGCTGGTGCGCCATGCATACCAGCTTCACCTTCGCCAGATAAACGAATACGGTCACCTGTATCAACACCTGCTGGAATTTTTACCGATAGTGTTTTGGTCTTCTCTACGCGGCCTTGACCATGACATTTGTTACAAGGATCTGAAATAATTTGGCCCTGTCCATGACATGTTGGACATGTTTGTTGTACGGCAAAAAAACCTTGGCGCATTTGTACTTGGCCTGCACCGTGACAGGTTGTACATGTTTTTGGCTTAGAACCTGCTTTAGCCCCACTGCCATCACACGGATCACAACTTACCCAAGTCGGCACTTTAATTTCAACGTCTTTACCACGAACCGCTTCTTCTAAGCTTAAGTCCATGTTGTAACGTAAATCTGAACCACGTTGCTGGCGAGATTGACGTCGACCACCGCCGCCACCAAAAATATCACCAAATACGTCACCAAAAATATCACCAAAATCACCTTGGCCGCCGCCAAAGCCACCGTGACCACCGCCACCGCCACCGCCTTGTTCGAAGGCAGCATGGCCGTATTGGTCATACATTTGACGCTTTTGCGAATCTGTTAGTATTTCGTAAGCTTCCTTTACTTCCTTAAACTTGGTTTCAAGGTCTTTATCACCGGCGGTACGATCTGGATGATATTTCATCGCTAAGCGTTTATACGCTTTTTTTATGTCTCGCTCACTCGCATCTTTGCTTACGCCGAGGACTTCGTAATAATCGCGTTTTGACATATCTATCACACTACTCTTTTCTATGTGCAGCGCTAGCTGCTGGACAAACCGATAAATCATATCGATTTATCATTGAATTTTTAAAGCACTTTACTTACATCTCTTACATACAAAAGGCGCGTTAAGCTTTAGCCTACGCGCCTCAGGTGTTCATCCTAACTTAAACACGCAATGTAGTCATGGTGTTTTCGGTTAGCGAGAAGCGTTAGTAACAATTACTTGTCGTCTTTAACTTCTTCGAACTCTGCATCAACAACATCGTCGTCTTGCTTAGCAGACTGTTGTTGCTCTGCACCGGCATCACCACCTGCTTGTTGTGCTTTAGCTTGGGCAATTTCCATTAGTTTTTGAGACTTTTCAGCAAGTGCTTGTGTTTTAGCTTCAATTTCTGCTTTGTCGTCGCTCTTAATTGCTCCTTCAAGGTCAACAACAGCCGCTTCAATTGCTTCTTTGTCTTCGCTTGGTAGTGCATCACCCGCTTCTTCAATTTGTTTACGTGTACCGTGAACAAGTGCGTCAGCTTGGTTACGTGCAGCCACTAACTCTTCAAACTTTTTATCGTCTTCTGCATGTGCTTCTGCATCGCGAACCATTTTTTCAACTTCTTCATCACTTAAACCTGAAGACGCTTGAATGGTGATTTTTTGCTCTTTACCTGTGTCTTTATCTTTAGCAGATACATGTAAGATACCATCCGCATCCACATCGAATGTTACTTCGATTTGTGGTGTACCACGTTGTGCTGGGCGAATACCTTCTAGGTTAAATTGACCTAGAGATTTATTGTCGCTTGAACGTTTACGCTCACCTTGTAGCACATGAATGGTTACCGCAGATTGGTTATCTTCTGCTGTTGAGAATGTTTGCGATTTCTTAGTAGGAATCGTCGTGTTTTTCTCAATCAGTGCCGTCATTACTGAACCCATCGTCTCAATACCTAGAGATAATGGTGATACGTCTAGTAATAGAACGTCTTTCACGTCGCCTGCAAGTACACCACCTTGAATCGCTGCACCTACTGCAACTGCTTCATCAGGGTTAACGTCTTTACGTGGCTCTTTACCGAAGAACTCTGCTACTGTTTTTTGAACAAGTGGCATACGAGTTTGACCACCCACTAGAATGATATCGTTGATATCGTTCACAGATAGGTCTGCATCAGCAAGTGCACGCTTAAGCGGCTCAATTGACTTAGTCACTAAGTCTTCAACTAATGACTCAAGCTTAGCACGTGTTAATTTCACGTTCATATGCTTAGGACCAGACGCATCAGCGGTTACATACGGAAGGTTTACTTCTGTAGATTGTGCTGATGAAAGCTCAATTTTTGCTTTCTCTGCTGCTTCTTTAACACGTTGCATAGCAAGTGGGTCAGTTTGTAAATCGATACCTTGATCTTTCTTAAATTCAGCTACTAGGTAGTTGATAACACGGTTATCGAAATCTTCACCACCTAGGTGGGTGTCACCGTTAGTCGCTAGAACTTCAAATGTGTGCTCGCCTTCAACTTCATCAATTTCAATAATTGATAAATCGAAAGTACCACCACCTAAGTCATATACCGCTACTACGTTTTCGCCACGGTTTTTATCCATACCGTATGCAAGTGCAGCTGCCGTTGGCTCATTAATGATACGTTTAACTTCAAGACCCGCAATACGGCCAGCATCTTTGGTTGCTTGACGTTGTGAATCGTTAAAGTATGCCGGTACTGTGATTACCGCTTCAGTTACTTCTTCACCTAAGAAGTCTTCAGCTGTTTTCTTCATTTTTTTCAGTACTTCAGCAGAAATTTGTGGTGCAGCGCGTTTTTCGCCGCCCGCTTCAACCCATGCATCGCCATTATCAGCTTTGATAATTTTGAAAGGCATGATGCCGATATCACGTTGTACTTCTTCGTCTTCAAAACGACGACCAATTAAACGCTTAATTGCGAACAATGTGTTTGTTGGGTTAGTTACCGCCTGACGTTTTGCAGGTTGACCTACTAAAGTCTCACCGTCTTGCGTGTAAGCAATAATAGACGGGGTTGTGCGATCGCCTTCCGCATTTTCAATAACACGTGCTTTGTCACCATCAAGTACTGCAACACAAGAGTTAGTAGTACCTAAATCGATTCCAATAATTCTACCCATGAATCTTCTCCAACTTCTAAATTCGTTAATACGTTCGATGACTAGTTAATAGGGATGCCACAAACTTAATTCAACTGTAAAAATGAAAAAAAATTCATTTTTTTTAATTTATTTACTAAATAACCCTAAAAAGAGTAAGGATTGCTCATTTTTTGTTATTTAAGAGGACCTTTATTGTCTGGTCTGATGAGTTTGTGTGTGATATAAATTCAGTAAATAACATCAAAAGGACATTATTTGTGCACTTTGAACAATTATTACAACTCGCCTCTCAAGTAAGTCAGAAAACAGGCCCAGAAACCAATACTATGCAGTTCCCTTCTAATTGGTGCCAAGGTCGAACCGCTTTTGGCGGACTTTCTGCGGCGCTTCTTTATCAAGCAATGCGCAATAACGTTGATTCATCAAGACGACTGCTTTCTTTAAGCACAAACTTTGTCGGCCCATTATTGGCTGAAAAGCCATTTTCTTTGTCGGTAGAAATATTACGTGAAGGGAAAAGCAGTACCCAAGTGCTCGCCAAAGCCATTCAAGAAGACGCAGTATGCGTTATTGTACAGGCCTGTTTTGCTAAAAACCGTAATTCATCAATTAATGTACCGGTATCAAAGTCGCTAAGCTTGCACCCTGTGAACGAACGCCACTGTTTAGGATTTGTGCCCGGGCAAATGCCAGAGTTTTTTCAACATGTTGATTTATGCCCCCAACAGGGAGCCATGCCGTTTAGCAGTGCTGAAACCTCTCATTTAGGTGGTTGGATGCGCTTTAAACATACGCCAGAAGTAATTACAGAAGCCCATGTTATTGCCCTTACTGACGCATGGCCGCCAACCTTGCTACAAATGTTTAAACAACCAGCACCGGCAAGTAGTATGTCGTGGTATTTAGAGTTTGTGCAAGCGCCTAGCTTAGCGCCGGGTGAATGGTTAGGCTTTGAAGCAATCACTCATCATTCAAAAGATGGCTACGGACTTGAAGATGGCTGTATTTGGTCGCAATCGGGCGAGCTTATTGCGCTCACCCGCCAAACCGTGGCTTTATTTGATTAACAATTAAAAACGAGTGAAGTCGCGCTGGGTATATTGTTTATCTAAATTAAGCATTATGGTGCGATATTCACCGCTTTGAATTATGTTGGCTAAGCCTTTGTCAAACTGCTGTCTCAGCAAATCATTATTAAAGTACGCAGGCCTTGCCGCAGATGGAAAAATAGCATGGATAACAAAATCTTTTGTGGCATTGGTTTTTTGATATTCCTTTAAGTAGTAAAGGAATATGCGTCTATCGAGAATAATCGTATCAACCCAGCCTGCCATTAAATGGTGAATCTGCGCTTGTTGATTAAGTACTTCTTCGTACCCTCTTAAATTCTCTAAGTTGTGGCCAAACTCTTTTGGTAAATAAGCGGGTGCGTTTTGAAATGCTAAAACGCTTTTAGTGGCCAGATCGTAAATCGTATTAATAGTGAAGTTACTCTTTTTAAGACTCACCACTACATTCTCATAACTGACAACAGATTGGCTTCGATATATGCCAGTAATTAAAATACCCGAATAATTTAATGCAATATCAACATGACCTTGGTTTAATAAGGCATCGGCACGCTGATTTGACATATATTGCACATCAACCTTATTTATATTTTGGTTACTAAGTGCTGCTTTTACAATCTCGAGCTGAATTCCTGAATCATTTTCACTTATTACATAAGGTGCAACTGTAGGGTTAGCAGCAATAGTAACTCGCTGCTGATTAATACCTTTAACAAAGGCCAAGCTATCGCCACATAAACACACTAAGGCTAATAAAAATACCACTTTCACACTATCACCTAATCCGTTTTTATTTTCAGTTGTTGGGGTTACTTTTCTTATTATATTGTTAGTAATTTAGCCGCAGTGTTTGTATTTAGCTATTAATTATAGCAATATTTAAATTATTGAATTAACTATAAGCTAACATTTTGCAAACTGCCTGCCCAAGCTGTGATCTTATCATTGATATTCCCGACATTGATGCAAAGCAAGTCGCACTGTGCCCTCGCTGCAACCATAAGATTCGCGGTATTAATGTTAATAATGACATCGAAATAGTCGCCCTGAGCCTCAGCGCACTGCTGATGTTGCTCAGCAGTATGTTTTATCCATTTATTTCTTTTAGTAGCAACGGTATTACCCAAACAATTACCCTACCTGACGCTGCTCGCATTCTATTTAATTATGATAGTGACCTACTCGGCCTGTTTATTGATATCAGCATTATTATTCTGCCTATGAGTTTGCTCATTATTTTGATCCCTTTGCATTTAGGGGTACTCAAAGCGCTGCCACAAGCGCTCGCCAGAAGGCTATTAAAGTTTACCTTAACCCTTGAGCCTTGGATCATGTCAGAAATCTTTTTGATTGGTGTTTTGGTCAGTATGGTTAAAATAATGTCATTAGCTGAGGTTAGTTTTGGTACCAGCTTTTTTGCCTATGTGGGATTTGTAATTTTTTATGTTAGTGCGTTAACACGGCTAAATCGTGCAAGGTTGTGGTCGCAGGTAAGCCCGGCAACTCGGCTTCAAAGTAGTGCAGGCGCAGAACGTGCAATAGACGATAATATAAAAGCCTGCCATGTTTGCCACCAACTAAGTATCGAATCCACTTGCCCTCGTTGTCATAGTAAAACCTACTTAAGAAACCCCTACAGCGTACAAAAGGCAGCGGCATGGTTAGTTACTTCACTTATTTGTTATATCCCAGCAAATTTACTGCCCATTATGTACACTATTAGCCTAGGGGATGAAACTCCTGCAACCCTTATTTCCGGTGTAATTACCTTATGGAATAGTGGCTCGTACCCAATTGCGCTGATTATCTTTTTTGCAAGTGTGGTGGTGCCATTAGCGAAAGCGCTCATTTTAAGTTTTTTATGTTTTATGGTTACAAAACCCGCCAACCTGCATACAAAAGGTTACACAAAAGTGTATCAACTTACTGAATTTATAGGAAAATGGTCTATGATTGATGTGTTTGTTGTGGCTATATTAGTTGCATTAGTGCAGCTAGGTAATTTGATGTCGGTTATACCGGGTTTAGGCATCGTCTTTTTTACTGTTATGGTATTATGCCAAATGATGGCAGCACACGCATTTGACCCTCGTTTACTGTGGGATTCACCTAAAAATAAAAACGCAGAGAATAAAGCATGACTAAAACAGCCAACGTAGCACAAAAAACACGTATTTCTGCGATTTGGATTATTCCCGTGGTTGCCTTATTGGTAGGTATTTGGATGCTTTATCAATACCAATTAAATAAAGGTCAAACAATCTATATTTCTATGCCGCAAGCCGAGGGCATTGTTGCCGGTAAAACAGAAATTAAAGTACGTAGTGTTAAAATAGGACAAATTGATCACGTCCGTCTTTCTGACAGCCAAGACAGTGTTATTGCACGGGCACAAATAGATAAAAACTACGATAACTTGCTTACTGAAGATGCCCGTATTTGGGTGGTAAAACCTCGTATAGATGAAACAGGCATTAGTGGCATGAGCACTTTGCTCTCAGGCGTTTATTTAGAGTTTTCGCCAGGCGAAAGTAAACAACTAAAGAAGCAGTTTAAACTTCAAGAGGAACCCGCATTAATAGGCAAAGATGTTCAAGGTGGCCGTTTTAAGTTACTCAGTTACAATGCAGAAGTACTTGATGTCAGTACTGGCATATTTTTTAAAAACTATAAAATAGGCCAAATAGAAACCGCTACTTTTGATTGGAAAAACCAAGCAATGCAATACGGTATTTTTATTAAAGCCCCCTATGAGAACTTGATCACCTTAAACTCTATTTTTTGGGTTAACTCAGGTATAGAAATAGATCTTTCCGCAGATGGTATCAACATTAACACTGGTTCTTTAAGCAAATTATTGAAAGGGGGGATCTCTGTCGGTTTACCTGACCAGCAAGCTCCCGGCGATTTAGCGCAAGACGGCCATAGCTTTTCTTTAAGCCAAAGTTACAAACAAGCTCTAGAAGAGCGCTTTTATGATTTTGATTATTACCTTATTGAATTTGAACAATCTATTCGAGGGTTACGTGTAGGTGCCCCAGTAGAGTATCGCGGTACACGCGTAGGTACTGTGGTTGAAGCACCCGCCAATGTAATTATAGATGGTAAGCCCGCCCATTTTCGCGCTAAAAACACTGCGGTTCCGGTATTAATAAAAGTCGAATATGGACGTTTATACCACAACAACGCCTTAGCTAAAGAGTATTGGAAATCAAGCATAATCGAGTGGATAAAAAATGGTATGAGGGCATCATTAAAGCCAGGAAATTTGTTAACCGGTGCAGTTTATGTTGATTTTGACTTTTATACCGACACCCCTAAAAGCGAACTTAAAAAGCTTGCTCAATATGATGTATTTCCTAGTGTATCGAGCGGTATAACCGTGCTTGCTGACCAAGTGTCTGATGTACTGAATAAGGTAAATAATTTAAAAATTGAAGACAGCTTGGCAAAAATGCAAACAACTTTCAGCGAGTATCAAGCGTTGGCCAGTGAAATGCGCACATTATTAAGTAAACCTGACACCCAAAATTTACCCGGTGACTTTAATCGTAATCTCGAAAAAATAACCAAAAGCATGGAACAGTTTGAAATAACCATGCGTCAATTCGATAAAACCATGGCAAGCTATCAAGCAGGCTCACAAATGCACCACCAGCTTGAACAAACACTGCTGCAAATTAAACGTTTATCTGAAGAATTCCAACCACTTACTCGTGGTTTAAACGAACAGCCTAACATGCTCATTTTTGATAAGTCACTGCCTAGTGACCCGCAACCGAGGAAACAATAATGAAAGCACTATTTTTACTTTTAACAAGTGTTCTCTTTATCAGTGGTTGTAGTTCGGCTATTCAAACTGCAACTCAATATTACCAATTTGAACAACCCATAACTGACTCTTCGCGAAATGTGCAAAATACAAAAGCACAACTCAGGGTGCACACAGTTACCTTAAGGGGGGCATTGAATAACCGTGGTATTTCTATGAAAGTAGATAATAATCAAGTTCATGCTGCTAATTATCACTTGTGGGGCGAATCGCCGGATGTAATGCTTACAACAACTGCGCAACAAACATTATTTAATGCCATGAGCAACTGGATGGTTATAAAAGGATTGCCGGTCATTACCGACCAACAACAACAAATATTTTATGAAATAGAATATGAATTACATCACTTTAACGGCGATCTGCAAGGTAACGCAGATATCTCAGGGTTATGGCGTTTGTACTATACCCACCCAGAATCAGGCAGACGTTTAATAAGCATTCATAACTTCTCAAATGTTATGCCAATAGATGACGATGGCTACAATTCATTAGTCGCGACCCTTGAAAAAATGTGGCTAGAGATAAATTCAAATGTGGCGAACACAATTGAAAAAACAAGACTCAATCATAAATAAACACTTTGATGGTGGTTTTATCAGCATTGATTACTGCCTTACCCACCTCAGTAAAACCCAGTTTATATAGTACATTTTGAGATCCTAAATTAGCCGTTGAAGTAATTGCGCATACATCTTTTATACCTAATTTATGCCTGTTATATAAAAGTAATGTAGCTGCTTCAAAAATATATCCCTTTTTTTCAAAGCCGACTTTTAACGCAAACCCTAAATCGGGATGTTGCATAGTCGCTCGCTGATAAAAACCAACAATACCAACCACAGTTTCATCATGGAGTGTGATCATATAAGGCCCAAAACCGTGCTCTTTATGGGCAGCTATAAAGCTGTCTTTGATGTATTTTTTAGCGTCGTCTAGGGTATAAATACCTTTATCACCAATGTATTTAATAAAGTTGGCCTGATTAACTAACTTAAGTAACTCCGCCGCATCTGCTATTTGTGCGAAGCGTAAGAGTAAACGTTCAGTTCTAAAAGCAATAATCAAAATAACTCCTTGGAGTTCAATACTATAATTTAACGACATTAAAACAAAACCCAATCAACAATGACTGGGTTTTTTGGTTTTAGAGTAATTTCAAACTTACTTTTGCAATTTTATATCGCTGTAGTAATCATCTAAACTCGTCACTTTAGTCTGATTTGGCAAATCAGCAAACTCGCTATCACTAAACTTAGTGCCGCGTAGCTGCACATTTAAACGTGCTGCTTTTGGGTTTAACATTGTTTGCTGGTAGTAATCTTTAATATCAGCAAGGGTGACTTTTTCCACCTCTGCAATTAATTTTTGTCTTGAATCAAAATCAAAGTTTTCACGATACCAATCGTTAATCAATGGACTCATTTCGTCGCTTAAATTCTTTGGCTGTTCTTTTAACGAAACCAAAGTTGCATTTTTAAGCTGTGCAAATGTTTCCTCACTCATGGCATTAAGCTCAGAAGCGTACTCTTTTTTAAACTTGTCAAAGCGCACTTGAATGTCTTTAGGCCCTTTCACTGGTGTTTGGATAAATAAACCAATACCTGAGTAATCTTCAATGGGACGCGCTAATGCGCCTACTGCATAAGCAAGTTGCTCTTCAGTACGCATTTTATCAAAGGCGATTGTTCTAAAGTGACCTTGCAATACTGCTGCCTGAGCTTTTTGTTTGTAACCAGGTATTGGGTGAATGGTCATATCGACCACCGCTACATCGGCTACATCAATATCTTTGTGCAACACACGCGCTTCACCCGGTTGCGGTAACCACGCTTTACTGCGTGCAAACTCCGTTTGAGTATGTGTGCTTGGTAAGATAGCCGCTAACTCAGCAGCAATAGCATCAATGTCTTTTTGGTTGTAGTTACCGTAGCTAAATACACGTAAGTTATTATTTGCTAAGGTGCTTTGCTTTAAAGCGTGTAAATCAGCAAGCGTTAATGTTTTTGCAACCTTAATTAGCGCTTCTGTATCAAAACTACCAGTACGAGTCAGCTTAGAATACTCACCAAATGCTTGTGCATACGGGAACTGTTTTTGTTGATTCAGTAAATCTCGCTGATAACGGTCAATCGCTTGATTAAACGCTTGTGCTGAAATTTCAGCATCAAACCCAGCTAACGCTTGTTTAAGTAAAATATCTTGTTTATCGGTAAAACCACTTAACGATAGCACCAACCCATTACTTGAGCTTAAATTAACGTTCATACCAGCAACGGCAGCTTCAGTTCGTAACTGACTTAATTGAGTGTTATACAGATCAGCCCAAACAGAATAAAGTACGGTTGAGTTAATATCATGCAAACCTGTTTGCGTATTGATATACACCTCAACTAATCCCTTGGGTTGCTCTGCAAACTGCTGACTTGCTTGGCGCCAAATTTTTACGCCGTTTTTATCGTAGCTAAGCTCAGGATGCTTCTGCTCTTTAAAGGCTTGCGTTTTAATTGCAAAACTCTCTGGCAGTAAATTGTTAACACTTGGCAATGCTAAATTAAAATCACTTGGTTTTTCCCAGCTGGCAATTTCTGCATCGCTAATATCATTAATTTTATATTTGCCATCGTAAAAATGCAGCTCAGAATCTGTATCTTCCTGTTGAGAAATATACCAGATGCGAAGTGTATCGGCATTAAGTTGCTTAAGTACATTGTTCACCGCATCAGCATCAAATTGAGCATAGTAGTACGGTGCGTTTATCGCATGATTTAACGGGTAATCTTGCATGCTTTGAGTCAACGCACTAACGTAGTTAAACTCATCGCCCTTTTCTAAAAATTTAAACTGATTGTTTAAAGAGGTGCGAATTTCATTAAAGTATTTACTATTAACGCCCTCACGCTTAATCAAGTCAATGTATTGCATAATTGTCGCAACAATTGACTCGCGGTTTTTCATACCTTCATCAGTCAACTCTATATTAACGCTCAAAGAACCGTAGTTGCCATATTGATTTGGAGAGGCCGAAGCGGATAACTGCGATACCCACCCTTTATCACGCAATAATTGTGCTGGACTACCTGGCATTTCATTACTTAGTAAATAAGCAACAAAGCGATTAGGTTTTACTGCAAATTCAGTTTGATTATTAGCAATTGTGAAATCGAGCTGTAGTTGTTTAACGTCTTCATTTGGTGAGTAAAAAACACGTTTTCCACCGGCATTATCAAAATCTAAGCTCGCAGTAACGCGAGGTTTTTCAATATTTTTATTTTCAATGTCAGCAAAGTATTTTTGTGCTTTTTTCTGCATTTCTGCAATCGGTAAATTAGAAATCAGCGCCACTTTCATAATATTTGATGAATAATATTTATTATAAAAATCAACCGTTTCTTTGTGTAAAGAACTATCCGCTTTGTCACCTAGTGTTTCAAGGTTACCAATTAAGAATCGGTTAGCTGGGTGTTCCCCCATCATTTTACGTGCTAATTTAAATTGGCCAAAAAAGTCCATTTCACGACGCATTGACCACTCAGCATTCACTGCGTTTTTTTCTTTTTCTGTGTATTCTGGGTAAAGCTTAGGGGCTTTAAAAAAGTCTGAAAAGCGGTCTAAGCCTTCTTCAAACGCATCGTTATTAATTTTAAACATGTAGTTGGTAATATCGAGCCAAGTATAAGCATTATGCGCACCACCATTTTTAGTCATAAAATCGGAGTACCCTTTGGTATCAGGGTATCGTTCAGTGCCTAGGAACAACATATGTTCTAGGTAATGCGCCATACCTTGTTGGCTCATTGGGTCATGTAACAGACCTACACCTACACTCAGTGAAGCAGCAGATTTTTCAGCGCTTGGATCAGAGACTAAAATCACTTCAATATCGTTAGCAAGTTTCAAGGTTTTATATTCACGGTTATCGTTAGGGCTAACAACGAGCGTTGGTGACAACAGTGATGTTTGTGAAGATTGAGAAAGAGTGGCGGTATTCGAACAACCGCTTAATATTGCCAGTGCAATTGCACTTAAGCCGATGAAGTGTCTCATTTTAATTATATCCATTGCTGTTAAATACGTGTTTAGTGTTACAAAAATACTAAATCAGGAATAAACTACCATCATCAAGTAATACTATGCTACTAATTAGTACTTAATTGTGTAACACATTGTGAATAGTAATCAAATAATCAATAAGGTAAGTTATGGAAAAGATAATAATAATGGCCATGTTTGTGCAGGTAACACTTTCATTAGTTGTTATGGTGATTATGGGAAAACGTCGTTTTGCAGCGGCCAAAAATAAACAGATACAGTTAAATGATTTTGCCGCTATGCGCCTTGATAATGCGGGCGATTATGTCAGAGTCGCTGATCGTAACTTTAGCAACCAATTCGAAATACCTGTGCTTTTTTATGCGGGATGTTTACTTGCTTTACAGCTTAATATGGCGAGTGTCCCTATCGCAGTATTGGCGTGTATATTCGTAGCGACACGCATTATTCATAGCATCATTCACCTTGATAGTAATCATTTAAGAGCCCGTTTTAGAGTGTTTTTACTAGGCTGCTTATCTGTGTTTGTAATGTGGATTTTGCTAGTGCTGGGTGTACTTTACCACTAAAAAATAACGGCGAATTTAACAATTCGCCGTTATTATTTATAAGTTTATTTTGTACGTTTTAATCGAGGTGCTACTAGCAGTAGTGCACCTAATAACCACGCTACACTACCACTAGAGTCTGAAGTTTTTGGTGGTGTAACTTCTACGTTATCAATTAATGTATTTTCTTTAGGTGTCAAGTTTTGTGCTGAATTAGGATCATCATCAAGCACAACCACACTTTGAATTGATACCAAGTTTTGATTACTAATAACTAAATTTTCATCTGAACATTGGGCTTGAGTAATACCAACTAATGGTACCTCTGAACAATGGACTAAGGCAGCAATTTTATTTAAGGTTTCTTGACTTTGCGCAGTGACTTGTCCAAACACGGTAAAACCACCATTTTGTAAATCTAAGTTTTGGCTGTTATCACTCATGTTAAAAAACCATTGGCTGGTAGCGCTGTTTTCATTACCGCCCTGTTTTGCCATAGCTATGGTGCCTTTAACATTTGAATAAATAGGTTCGTTAATAACCGAAGGTTTGGTTGTAATTGGATCCATTTTATCAGAAAAAGTAAACCCCCCTCCTTGAATGATAAACTTATCAATAGAACGATGTATTACCGTTTGATTATATGCAGCATCATCAACATAACTTAGGAAATTTTCTACTGTTTTAGGAGTTTGTTGATCAAACAAGTTAATTTGTATCGTTCCCTGGCTCGTTTGCATTTCGACTATAGTTGCAGTGCTTGAAAAACTTGTTGCAGTTAAAATTGAGGCTAAGATAAGCTTCTTCATTATTTTTCCTATTTTTATTGTCATTAGAATTAATATTTTATGCATCATAGAATAGTGCTATTTATTTTGTAAATCGATATATAAGTACTTAACGCTACAATTCATAGCAAGTTAATTACATCGCAGTTACAACTGTTTACATTTTTATTTTAAACACGTTATGGATAATTAATTGCCTGTGTGCCTTGGTGTACATTACGGTTACTCTTTTTAATTAATTTTAAACCTTGCAAGGTATTTAAAAAGCCCCTTATCAATCACTCTTTTTTTGTTATTATCAATCAGGGACTGTTGCCATTTAAAGGTCATTAGGCCCTAACACAGTGATAGGAGTACATGAAATGACTAATAACACGACTATTTGTGATTTTGGATTACATAAAGGTGAGCCATACACCCAATTGCCCGTGAGCTTTTTGAAATGGATGATTGATGTTAATCATCAAAAATCTCAATATGCACGAGATGAACTTGCTCGAAGAAACAGGGTTGTAGAGCTGCAGCGTGAAACCACACAGGCTGAAAAAATATAAAGAAGTGCGTTTTTTTAAACTCGAACTAGTTTACACTAACCACCTACTAGATAGAGCTTTAATTCATCGATAGGTATCTTATGCGTACTCTTTTTTTTCTTGTTTTTTTTCTTGGTTTATCTGGCTGTGCTAGCGATTCTGTCAATAAACCTGCAGCACAGTATTTAACAGTTCTTCATACCAATGATAACCATGGTCGCTTTTGGCATAATGAAAAAGGCGAATATGGCATGGCAGCCCGTAAAACCTTAATTGACCAGCTAAGAGCTGATGCAAAAGCACAAGGACATCAGGTGTTATTATTATCAGGTGGCGATATTAATACCGGTATTCCGGAGTCAGACCTACAATTTGCGGAGCCCGATTTTAGAGGTATGTCGAAAATTGGCTATGACGCAATGGCACTAGGTAATCATGAGTTTGATAACCCATTAAGTGTATTAAAAAAACAACAGCAATGGGCTAACTTCCCGCTTTTATCTGCCAACATTGTCGATAAACAAACTGATAAAGCTGTTTTTGAGCGCTATAAAATATTCAAAAAAGGCGGCTTAACCATTGCCGTTATTGGTTTAACAACCACAGATACTGCTAAAATTGGTAACCCACAATACATTGGCCATTTGGATTTTAAAGATCCGGTTAAAGTAACTGCCTCACTCACCCAAAAGCTAAGAGCAAAATATAACCCGGACATTACCATTGCAGTAACACATATGGGCCACTATGCAGATGCTAAAAATGGGATCAATGCCCCTGGTGATGTCACACTTGCTCGCTCTTTAGATAAAAATGCCCTTGATATGATTATTGGTGGACACTCTCAAGAGCCAGTGTGTATGGCTGCTAAAAATGTTACTGATGAGAACTTTAAACCGGGTTTAGCCTGTAAACCAGATCAGCAAAATGGGACATGGATAATGCAAGCCCACGAATGGGGTAAGTATGTGGGCAAAGCAGAATTTAAATTAGAAAACGGCCAATTATCTCTACTGAGTTATCAATTATTACCCGTTAATTTATATGTCGATAAAAAGCAACCAGACGGCAGCATAAAAGCCGTTTTAGCTGCAGATTACATTAAACCTGACTCTGCATTACAGACCTTTTTGGCAGCATACCAACAAAAGGGGGCTAAGCAAATTGAGGGGAAAATTGGCTTCGTCAATGACAGACTTGAGGGAGATCGTAACAAAGTACGCTTTGAGCAAACAAACCTTGCGCGCGTTATTATCCAAGCACAAATGAACACCGTGGGTGCTGATTTTGGTATTATAAGTGGTGGCGGTGTTCGCGATAGTATTAATGCGGGTGACGTGAGTTATAAAGATATACTTAAAGTACAACCTTTCAAAAACCGTGTCGCCTATATCGACTTTCAAGGCAGTGAAATCTTAACCTATTTAAATGTCGTGACACGCTTCCCACCAGACTCTGGTGCTTACATGCAATATCATAACTTAGCATTTGAATTAAAAGCTGGGCAGGTAACTAACGTATTTATCGGCGGCAAGCCACTTGATATAAACAAAACATACCGCATGAGTATTAATGAATATAACGCCTCAGGTGGCGATAATTATCCAAAAATCACAAAAATGGCCGGGTTTGTAAGCACCGATGAAACTGACTCGCAAGCTTTAAAACGGTTTTTTACTGAGCATAGCCCTGTTGATGCACGTGAATTTGCACCTAAGTAGTAATCTAGTGTGAACAATAATGAGTGTCATTAAAATGCTAATGGCACTCTTCATTAAGGTTTATGTGATAGCAAAGCTAGGGTCTGTTGACCTTTGCGGATTAATATTTGTTCAAACTAGGGGCAATTTAATCGCGGCGCGAGGTTTGTAACCTAGTGGGCTAAGTAAAAACCGAGCAACAAAGAGTTAATTGCCCCTAGGCAGAACCCTTCGGGCAGCGCCTGTTTGGCATTGATGCCGCGTTATCGCCTATTTGTGGGGAACAACCACACCATATAGACTCTGCCTTGCCTAAATACCAAACAGACTGCTGCAAATTTAACCTTGAAAGTTTAACAGACCCTGGTTTAAGCTCACTTAAATCATTACCCTAAGCAGTTAATTCGAAATTACTTCCCTATTATCTCTATATTCCCTTGGTTAACATTTACTAAGCCATAGCTATGCATCCGTGATCGAGAGCCCTCTCCAAATGCCTTTGGCGGATAATACAGCTCCTTCTGCTCTGGGCAATCATTCAATACATCATCTAACGCCGCACGAATTTCACTCAGGGTTTTTTCTAAACTGTTATTAAAGTTTGGTCGTTTTCTGATGGTATGCCCGAGTTCAACTAAACGATAAAAGTACTTATTAGCAAGTTCTAACAGCTCCTCGGGTACATTTTTATTATGGTTAAGTTTAATCTCTGGATTATTAGTACAAAACTCAACAAGCGCTAGATAAAAACACAACGGCTTATTTGCTAACGCCACTTCTTGCTCGGGATAATAACTACTGGATAAAGTTTTACTTTTTAAATTAATCACGAGTATTAATGGCTTTGATTCTAGTGTACTTGGCTCCTGCTCAGTAATGAGTTTTTTATTTCTTTGATAAATTTCAGCCTGTTTTATCATGACCATAAAAAATGCACTGACAACAAAAAGCAGTATATAAACGGTCACTCTTGTATACGAAAAATGAGGCTGCTTTAAGGATAAAGCTATAAAAACTACACTATTATTGCTATTTAGTTTTCGAATAAACTCATCGGTTTTTAAGGATGAAATAAACTCGTGCTCTGGCACTATCGAAATTACCTCTATACCCGTGCCTTGGATATGAGTATTTACTGTTTGTATGTAATGTTGTATTGCAACTTTATTACCAGAATGTTTAAGAAGCTCATTTGATAAATCGAGCAGAGGTAAGTCTAAAGCGATTTGTTTTTCTATTTGAGCTATTTGTAACTTGTTTACCTGTTGCTGCTTATGTGTTGTTGAAATATAAAATACCAATGAAAATACAATGAATAATATAAAAACACCTAATGACGATACAAGCTTTCTCATTACGACTCCCCTATAAAGGTAACGGGGTAATTATTACATTGCCAATATGGCTCAACATCTTGATAGTATTGAAACGATTGTTCTTTAGACATACTCAATAAGTGAGATTGTACAGCGCAGAGCAAATCGGTATTGTTATGCTGCATTTTTAAGTACCAACGAGTACCTGCAACATTACTGCTTATGGGCGTAATATAATTCTTTGAGAAGCGCTTACTATCATTTTCTCTCCAAAAAGAGGCAATCAGGTCAACCTGCCCGTTCGCCAGTAATTCCCGCAATTCATTATGTGAGCTGGCATAGGTTATTTTTAGTTGAGCAATATTAAGTCCTAATTGCTTAAACGTTTGTTTTGGCAAAATATGTCCAGATCGGCTAGTTGGATAATCTAGCAGGCCTATTTTTTTGTCTAAAAAATACTGTTTAGTGATCAGAGGCTTCTCTTTTGAAGATATAAAAAACGCGGTGTAATCTGAAAAGCCGACCACTGGCTGATAATTGTAAGTAGTCTCGGCTCTAAACGCTTCCATAATATTATTTTTAGCTAAAATTAAATCCGCAATGCCTTTACCAACAAACTCTAAGCTATCTACGGTTCTGTAGCCCCAATAGCCAATAACAGACCCATATTGCTTTGCCACAACTTTATCATCACACAAGTTTTTAGTGAGCAATTGAGCAACGTACTTTGAGGGTGTAAATACTATAAGCTGATTTTGATTAGCCGTTGCCGTGGTTTGACATGTCGTTGATGTTTCTATCATCACTGGGAAAGCTATTTCTTTTTCATCTACAGCCATTTGACCAGCAAACCAACTAAGCAACAACACTATAAACATAAATGTAACAATTGCTGTTTTATGCAACATTAACTTTTTAATATCCAAAAAACACCGATCTAAAATGAAGTTATAATACATTTGAACAATTTTAATTACTTATTACAATAGGTAATTTTACCTATCAAACATAAGGCATTGATAAAAAACAACTTTAAATAAGAAAATATGAATTTTATTGAGTCCTTTCTATCAACATAAAAAATACGGACAATTGACCTTATAAGGTTTTATAAATTAAATTTCACACTTACTAGGATGCCTCGATGCAGATAAATGTAAAACATTCGCTTTCATTAACACTTTTAATTAGTGCAATATTTGCAAGCACAGACTGTAATGCATGGGGGCAAAACGGCCACCGCGTTGTTGGTAAAATTGCAGAGGCTCATGTAAGTGAAACCACCAAGGCCGCACTTATTCCTTATCTCAATGGTGAATCTTTAGCACAAATTTCAACATGGCCAGATGAAATGCGCTCTGCGCCAGGTGATTTTTGGCAAAAAAAATCATCTCGCTGGCACTATATTAATGCAGATGACAATGCAAAATTTAGCTTTAACCACGAACACACTGAACATAAAGAATCAGTAACAAACATATTAGAAGGCATTCACTATTCAATTAAAGTATTGAAGGATGATAAATCAAGCCTTGCAGCAAAACAGTTTAGTTTGCGTTTTTTAGTGCACTTAGTCGGCGATAGCCATCAACCATTTCATGCAGGTAGAGCTGAAGATAGAGGCGGGAATCGCATTAAGGTTTCTTTCTTTAACCAACAAACCAATCTTCATAGCTTATGGGATACTAAGCTGGTAGAAAATGAAAATTTATCTTTTACTGAATACGCTCAATTTATAGATACTAATAACAGCGAGTTAATTAACGAGTATTTAAACAGTACCCCAACAAGCTGGCTTGAAGAGTCACACAACCTTGCTTTACAAATATATAAATCAACAGAAGAAAATATTAGCTACGACTATATTTACAACCACACCCCTATTGTAAAAACGCGCTTACAACAAGCGGGCATTCGCTTGGCTGGATTGTTAAATACATTATTTGATCCAGCGAGTAAACGTTCAAAAAAAGCTTTAACACTAAAAGCAACAAAATAAATTCAGTTTCTAACTTAAATAACCTAAACGGGAAATCAACACTATGACAAAGCTTCGCCTTTCGAAATTAACTGGGGCAGTAATTCTTGCTCTAGGAGTTTCAACAAGCGCTATGGCTGCTGACACTTCATCTGCAATGCGTGGTAAAATCACCACACCTTCAGGTGCGAACGCTGCAAACGTTAAAATTAAGGTTGTTCATCAACCTACTGGCACAATCAGTGAGTTAACAACCAATGAAAGTGGTACTTTTATAGCCAATGGTTTACGTGTTGGTGGACCATACATGGTGATTATCGACTCTGATACATTTAACGACACCACCGTTGAAAACATCTTTTTAAACCTTGGTGAAACTTATCGCTTGAAGTCGCAATTAGCACCACTAAATATTGAAAAGATTGAAGTCTCTGGATATAAAATCATCCAACAATCAGGTGGTTCTAGCAGTACGTTTGGTGAAGATACCATTAATAACATGCCTAGCTTTAATCGTGACATTAAAGACATTGCGCGTTTAAACCCACTTGCAAGTATTAATGGTAGCGGTCAACTAACTTTTGCCGGTAGTAACCCACGCACGAATGGTTTAACTGTAGATGGCATTGGCCAAAATGATGACTTTGGTTTAAATTTTGGTGGCTACCCAACCTCACAACCCCCTGTAGCACTAGATGCGATTGAACAAGTATCTGTAGATGTTTCGCCTTTTTCGGCTTCTAAAGGAAACTTTGGTGGCGGTACTATTAATGCGGTAACAAAGTCTGGTACAAATGAGTTTAAATTTTCTGGCTTTTATGAAATATCTACCCCTGATATATCAGGAGATCTTCTTAATATCGTTGAAGAAGATGACCTAGATGCGATTGGTCAAAAAACTTTTTCTACTAATAAAGTAGAGCCTATTCAAACAGAAGAAAGGTTTGGCTTTAATGTTGGTGGAGCACTAATAGAAGATGAGCTGTTTTATTTTGTAAACTATGCAGAATGGTCAAGTGAATCGGATCTTGATTATGGTTTTAGCGGATCAGGTGCTGCAAATGAATTTAATACCACTGAAGCTAATTACAACCGTTTCATTTCAATCTTAAATGATGAGTACGGACTCACTGATTCACTAGCGGGTGCTCCAGAAGATACAAATAAAAACTTATTAGTTAAGCTTAGCTGGAATGCAAGTGATGATCATCGCCTAGATTTTACTTACCAATGGCAAGACGATCAAGATGAGCGTAATTCAAGCTACGGTGGTGATAACATCGTTCTTCAGTCAAATACTTATGCGTATGTTACTAAGTTCAATAATTTTGCCACTAAACTCTACTCAGATTGGACTGAAGACTTTTCAACTGAAATTGGTATTTCTTATAAAGATGTCATTTCAGACAGCGCGACACGTTCTAAATTAGGAAGTATATCGGTAGACGAAGATGGACGTAATGGCCCATCTTACAGCTTTGGTACAGATCAATACCGCCATGCAAATCGCTCTGAAACACAAAATTTAACATTAACATTCGATGCTACTTACTTAACTGATGAGCATGAAATAAATTTTGGAGCTCAGTACGAGTCACTTCGTTTATACAATTTATTTGCTCAAAACTCATTGGGCTCATGGAAGTTTGATAGCTTAGAAGACTTTGCGAACCGCAATGTAGGCTTTTATGATTTCTCTTATCAAAATGCCTACACGAATAATTCGGCTGATACCGCTTATGATGTAAGACGTAATCAACTTGCACTTTACATTGAAGATACTTTCTATGTTGGTGATGACTTAGAGGTTACTGCGGGTGTTCGTTATGAACGTTTATCATCAGATGACAAACCTACTCTAAACGAAAATTTTGCCAATACTTATGGGTTCACCAATCAAGAAAATCTTGACGGCTTAGATATCATTTTACCGCGTATTGGCTTTAAATATTATGCGACAGAAGCGCTTACAATTAGCGGTGGTATCGGTCGTTTCCAAGGCGGCATTCCTAATGTTTGGTATAATAACTCATTCCAAAGTGATGGCATCACGCTTGTATCGGCACCTAATGATGTAATAAATGATTACTACGCTAATAACACTGCTGATATTACCCAAGTGCCTGATGAAATTAAAAACTCTTTGCAGCAAGGCGCTGGTAGTGTTGCATATATAGACCCAGATTTTAAACTTCCTTCAAGTATTCGTACCCAAGTTGGTTTTGAGTATGATTTTGACTCTGAGCTATTCGGTGACGGCTTTAAATGGCAAGCCGAAATCGCGTACCATAAAAAAGAAAATGAAGCCGTATGGCACAATTCTTCAATTACACCTGTTGGCTTAGCTGCTGATGGTGAACGCGTGATTAATCAAACTATATATTCAGGTTCACTTACTGATAACGTTGATATTGAAATGACGAACTCATCTGATGATGGTCGCTCAATCATCTTATCAACGGGTATTGCCAAAGAGTGGGATAATGGTTTATTTATTTCTGCAAGTTATGCGCATCAAGATGTTAAAGAGTCTTCAGCAGGTTCGGCATCACAGGCAGAAGGTAACTATAAACACAATATCACTGTAAACCGCAATGAAGATATTGCTGCTCGCGGGTTTTATGAAATAGAGCATAGCTTTAAAGTTAACCTAGGTTATACCGCTGAGTTGTTTAGTGGTTATGCAACTAAATTTAACGTCTACTTTGAACGTCGCTCTGGACGCCCATTCAGCTACACAATGGGAATGTATAAAGATGGTGATTTAGGGGATACTAGTTCACTGTTTACAAACGGTGCTTACTTACCTTACATACCAACCGGTGCTGACGATCCAAATGTAAACTGGGGCGAGTCAAAAATTTCTTGGGCTGAGTTAGAGCCTCTACTGCAAAGTGCTGGTATTTCTCAACGTGGCGGTATTTTAGCTAAAAACACAGCTACACAACCATGGGTTACAACCATGGATGTAAGTATAAAGCAGGAAATTCCTGGTTTTGCTCAAGGTCATAGTGGTGAGGTGTACTTTATGATTGATAACTTCGCTAACCTTTTAAATAGTGACTGGGGCATCGAGAAAAGTCTAAGCTATTCAAATCAAACAATTTATGATTTTGGTGGGCTTGACGACCAAGGTAGATATAAACTTGATAATACCTATGGCGGCGCTGATGTAAGGAACTACTCGCGAATTAGTAGCTCATCTGCTTGGCAAGCTAAAATCGGTGTTAGCTATAAGTTTTAATCTATAACTTACCCCGCAAAAGCTTATAAATATTAAAAAGCCATTACATTTATGTAATGGCTTTTTTTTTGAAAAAGTCACTTTTCATCTGTTTGTCATAAAAACTACTTACTATCTCACAGCAAAATATTGAAACATTAATAAAACGCTAAAGTTCACACGAAAAGTGTTTTATAATAAAAAAGTTACAGTTGTATTTTATTTGTAACAATCAAATGAGGTACACTATGTAAACATTTTGGGCTAGGTGTGTTACTCAGCTTCCTAATCCAAAATTAAAATAAAAAAGCTATTAAAAGTTTATTTAACTACACGGGAAAATAAAATGAAAATTCAACTTCGCAAAACGGCTCTATCACTTGCTATAGCAGCATGTGTTGGTGTGAGTGGTGCTGCAATTGCAAACGAAACAACCTCAGCAATTAAAGGTCAAATAAAAGGTCCTAACGGTAACCCTGCTGCAGGAACTAAAATTACTATCCTACACGTTCCTTCAGGCTCAGTTAAAACAACTGAGACTAACGACGCTGGTTACTTTACTGCTAAAGGCCTTCGTGTTGGTGGTCCATATAAAGTAGTTGTAGACTCAGACACTTATGCAGATCAAGAGTTCAATAATATTATCTTGAACATTGGTAGCGACTACCCTGTTAATACTTCACTTGAAAATATCTCTGATATTGAGCAAATTGTAGTAACTGGCCGACCAATCAGCACTATGTCTGGTGGTACGGGTCCTGCTTCAACATTCACGTTAAGCGATCTTGAAAATCAACCAGCTATTAACCGTGATTTAAAAGATATTATTCGTATTGACCCTCGTGTTGCTATTGATGATAGCCGTGGTTCAATCAACTGTGGTGGTGGTAACCCACGCTTTAACAGCTTAACCCTTGATGGCGTTCGCATGAACGATAACTTTGGCTTAAGCTCAAACGGTTATCCTACTATTCGCGCTCCGTTCTCTTTTGATTCAATCGAGCAAGTAGCAGTAGAATTAGCACCATTTGATGTTCAATATGGTGGTTTCACATCATGTAACATTAATGCGGTTACTAAATCTGGCGGCAACGACATTCACGGTGGTGTATTCTACGATTACACTAACGATTCAATGAAAGGCGATAAGATTGAAGGTGATGACGTTGATAACGGTGATTACAGTGAAAAACGTTATGGCTTTAACGTTGGTTTACCGCTAATCAATGATACACTTTTCTTGTTCACTTCTTACGAAAAACTTGAAGGTGTTAAACAGTTTAACTATTCATCGTTAGTATCGTCAGCTGACATCGAGCGTATTAAACAAATTACACGTGATGTTTATGGTTACGAAGCCGGTGCAACACCAGCAAGCTCACCGGTAGAAGATGAAAAAATCTTAGTGAAGTTAGACTGGAACATCAATGATGATCATCGTGCTAACCTGATCTATAACTACAATGATGGCTTTACCTTATCGCAATCAGATGCTGATGGTGATGAGCTCGCATTTGACAGCCACTTTTATGAGCAAGGTGCTGAGTTTACTTCAATCGTTGCATCACTATACTCTGATTGGAATGACGATTTCTCAACTGAAGTTCGTTTAGGTAAATCAGAGCTTGACGCACGTGTTCAATCTTTAGACGCAGCAAGTGGTTTTGGTGAATTCCAAATCAGCACTGATGACGCTACAGTATATGTAGGTCCTGATGATTCTCGTCAATCAAATGATTTAAACTACGACACTACTACAGCTAAATTTTCAGGTACTTACTACCTTGATCAGCACACTATTACCGCTGGTTTTGAGTACGAAAAGTTAGAAGTATTTAACCAATTCGTACAACACACAGAAGGTGAATGGCGCTTTGCATCAATCGATGCGTATGAGCAAGGCATAGCCAGCGCAGTATTTTACAATAATGCCGCAGGCACAAACGATCCAACAGATGCAGCTGCTAACTTCGCTTATTCACAAAATACATTCTATGTACAAGATGAATACAGCTTTTCAGATATCGATGCATCATTAACATTTGGTCTGCGTTACGATAGTTATTCAAGCGATGATAAGCCTACTTTCAACCAAAACTTTACTGATCGCTACGGTTTTAGTAACCAGTCAACGTTTGACGGAATTGATTTAATTCAACCACGTGTAGGCTTTGAGTGGTTTGCAACGGATGAACTAGAAGTGCGTGCAGGGGTTGGCTTGTTCTCAGGCGGTAATCCAAATGTATGGCTATCTAACTCTTACTCAAATGATGGTATTACCAATATCAGTGCTCATCAATTTGGTAGTGTAGATTTATTCGCTCCTGAAAATGTTACTGTTACGGGTGCGGGCCCAGGTTTTGATATTCCAAAATCTCAGTTTGATAAAGTCGCTAACACGCCTATCGGTTCAGGTGACGGTACAGTGAATGCTGTTGATCCTAACTTTGAAATTCCATCAGAATGGAAATATTCATTAGGTGCAACGTACACTACTGAAAACGATTATGTAATTGCTTTAGATTACCTTTACACTGATAAGCGCGACGCTGCAACATTGCAAGATATCGCACTTCGCCCTACTGGTGAAGTAAGCTTTGATGGCCGTCCTCTATATGAATCAATTGAAGGTCGTGATGGCGAGCTATTATTGACAAATGTTAACGGTGATAGCGGTTCATCATCAATTATTTCAGCTGCAGTAAGTAAAGCGTTTGATAATGGCGTAAGTATGCAATTCTCGTACGCTTACACTGATGCTGATGATGTAAACCCAATGACTAGCTCTGTGGCCAGCTCAAACTACGGTAACTTGGCAACATCAAACCCAGGTAACCCTGGAGTAGCATCATCTGATTACGAAATCCCACATCGCTTTACATTAAACCTAGGTTACAAGCACGAGTTCTTTGATGGTTATAACACTCGCTTCAACCTATTTGGTGAAGCATATAAAGGTTTACCATATAGCTTTACCTACAAGAGTAATCGCGACACGGGTGCGGGTGATATTCAATTTGGTGACGACAATTCAAATGGCGCACGTCAATTATTGTATGTACCGCTTGAAAACGATCCTAATGTTGTTTACAACATGAGTGCTGATGAAATCAATGAGTTTAACGACTTTATCGCATCTGAAGGTCTTAAACGTGGTGAAATCACTGGTCGTAACCAACAGAACTCTGATTGGTTCGTTAAATTTAACTTTAAAATCACTCAAGAAGTACCTGGCTTTATGGATGGCCATAAAGGTGAAGCATTCTTCGTAATCGATAACTTAACGAATATGTTAAACGATGACTGGGGTGTATTAAGAAAAGGTTCTTTCGTGGGTAATAAGATGGTTGAAGTAAATATTAATGACCAAGGTCAATACGTTTACTCAAACTTTAGTGCTCGTAGTGCTGAACAATCTGTACAACGCGATGCCTCTTTATGGGAAATGCGTGTAGGTGTTCGTTACACGTTCTAATTTGATTAATTAAATTAGTCTATTTAAAAGCCCACTTTGTGGGCTTTTTTATGCCTGTAATTTATTTTTTAATTTATCAAAAATAGCGATTAACTGGCGTTGTTCATCATCTGACAGGCAGCTTAATAATGCTTGTTCCCATTGCAATGCTTGTGGTGTTATTTTTTTATACAAAGCCATACCCTTATCACTTAACATCAAAAATGCAGCGCGCTTATCATGCTTATTTAACTCGCTATAAATAAGCCCTTCATCTATTAGCGCTTTTACCGCTCTTGATACTGTCGACTTATCCATATCCGCTTGAGTACATAACTGCTTTGCTGTGCTTTGACCTAATTGCGCTAAATTAGCCATTATTCGCCACTGAGGAATTGTTAAATCAAACTCTTTTTTATAAATGCTCGAGAAATCATTACTTACCTGAGTTGCTAAGTGTGTTAATTGATAGGGCAAAAATGTCGTTAAATCTATTTTCATGTTAAATCACTTGTTTATTTACATACGACTTTTATCTGTTCACTTTTATTTACAACGGTCGTAATCAGTGCATTTGATATTAGTCTCACTTGAGAGTATCTTAGCGTAAATAACAAAAATATAACACTCCCCCATTTTTACAGGAGTCAGTAATGGCGACACAATTAAACTACATGACCGGCTTTGGCAATGAATTTGAAACCGAAGCGCTGCCTGGTGCATTACCGATTGGGCAATTCAGTCCGCAAAAAGTAAAATATGATTTATACGCAGAGCAATTCAGTACCACTGCATTTACCGCTCCTCGGGCCGATAACCGCCGCACTTGGATGTATCGTATTCGCCCATCGGTTGTGCAGGGCGATTATACAGCCATAGACAATGGCTTAATTAGAACCGCTCCCATTACTGAAGTACCGACTCCACCAACCATGCTGCGTTGGGATCCCATTGATATACCAGCAGAACCCATTGACTTTATCGATGGCTTAATCACTATGGCTGCAAATGGCAGCGCCAATGGGCAAGCCGGTATTGGTATTCATGTTTATGTTGCCAATAAATCAATGGACAAGCGCTTTTTTTATAACGCCGATGGCGAAATGTTATTTGTACCGCAACAAGGTGAACTACTACTTAAAACAGAACTTGGGCATTTAACTATTAAAGCAGGCGAAATTGCCGTTATTCCGCGTGGTATTAAATTTCAAGTAATGTTACTAACCGATACTGCGCGTGGCTATATTTGTGAAAACTACGGCCATGCCTATGTCCTTGCTGAGCGCGGCCCTGTGGGCGCCAACGGTTATGCGAATGATCGTGACTTTCACTATCCAGTAGCGGCTTTTGAAGATATTGAAGGTGATTTCGAACTAATTGCTAAATTTAATGGCAATATGTTCCGTTGTGATATTGGTCATTCACCTCTGGATGTTGTTGCTTGGACAGGCAACAGTGCGCCTTACAAATACGATTTGGCTCGCTTTAATGTCATGAATACCGTTAGCTTTGATCATCCCGACCCTTCAATCTTTACCGTACTAACTTCACCATCGGGTACTGAGGGCGTTGCGAATATCGATTTTGCTATTTTCCCACCGCGTTGGATGGTGGCTGAAAACACCTTCCGCCCACCTTATTATCACCGCAATATTATGAGTGAATTTATGGGTTTAATTGAGGGAGTTTATGATGCAAAAGAGCATGGCTTTGTGCCAGGAGGGATGAGCCTACATAATTGTATGTCGCCACATGGCCCTGAAGCTGACGTATTTGAAAAAGCGTCAAACGCCGATTTAGAACCACAACGCTACGATAATACGTTGGCGTTTATGTTTGAGTCACGTTATGTAATATCGCCGACTAAATACGCATTAGAAGGTAAAGAGCGCCAAGCTAATTACACTGACTGCTGGCGCACAATCAAAAAACACTTTAATGGCAATCAAGGATAATCAGATTATGAAGCTTTATACTTATTTTCGCTCATCTGCAGCGTATCGCGTGCGCATCGCATTAAATCTAAAAAGTATTGATCATCAATTAGTGCCTGTTAACTTATTAAAATCAGAGCAGCAAAGCGCAGATTACTTACAAAAAAACCTACAAGGACTGTTACCGGCTTTAGAAACAGAAGACGGCGTATTAGGTCAATCTCTAGCAATTTTAGAGTACCTTGAAGAGCAATACCCTGAAACACCATTACTGCAAGGTAATGCTTGGCAAAAAGCACACATTCGCAATTTAAGTTATGCAATTGCCTGTGATATCCATCCTATTGATAATTTGCGAGTGCTTAAATATTTAAGTAGTGAACTTAATGTTGATGATGAAGCAAAAAATAAGTGGTACCGACACTGGGTTGAAGTTGGTTTTGAAAAAATAGAACAAATGCTCGATAGCAAAAATACATTTTGCGCAGGCGACTCGCCAAGCTTAGCCGATGTATGTTTAGTGCCACAGGTATTTAATGCCATTCGCTTTAAAGTAGATATGGCTGCCTACCCTAAAATAGCAGCCATTTATCAGCGTTGTAATGAATTGGCCGCCTTTATTGATGCAGCCCCAGAAAATCAACCCGACGCAAACTAACTTTTTAACGCACTGTGTATTACAGTGACGTGCTCAATTAAGTCTAAGCCCAGATCAGTTAAATAACCGCCATCTGGGCTATCAATAACGCCTTTATCAAACAAACGTTGTGCTGCACTCAGTAAAGCGGGTTCAGCATCTGAATGGAGTTTAATGCCCTGCATTTTGCTTTCGCGTGGGAATTTGGCAAGTAGTGTAAATTCGTCAATCATCGTTTGATTAAATAGCATATGTGTTCACCTTTTTATTGTTCTGTGTTTTACTGAAGTTGTCTTACTTACCCTAGCATGTTTTTTTGCTAAGTGTAGTTATTTTAAACACCTTGAGGTTATTCATGCGTTATTATTTTACTTTTATTATTGCTGTTTTATGCTTGTGTTTTTCAGCTTTAAGCTACGCTAACACAACAAGAACGCTTCCTATTGTTGATGCTACCCAGCTTATAAACACTAACACTGAGTGCTGGTATGATAATAAACGCTATAGCGAAGGTGCCATACTGCAAGTTCATTCTGTTACGCTTATTTGTGCTGCTAAATACCCCCAACATAACAACAGTCAGTTAATTTGGCTAAAACTCGATAAACAAGGAAACCTTATTTATCCCAAGAAGCCTTCTACGATTACTGTAAATTAATCAAGATTAACAATCTGAAATTTGCCAGCCATCTCCAAACTATTAAGATGCGGTGGGATACGTTACAATACATGCAGTTTAAAAAAGCAGTGTGACTATGAATAATCAACCAAAAAACCCGCTTCATGGGGTAACTTTAGAGCAAATCCTTGTTGAACTAGAACAACGTTTAGGCTTCAAAGCAATGGGCGAACAAGTAAATATCAAATGTTTTACAGATTCGCCAAGTATAAAATCAAGCTTAAAATTTTTACGTAAAACGCCTTGGGCAAGAGATAAAGTAGAAGCGCTTTATATCCATACCATTAATAACAAGCCGTTACGTAAGCCTAGAAATAAACCGACTAAGCAGTCAGAATCCTCACAACCTGATACATCAGGTTTTGTATGGCCTTCTATTAAAAAATAAAAGGCTCAAAAATAGCAATGGCGTAATACATACGCCTTTCTAATCAGGTGTTTGCTCTTGGCATATTACATTTAGCGACGCAGGGTTAATGCTCACCACCACTTTATCTGCAGATTTAACCTCGCCATCAATCACGTAATTTAGCGTTTCATCTGCGCTTATTTCTACACGTTTTGCATTGGTATAATGCGAGTTAATAGCAAGATGCGTTTGCGTAATACTGCTAAACATCAGCTCAGCAATACTTAATACCGTGGTTTCATTATCTTTGTTTGGCGTTAACCAATTTACATCCAATAACCCATCGCGGTGATCGGGTTGCCCGCCCCCTTGTGCTAATAACGTAGTAAATGGCGCAGCATTTGCCACAATAAAACTATTTGTATTAATAGTCTCAGGCTCATTATCATCTAATTTAACTATCAGCTGTTGCGCTTTATTTTCGCCAAATGAGTGTAAAAAACCATTTAAATAAGCCAGTTGACCTGATTTATTTTTAGACTCTCGATCTGCTTTTTCAATCATTGCATGCTCAAAGCCAATACCAATTAATAATAGCATCAGCTCATCATTACAGTACGCGGTATCAATAAGGTTAGCTTGACCATCAATGATTAAATCACATGCTTGCTCAACAGGAATAAATTTAGATTTTATCCCCATTAATACATGAGCGAGCGCATTTGCTGTGCCCAGTGGTATTATTCCTAATCGACAAGACGTACCCACCAACACACTAGCAACCTCAGTTACAGTTCCATCACCACCACAAGCAATAATAATATCGGGGTTGCTTTCTATAGCCTGTTTAGCCAATGTAATGCCATTTTGTTCTGGCGTAGTTTTTAAAATGGTTAAATCGTAATACGCAGATAAACGCGCAATAATTAAATGCTCTTTTTCAGACCACAACTTAGTACCTGATACCGGGTTAGCAATTAAGTACGCTTTGTTTTTTATCAGTAGCTCCCCCTTACGGTGGCGCTTAACTAAATGGCGTAATTGGCGTTTATTAAGATTGGCAGTTTCACGTGTTTCTTTTATTTGTGCAAGAATATCATGTACATCCGCGTCTTTATTTTGACTCAATAAATATGCCGCCATAACAAACACCGAGCGTCCACGCCCTAATGCACAATGCACCACAACACGACGGTCTTTTTTAATTTGATGATGTATCCAGTTAATGGCTTGGTTTAACTGTGAGTGTGTAGGCACACTGTGATCAAGAACAGGAATATTTAAATAATCGATATTTTCTTGGGTAGATGTCCATTCAAGGCCATCAAATTCACAGGTAACGTCCAAAATAGCAGTGATGCCATTTTCTTTCAATGTGTCTATATCCGATGGGAATAAACGACATGCTAAAAATAGGTTATCGTTTATTTGCTGAATAGGGGGTACTTTGTCACGCTTACGTGACCACGCATTATAAATTTGCGCACCTAATAAAAAAGGCACAAAGGCCCAGCGAATGTAAAAAGGGATAACGCCATTTTCGCGTTTTCTAAATACTTTCCCTGCGTTAAAAAAATAAGCACCGCTGACTAATAGTAGCGAAAGTGCGGTCCAAAAAAACGCAACTGCAAAGTAAATGGAGTTAACCGTTAATCCCAATACTATAAATACCAATGCTGTTACAAGATAACTTACTGCAGCCCACATGTGCTCTCCTTAAAGTTGTTAGCGCAAAATTAACGCTTTTAATATAGCTCGAAGATTGCAAGTAGCACGCCAAAAAGCAACTATTCTTATTTACTGTGTTTAGCTCTTTAGCGCAAACTCTCATAAAACCAGCTAAAAAAGATTAAGTTATTGATAATAGATAACTATATCTTTATTTTTGTTTTCCTGCTTTAGCAACTCAATGCTAGTCTTTATTTATGATATTGGCCATAAACTATTTGTATATAAGGCTAGCCCTTTCTTTTTTACAATAGTAAGGGTCAAATATTCATAGTAACTTAATAACTCAGTGTATTAATTATCAAATGGCATAAGTAATGTTTTCATTGCTGGACGTAGTGCAATAAGCACGGTTTCTTCTGTTAACTCAGGAAACAGCATTTTTCGTAATAACAATCCGGCCATCACTGAGAAAATCACATTAATACGGCTTTCTAATTCTTGCTCAGGATGTGATTTTATTAAGCTACTTTCACTCACTAATAGATCCCGCATTCTGTTACGCGCTTGCGTGTCAGCATCACGTAGTAGCAAAGCAACTTTTTTATTTCTACTAGCCTCCGCCATCATATCTAGGTCAATAACGCTGGCTCCGGTGTCCATATGACGCTGTACGCCATGATGTAGACCATCAAGTAACACCGTTAAAATATCACCGGGTTGTTCTTCAAACTCTTGAAATATAGAAAACATTTCTTCCATATCTTTTTCAATAATACGCTCGATTATTGCTTCTTTACTATCAAAATAGTTATAAATATGGCCTGCACTCATACCTGCTGTTCTTGCTATTTCAGCCATACCGGCGCCATGGTAGCCTTTGCGACGAAAACAATCCGCAGCAGCTGTTAATACCTGTTCACGACGCGCTTGTGCTTGCACCGGATCAAGGTGTTTTTTATTTTTAGAATTCATTCGACACTCCATTATCGAGTCACTAGACTCGAAATGTTTAACGTTTATCCCTAAAAAATATAGAGATAAGCGTTAAACAGTATTACTTTACTACGGATAAATCTGCCATAACTAATTAGTTTTATGCATATTAGTTATTTTGAGGAGTAGTTACTTCCCATCCACCGCCAACAGCTTTGTACAAATTAATTTGACTTGCAAGCAGCGCTTGTTGACCGGTGATCAGTTGTTGCTTTGCGCTATACCATGTTCGCTGAGCGTCGAGCACTTGCAAAAAGCTATCGACCCCTTTATCGTATCGCGCCTGTGATAGGTCATAGGTTATTTTTCGGCTTTGTAGTAGCTGTTCAAGCGCATTTAATTGGGCATTGAAACCTTCTCTATCAGCAAGCACATCAGCAACTTCGCGAAACGCTTGTTGAATTTTTTGCTGATACGTTGCAACAGCAACTTGTTGCTCTGCATTAGCGACATCTAAATTAGCTTGGTTACGTCCCATATTAAAAATAGGTAAATTTACCGACGGTATAAAGCTCCATGTGCCTGACCCTGCATCAAATAAATTACTTAAATCACGTGATGCACTCCCTGCATTGGCTGTTAAACTAATACTTGGGTAAAACGCCGCACGCGCAATACCTATATTGGCATTTGCAGCAAATAATTGGTGCTCAGCCGCTTTTATATCAGGGCGCTGTGTTAGTAAATCAGATGGAAGACCGACAGGAACAGCGGGTAAATCAAGTAATGTGTTCAACTCTTTAGTCGGTAGTAAGTCCTGACTCACCGGTTTACCTACTAATAAATCAAGCGCATTTTTATCACGTTTTAATAAACGCTTATACGTTGCAATATCAACCTTTGCAGTAGCTACGGTACTTTTTAATTGCTCTAGCGTAATTTCAGAGGCAGCACCTAAATCAACACTTTTTTGCGTTAAAGATAAAGACGCTTGCTGCGATGACAATGTCTCTTGAGCCAAAGCAAGTAATTGCTGATCGGTCGCATAATTAAGCCACGCATTTGCCAGTTCAGAAATTAGCGACACCTGCATGCCATATTCACTAAGCTGCGTAGAGTAAAGCGTTTGAAGTGCTTGCTCTGATTGATTACGCACTTTGCCCCATAAATCTAACTCATAAGCGGTCATACCCACAGTTGCACTGTATTGGGAGCTAATTTGAGGCTGACTGCTGGCTGATAAATCAGCAGGTAAACGCTGACGACTTCCCGTCGCGTTTAAATCAAGTGACGGATACAAAGCCGAGTCTTGAATTTGGTATAAACCACGTACTCGCTCTACATTAAGCGCTGCTATTTGCAGATCTTTATTGTGCTCAAGGCTTTGTGATATCAGTGCTTTGAGCTTTTCATCATTAAAAAACTGCTGCCATTTTAATGATGAAACTTGCCCTTTGCCTGCCTCTGATGCATACGCATCAGGGACAGGTAAATTAAGCGCTTCTTGCTGAGGAGCTAACTGACATCCAGATAAAATGGCTAAAGTTAAAGCATTAAAACTGATTGCTCTTACACTCATTATGCTTCCTCCTGCGAGGTAGTTTTAGCTTTTCCTGAAAATAGTCTACGCACTAAAACAAAAAATAAGGGTACAAAAATCACCACCAATGATGAAGCCGCTAGTGTTCCACCAATGATTGAGATACCTAAGGCGTTTTGTGCACCAGAGCCTGCACTGGAGGCTATTGCAAGCGGTAGTACACCACAGATGAATGCCATTGAGGTCATTAAAATAGGGCGTAAACGAAGTCGTACGGCTGCAATGGCTGAATCAACTAAGCTCAGGCCTTCATCCATTTTATGATTAGCAAATTCAACAATTAATATCGCATTTTTAGAGGCAAGCCCTATGGTGGTTAATAAACCAACTTGTAGGTAAATATCATTTGATAAATTACCTAAAAAAGCAGCCATAACAGCCCCCAATATACCCAGAGGTACAATCATCATTACTGCAAATGGGATAGACCAACTTTCATAGAGTGCTGCTAAACACAAAAATACAAATAATAGTGAAAGGCCATAAAGAAGCGGCGCTTGACCACCACTTGAACGTTCTTGGTATGAAATAGCAGTCCATTCAGAGGCAATACCATTAGGTAATTGCTTTACTAAGCGCTCCATTTCATCCATAGCTTCACCTGTACTGTAACCTGGCGCAGCACTACCTTGAATTTCCATAGCTGAAAAACCATTATAGCGCTCTAAACGAGGTGAGCCATAAGACCAATACGAACTAGCAAACGCTGAGAATGGCACCATGTCTCCGTTTTTATTTCGTACATACCACTTATTTAGATCCTCAGGTACCATGCGAGCATCAGCCTTACTTTGCAAATATACCTTTTTAACGCGGCCACGGTCGATAAAATCGTTCACATAACTACTACCCCAAGCAGTCGAAAGTGTACTGTTAATATCACCTTGTGATAAACCAAGCGCTTCAGCTTTTGCAAGGTCAATATCCAGTTGTAATTCAGGCATATCTTCTTGGCCATTAGGACGAACACCTGCCAGGATTGGGCTTTGACTTGCCATACCCAATAACTGATTACGCGCTTTTAATAATTCATCGTGTCCTAAACCAACTCGGTCTTGTAAAAACATATTAAAACCATTCGCAGTGCCAAGTTCAATAATAGCCGGAGGTGGGAATGCAAACACAAACGCCTCTTTTATCGTTGAAAAATAGCCCATGCCTTTTCCTGCAACCGCTCCCACTGATAAATCGTCACGTTGGCGCTCATCCCAGTGCTTTAAGCTCACAAAACCAATGGCTGAGTTTTGTCCTGAGCCTGCAAAACTAAAACCGGTAACCGTGAAAATTGAGGCAACAGCTTCAGATTGCTCTTCTAAATAATGGTTTTCTACTTTTTTAACCACTTCAAGCGTTTGCTCTGTTGTAGAACCTGCTGGCAGCATCACTTGGCTAAACAGAATACCTTGGTCTTCGTCCGGTAAAAACGCAGTGGGTAAGCTTGAAAAAATAGTGACCATACCACCGACAATCAAAACATAACTAAGCAAATAACGTTTAGAGTGCTTGATCATTCGCCCAACAAAGCTTTGTGCACCTCTATTAGTTTTATCAAAACCACGGTTGAAGCCTGAGAAAAAACGGCCAATAAAGGTACCATCAGTATGCACATGACTCGGTTTTAATAACGTAGCACACAATGCAGGTGTTAAAATAAGCGCCACTAATACCGACAATCCCATTGCTGTTACCAGCGTTATAGAAAACTGACGATAAATAACCCCTGTAGAGCCACTAAAAAATGCCATAGGAATAAATACCGCCGACAGCACCATGGCAATACCCACGAGCGCGCCCTTAATTTCATCCATAGACTTTCGCGTTGCTTCGACCGCAGAGAGCTTTTCTTCTGTCATTAAACGTTCTACGTTTTCAACTACCACTATCGCGTCATCGACCAACAGACCAATGGCCAGTACCATGGCAAACATAGTGAGCGTATTAATTGAATACCCAAAGGTAAATAGAACGCCAAATGTACCTAGCAGTACTACAGGCACGGCAATTGTTGGGATAATAGTTGCTCTAAAGTTTTGTAAAAATAAGTACATCACAACAAATACCAAAACAACGGCTTCTATTAATGTATGAACTACTTTTTCAATTGAAAGTGCAACAAAGGGAGTAGTGTCATAAGGCACAACCGCTTCAAGCCCTTGTGGGAAAAAAGGCTTAAGCTCTTCAAGTGCATCCTTTACTCCTTGCGCGGTATCAAGTGCATTAGCGCCACTGGCTAACTTTACACCGAGTCCCGATGCTGGTTTACCATTAAAACGAGCAACCACACCGTAGCTTTCACCGCCAAGTTCAACTTCGGCAACATCTTGTAAGCGAACAACCGAACCATCGCTGTTAGTTTTTACTAAAATATCTCTGAACTGCTCTGGTTTTTGTAATCGACTTTGCGCAGTGACAGTCGCATTAAGCTGCTGCCCAGCAAGTGACGGCATACCACCTAGCTGACCTGCTGACACCTGTGCATTTTGTGCTTTAATTGCTGCTGATACATCGCTGGGGGTTAGCTTATAGTTTTGTAATTTAGCCGGATCGAGCCAAATACGCATTGCATATTGAGAGCCAAACAGCTCCACTTCACCTACACCGTCTACACGCGACACAATGTCTTGCACGTTCGACGATACATAGTCTCCAATATCAATATTAGTCATACTGCCATCTTGCGACACAAAACCAACAACCAGTAAAAAGCTTGATGATGATTTAGCCACTACCACACCTTGGCGCTGTACTTCTTCCGGCAATAATGGCGTAGCGGTCGCTAATTTATTTTGTACTTGAACTTGGGCAATGTCTGGATCGGTCTCGGCATCAAATGTTAATGTCAGCGTTGCTGAACCGCTGGACTGTGAGGTTGATGACATGTATAACAAGCCATCTAAGCCTTTCATTTTTTGCTCAATAACCTGAGTTACCGAGTCTTCTAATGTACGTGCAGATGCACCTGGGTAGTTAGCCGTAATGGTAATCGCTGGCGGCGCAATAGACGGATACTGAGCAACAGGTAGGCTTTTAACGGCAATAATACCCGCAAGCATAACCACAATCGCCAATACCCAAGCAAAAATAGGCCTATCGATAAAAAATCGTGACATAAAACTCTCCGTTATTGGCTGTTATTTGCAGAAGGCTTCACAGCAGTTGCCGTAACAGGTGCACCTGGGCGAATCTTTTGTAGCCCTTCCACAATCAATTGGTCGCCATCGGCTAAGCCTTCGCTCACCAACCAATTAGCGCCTAAAGTTCGCTCTACTTTTAACACACGGCTTTCAACTGTATTGTTTTTGCTAACAACCATAGCTGTAGGTTCACCTTTGGTATTACGGCTCACACCACGTTGTGGGGCTAATATTGCGTCTGACTTAACACCTTCAACCACCTCAGCACGCACATACATACCTGGTAGTAATAGCTTTTCAGGGTTTGGAAACTTAGCACGTAAAGTCACTGACCCAGTACTTGGATCAACGGTCACTTCTGAGAACTGTAATGTACCTTTATGAGGATATACTGAGCCATCTTCCATTATTAGTTCTACATCGGTTTGTGTTGTAGAGTCGACACCTAAAGCACCTGATGCTAGCGCTCTTTTGAGTTTAGTTAGCTCATTACTTGATTGGGTTAAATCAACATAAATGGGGTCAAGTTGCGTAACCGTTGCCAGTGCGCTTGTTTGGCCTGCGCTAACTAATGCGCCTACCGTCACGCTTGATTTACTAATCTGGCCGCTAATTGGCGAAGAAACATGGCTATAATCAAGGTTAATTTGCGCACTTTTTAACTGCGCTTGTGCCGTTAATAATTCTGCAGAGGCTTGCTTAGAAGCAGCATCAGCTTCGTCAAAATCTTGCTGGCTTACGGCTTTAATTGCTAATAACTCTTTATAACGAGACGCTTTAGATTTACTGCTAGCAATACTCGCTTCTGCGCGAGCAACCGCCGCTTTACTGGCGGCTAATTCTGCTTCAAAAATATCAGGGTTGATTTGGTAAAGCGCTTGATCTTTTTCAACCTGAGTACCCTCTTCAAATAAGCGTGATTGCACAATTCCACTTACCTGAGGACGAATTTCAGCAATTTGAAACGCACTTACACGCCCTGGTAATTCTTTTTTAAGTGTTATTGCTTGGCTTTTTAATGTGACAACTCCAACAGGAGTCGCTGCAGGGGCAGAAGCACTGGGTTGCTCAGCTACCTGATCGCAGCCACTTAAAGCAACAGAACCAACGAGGGCTGAAAATACAAAAAAAGCGATGCGGGAGCGCTGCATGTTAAATACCTTTTAGTTTAGAATGAACGATCATTCTAAACTATAGTACAACAATTAAAAATAGCCACTGAGCAACATTTACATATTTTTACAATTGACTATAGTTGTCACCAAATAAACTCAAACAATAGTTTTGCTATATCAGTAACACCCATAAAAAAGGCAGCCAATGCATTGGCTGCCGTTAATCAATAATTTAATTTTAGCGGCTCTTATTCACTACCAGGATTCACCCTAGAGACAAGTAATTGCTCTATACGAATACCTTCTACATCCACTACTTCAAATTTAAAGCCAGAAAATAAAACAAATTCTGCACGTTTGGGAATATGCTTCATGGTATAAATTAAATACCCGGCAACCGTTTCATAATGGTTTTGCTCAGGGAATTCATCAATTTCTAATACCTTAGCTAATTCAACAATAGGTGTTAAACCATCGACCAACCAAGAATTAGCGTCGCGTTCAATGATTAACTCCTCACTTTGATGCGTGATTAAATCACCCATAAAGCCTTTCATTAAATCTTTAACTGTCACTATCCCAACCACTAGCGCATATTCATTGACCACCACAGCAAAAGGATGAACGGCAGTTTTAAACGCATTTAGCGACTCAGATAAGCTCAGTGTTTCTGGTAAGTAAAAAATATCTTTATCAAGCATATCCGCATTAATATTTGCCGCCTCACCTTTAAGCACTTGGCGTAAAATATCTTTTGACTCAACCGAGCCAATTAATTTATCAAGGTTGCCTTTACACACTAAAAAGTGATTATGTGGATGCTCTATAATTTTATTGGCTATATCTTCACTCGACTCATCAATATCAAAGTAAACTATTTGCTCTCGTGGCGACATCACGCTTGATAAAAAGCGCGCTTCTAAATCAAATACATTACCAATTAAGTCATATTCCTGCTGTTGAAGGCTGCCATATTCGGCACCCGCATCCATCATGGCAACAATATCTTCAGTAGTCACTATATCCTCACGCTCACTCGGTACTTTGAATACTCGTAATACTATATTGGTTAAGCCGTTAAAAAATAATACCAGCGGTGTGAGCGCGAAAGTGACCCAACGCATAATTGTAACTACACGCACAGCAACAGCCTCAGGTAAAATCATTGCTAAACGCTTTGGAAGCAAATCAGCAAATAATATGAATAATGAGGTAATAATTAAAAACGACAGTAAAAAGCTAATTTGGCCAAGCAACGGCCCCTGATAAAATAACTGCAGTATTTCTTGCACGTAAGGCGACAATGCCTGCTCACCAACAATCCCACCTAATATGGCAATCGCATTAAGCGTAATTTGGATCATGGCAAAAAAAGCCCCTGGCTGCTCTTGCAGTTTTAAAACCGCCAGAGCTTGCACATTTCCTTCGTCGGCCATAACCCTTAATTTTATTTTGCGTGAAGCGGCGATCGAAATTTCTGACATCGCAAATAACGCACTCATCAAGATTAATAATGCAATCCCGATTAAATCACCCATTTATAACTCCAAAATAATCGCTTTTATTAGCAAAAGCAGCTGGATTATAGCCGCTTTTATAAACAGGGCAATTGATATTTAAAGTTGTGACTCATACAAGGCAAAGGCAGTGCTAAGTTGCTGCTGTAATTCATTCGGTAGGTTTTTGTTACACGCAAAATATAAGGGGGCTTGGTTGGCGTTAATAGGCATCAATGACTCGAGTTGAAGTTCACTTAATAAGTGAGATTGTTCGTGGCTTATTCTCTGCGCAGGTATAACAACCAAATCAATGCTTGAACTTCGTGCTTGAATTATTTTAAAAATATTATCAAAACTATTAAACAGCATTAAGTTTTCGTTTTCTTTAAATCCTTGGGAGAGTAAATAGTGGTGGCTATAGTTATCTTTTAACACTGCAATTCTGTATTGTTTTGCCTGCTCTAGACTTGTTAAAACAATGCCTTTACTTTTAAAAGAATAAAAGTTTGTGTCGAATTGGGCAAGTTTAGCAAACCAAACAAAGCGACTCTCACGCTCAGGTGAGCGTGAAATTGAGAAAATACAGGTTTCGGGATCCCTCAATGCAATATTATAAGTCATACTCCAATCGTGAACTGAAATTGAATAATCAATCCCTGCACTATCAAGCACTAATCGTACTATGTCGGCAGCATCTCCAACTAAATTGTTGTTAGCATCAAGATACTGCGCAGGTGCAAAATTCTCTGTTACAACAGTGAGTTTTGCCGCACAGTGTTGGCTTACAATGAGTAATAATACAAAACACCATTTAATCACAATAACCCGCTCTATTAGATTTAAGACGTCACTTTTTAATAAAAGCCAATTAAATATAGCGGGTTATTTGCAAATAGCCAATTTTTAGCTTTTGAAATTAGCGATTCATTGCAT
The DNA here is from genome assembly GCF_055397545.1 of Pseudoalteromonas sp. 11L1. The sequence continues at coordinate 137,268 of NZ_AP041142.1, read as the reverse complement.
TAATTAAAAACGCCGAAATTTTAGCGCCTTCTCTCAGAGTTGTCTCAGAGCTTGATTGGCCCACTAAAGAGCTGTCAGTAAACGGAGCTATTTCCATCATATCAGCCCCCGTTATAGGGAACTCATCTGCAATCGCTGACAAAATATCAAGCGCGTGCTGTGGCGTTAACCCATTTTCTTCAGGCGTGCCTGTTGCTGATGCAAATTCTGCATCGAGGGCATCAATATCAAAGCTCACATACACTTCATCAACCTTGTCTGCTTTTAACTGCGCAATCGCATCTGCAGCAACCGCAGCTGCACCACGCTCTATAATTTCAGCAGCCCAGTGTTGTTTAACGCCAAAAGTACTTTCCCAATGTGATTTAGGTTTGCCACTTGAGCGAATACCAAATTGGATTAAATGATGCGGCGCTGGTAAGAATTCTAAAATATGTGTACACCAAGAGCCAAAACATAAGTCGATACCTAAACGCTCTACGAGTAAGTCGGTGTGAGCATCGAAATGAATAATTGCCGTACGTTTGCCTTGCTCACGTTTAGCTTTTAAGTACGCTTTTGTTAACGGGTAGCTAATTGAGTGGTCGCCACCAATACCAAAAATACCTTTGTCTTGGAATGTCGCATAAAAGCTGTCACACACATCTTCAGTAATTGACAATGGGCTCACATAATGATCATTATTGTCATTACCGTACAGCGCTTTTTGGCAGTTGGTAATAGTGGCCTCATTTAAATACTTATCATGTAATAAATGCGGTATTACGCGTACATCACCTAAATCAAACGAACGACATTGTGTTTGTTGATCTATCAGTGCTGAGCGTAAAAATAAAGGCCCCCAATTAGCGCCACGTAAAATTCCACCACCGCAATCAGAGCTAATGCCTAACATTACTGCTTTGTGTGGTGAATTAGGCAGCTCGTTAAGTGAGTCACGCCATAAAACATCGACATTTTCAGTTTGTCCATATAATTTATTTCTTAGCGCTGCTTTGCGTTCTTTAGCCGTATTGACCGTAAAAACACCGTCGCCAGGCGCACATAGACAGTGCTCAACTTTATTTTTAAATGCTTGAAATTGTGTGCTCATTGTAAACCCTTTTTCAATCTGAATATCTTGTCTATTATTGAGTAGTTATGCAAAACATCACACGCTGAATTAATTCCAGATTATTCGCATAGTGTGCTAAAAATTACAGTGAACTTTATTTTGCTCGCTTAGGTTAGTGGTAAATAAAAACCAAGCTTTCTTACTAACCCAATGAATATAAACAATTTAAAATACAGCTATCGGCTCTTTAGCCTAGCTATTGGTTTGCTATGAAGTATGAATATAGTGTCTGAGCAAACAAGTCAACTGGCTCATTTTGTTCGTAATTTTAGTCATTGATTGAATATTCAGAGTTGGTGAATAAATCAAATTAAGTCGATACGGACATCCGTCCTGTACTTAATTTTCATTTCTCGTAATCATGGTAAATTGACAACAATTTTTATTAAAAAGGCTTAGTTATGGAAAAGGTATTTCACTTAGGACTGTGTATTGATGACTTAAAAGGTGCAAAACTAGCTATAGTTCCAGGCGATCCAGATCGTGCAGCACGTATTTCACAGTTCTTAGATAATCCTACCTGCCTTGCTCAAACGCGTGAGTTTCACATTTATTTAGGCCAATTAAACGGTCACTCTGTAGTAATATGTTCGACTGGTATCGGCGGCCCTTCAACGTCAATTGCCGTTGAAGAACTGGCACAACTTGGCGTACGAAGCTTTCTTCGCATTGGCACAACAGGTGCTATTCAACCGCACATTAATGAAGGCGATATTCTAATTAGCCAAGCTTCGGTTCGCTTAGATGGTGCGAGTCAGCATTTTGCCCCGCTATGCTACCCTGCCGTATCTGATTTTTTTGCCACTCAAGCCATGGTAAAAGCCTGTGAAAACCTTAATATCGATTTCCATATTGGTATAACCGCTTCGAGCGACACCTTCTACCCAGGTCAAGAGCGCTACGATACACACTCTGGCTACGTACCTAAGTCACTACAAGGTAGCTGTGAAGAATGGCAAAAATTGGGCGTAATGAACTACGAAATGGAATCGGCCACTTTATTTACCATGTGTGCCGCGCTTGGTTTACAAGCTGCTTGTGTTGCTGGTGTATTAGTAAATAGAACACGTCAAGAAATACCTAACGTGGACCACGGCGAGATTGAGAAAAAATCTGTTGCCGTGGTACTTGAAGCCGCTAAAGTATTACTTGGTTAATGTTGCGCTAATAACCTCAAGTGTTGGCAAGCCAGTAAAGCTTGCTAACACGGCTTTTGCTACCCCTGATTGGTTTGCGTGACCAGTAGTTTCTAACAAAGTAATTGATTTTACTGTTTGTTTATCAAAGCTTAATCCTGCTAAAAATAGCTGACTCACTGCGCTTTGCAGTGGCGATAAACTTGGGCTATACGCTGCATTTTCAGCATAACTGCCATAAAAGTCACCATTTTCAAAGGTACTTATTTTTACCGCACTGTAATTTTGACTGTATGGAACATAAGCCGCTAAAGCAAAACTCAGCAGCTTGTCATCAAGCTTTGTCTCTTCAAAGCGCTTAGTTTGCTCTACTGGGTTAAATAAGCTGTGCTCATTGCCTAAATCTGTTGGCCCAAATGAATGCGGTAACAGCTCTGCTAATTTAAAATTTTGTGCTGGCAGTAAAATATCAAGCTCTCTGGCATCCGCCAGTTCATTCATAAACTGACGGCAATACCCACATGGTGCATCACTAATGGCTATTTTTAGCACTTTCTTAGCGCCATTTAACCACGCATTATTAATTGCTGATTGCTCACCATGCACCACTAAACTAAGTGCTTGATGATCAAACTCAGTATTGGCACCAAAGTAAAAAGTAGTATGTCCTTGTGAGTCGAGCCCTTTTACAATTGCGCCGACATGAAACTTGGAAATAGGTGCAACCGAAAACTCAGAAGCCAACGGCACTAGACCTTGCAATAAGGTATCTTCGCTGACATTAAGTTCGGTGCAAAGCGCTTTAATATCGCTTGAATGTAAAATACCGCGTTGAGTTTTTAATTGACTACGTAGTGCTTGCGTTTGCGCTACGTTTAATGAGATGTGTGAATTGCTAAGTGCTGTATTATGTTGCACTTTAAAAGTTGCTGAAGCCATAATAGTTTTTATTTGTTCAATGGCTAAGTAGTGTAAAAGGTTGGCAAACTAAATACCAGCCTATTCAACGTAAAAAAAGGGAACACGTCGCGTGTTCCCTTTTTTGTTTTACTAAAATAAAAATTAACCTGTATTTCGCATACCCGCTGCAATCCCCGTCATGGTGATCATTAAGGCATTATCTATATCGCTTTCATTACCTTTATCATCGCCACGAGAGCGACGTAATAACTCAACCTGTAACACGTTCAGTGGGTCGGTGTACGGATTTCTAAGCCCAATAGACTCTTTGATCCAAGGTTGATCGGCTAATAGACTTTTTTGCGGGCTCAATGATTGCACTAAGGTTATCGCCTCTGCTAATTCCTCACGTAAGGCAACACCTAAAGGTTTATACATGTCTTCCACCAGCGCATTATCGTAGTGCTCACTTAACCAGCTATCCGCTTTACTAAATACCATTTCTAGCATTTCTAAACGAGCTCGAAAGAAAGGCCATTGCAAACTCATTTCGCTTAGGGTTTCAATCCCATATTTTTCAAGCGCTGCTTTAAGTCCGCTTAATGCGCCTAACCATGCAGGTAACATTAAACGATTTTGACTCCACGCAAATATCCACGGAATTGCGCGTAAGCTCTCTACCCCACCATTAGGATTACGTTTAGCTGGCCTTGAACCTAATGGCAATTTAGATAGCTCCAATTCTGGTGTTGCCATTCTGAAGTAAGGTACAAAGTTTTCATCGTGGCGTACAACATTGCGGTAGTGCTCACACGATACATCACTAATTAATGCCATAACTTCGCGCCATTCATCTTTGGGCTCTGGCGGTGGTAATAAGTTACTTTGCAGCACCGCACCTGCGTATATATTTAAGCTTTGCAATGCCACATTGGGTAAGCCAAATTTAAAGCGGATCATTTCGCCTTGCTCTGTCACCCTAAGGCCCCCTTTGAGTGAACCCGGTGGCTGCGAATGCAAGGCTTGTGCAGCAGGTGCACCGCCTCGACCAACCGTGCCTCCACGACCATGAAATAAAACCAGCTCAATACCGCGTTCATCCGCCAGTTGCACTAACTTGTCCATTGCCTCATATTGTGCCCAGCCAGCAGCCATCATACCCGCATCTTTGGCTGAGTCTGAATAACCAATCATCACATTTTGAGTATTTTTAATATGACCTCGGTACCACTCATTATTAAGCAATGTAGTAATAACATTATGACCATCGTTTAAATCATCCAAGGTCTCGAATAATGGCGCCACGGGTAGTTCAAAACCGCAGCCTGACTCTTTAAGTAATAACTGCACCGCTAAAATATCAGAAGCTGTTCGGGCCATAGAAATAATATATAAACCAAAGGTTTTTGCATCTTGCTGCGCAATAACATCAAAGGTGTCGAGCACCTCTTGCACTTCAGGGCTAGGTTGCCAATGCTTAGGAATAAGCGGACGACGAGAATTAAGCTCAGCAAGTAAAAAAGCCTGCTTATCTTGCTCTTGCCATTGGTTGTAGTCGCCAATACCTAAGTAACGAGTTAGCTCAGAAAATACATCACTGTGTCTCGACGAATCTTGGCGCACGTCTAGTTTTGCCAAACGCAGTCCAAAGCTATTTACTCGGTGGATCATATCCAGTAGTAAGCCATTGGCCACTACTTGCATGTTGCACTTTAATAAAGAGCGATAACATGCCTCAATAGGGTGCTTAATTTGATTAATATCGGTGATTAAATCTTGAGATTCAGTGCGCTTATTTTTAATTTTAGCGCTTAAATGCATCACCGTTTCTGCAACTTGGTTTTTAACATCTTTCAAAACAGCACGGTACGGTTCAAACTCTTGCCCAGCCAATTTAATGAGCTCATCGCTGGCATCCGACATAGAAAGTTCAGCACAGAGCGTTTCTAAATCACGCTGGTATAAATCCAGTGCCATCCAACGGCCATGGTCGAGCACTTGCTTGGTTACTTCGGCGGTTACAAACGGGTTACCATCACGATCTCCCCCCATCCAAGAAGTAAATTCTATCGGGCTGTAATCTGCTGGCAACTCTAAGCTTAAATGCTGTTTTACATGCTGGCTAAACTCACGTAGAAAACGTGGCACAGCTTCCCATAAACTGTTTTCAATGACTGCGTAGCCCCATTTAGCCTCATCTACAGGGCTTGGGCGTGAACGACGAATATCGTCCGTATGCCATGCTTGGCTAATTAACTGCGCAATACGGTTTAATATTGCTTCGCGTTCTTGCGCAAGATTGTCGGTACGCTCAAGCGATGCTAAACAATCGCTAAGTTCAACATGTTTATTAATAATAGTACGACGAGTCACCTCGGTTGGGTGTGCTGTTAGTACTAAGTTTATGTGGAGTTTTGAGAGGGTATCAGCTAAATGATTATGATTAAGCTGACCTTGTTCGGCCTTTGCTGCTAACGTTTTTAATGTTTGAGTGAGAGGGTTTAGTTGGCAAAAACCAACATCATTAAAACGTGATACAGTGTGAAACTGCTCTGCAACATTCGCTAAGTTTAAAAAATGATTAAATGAACGGGCAACCGGTAAAAGCTCTTCATCACTAAGCGCATGTAGTACATCTATAAGCGCTTTACGATCAGCTTCATTACCACTGCGAGATGATTTTGATAAAGCCCGAATCTCTTCTACTTTATCTAAAATATCTTGTCCTTGAGCATCTTTAATAGTTTGTCCTAATAATTGCCCAAGTAAATTTACATTACCTCGCAAGGCGGCATATTGTTCACTCATTTTTAGCTCTCCTTTGTTTCTTTGAGACCTATTAATATCATTATGTTTACTTATTTAATAGATCCATTTGCACCTGCATGTCGTAAAAAAGCATATGTAAAATAAACACAAAGCGATGACATGATCATTTTTTACGATGGTAATTGCCCCCTTTGCAATGCAGAGATGCAGCATTTAAAACGTGCCGATGTTGATCATAAAGTTACACTTGAAGATTTAAATGCTGATAACTTTAATGCGCGTTTTCCCGCAATCAATAAGCAATACGCCATGAATATACTGCATGCCCAAACTGATAATGGGCAGATGATTTACGGCTTAGATGTGACTTATCAAGCTTGGCGTACTGTTGGCAAATATCCTTGGCTTAAAATTATTCGTTTGCCCGTCATTCGTTTTTTTGCCGATCATGCTTATACTTTCTTTGCAAAATACCGTCATCAAATTAGTCGTTTTTTAATGCCTAATGCACAGTGCAACTCAGGTCAATGTAATATCAAAAACAAAGGTGAAAAATGAAAACAGTGATTTTATTTGGTGCCAGTAGCGCCATTGCCCAATCTTACGTTAATCACTTAAACCAACAAGCAACACAATTTAATATTATTTGTGTCAGCTCATCGAACATTAATCACAGCGATATAAACGTAACCTATTTTCAGAGCGACTATTCAGCGCAAAGCCTAAACGAGCTAACCGAGTCGTTAAAATCCCAGCAAGTAGATATAGCTCAAGTGATTATATTTAATGGTCAATTACACAACGACCAGCACATGCCAGAAAAAAAGCTTGAAGAAATCAACAGTGATTATTTTATGCAGCTTATGCACTCTAATACGCTTGTACCCCTGCTGTGTTTACAAAGTATAGTGCCGCTGCTTAACCACAAAACTCACTGCACAATTACCGCTCTGAGCGCTCGTGTAGGTAGTATTAACGACAATAAATTAGGTGGTTGGTATACCTATCGCGCATCAAAATCAGCACTTAATATGCTATTTAAAACAGCCGCCATTGAGCTTGCTCGTCGCGCTAAAAATACTAAACTGATTTTATTTCACCCAGGTACCACAGATACACAGCTTTCTAAGCCATTTCAGAAAAATGTTCCTGCAGATAAACTGTTTACCCCTGAGTTTGTTGCCCAGCAATTATTTAAATTTACTTACGAAAATCCACAATTAGAACTTAACAACGAACCTGCCTACCTAGATTGGCAAGGAAACACCATAAAATGGTAAGGAATTAACACATGCATTTTTCCAAAGACCGCATAGCTGCGCTTGAAAAGCACACACGTACGCATTTTATAAATTCATTGTCAGGGTTTAAAAGTGCTAACTTAATTGGCACACAGGATGAGCAAGGTAATACCAATTTAGCCATCGTTAGTTCGGTTATTCATTTAGGCGCACATCCACCACTTGTTGGCATGATCATGCGCCCGCACAGCGTACCAAGGCATACATTTGAAAATATTATAGAAACAGGCGTTTACACTATTAATCAAGTAAATAGTGACATTTACCAGCAAGCGCACCAAACCTCGGCACGTTACGCTAAAGATGAATCTGAGTTTGATGCAACGGGGTTAAAAACAGAATACTTAAATGAGTTTAACGCTCCCTTTGTTGCACAAAGTCGACTTAAATACGCGGTAAAATTTGTAGAGAATCAACATTTAGCTGTTAATGGCACCGAGCTGGTTATTGGTGAAATAATGGATGTATATGTGGATGAATCAGCACTCCAAAGTGATGGTTTTTTAGATTTACAAGCCATTGATACAGTTGCAGTAACCGGTTTAGATAGTTACCACACGGCAAATAAGCTCACTCGCTTACCCTATGCAAAAAAATAGCCCGAGGTTATCAAGTCCTCCAATAAGCGACTTGATAACTCCCCCCCTTTTTTTGAGCCCCTTGTTCACTAATCGCAATTAGTTTGAATTTAAACTGTTAAACCTACACACTATGCAAAATTTTGTAGGAGAAATATATGACGACAGTTGGTATTGGTACTCACACACCCGAGCAAGCACTTGCTAGTTTAAGTAATATGACTCACTCAGTAACGCCAATTCAGGCCGATGAATATTTAGCGCGTATGGCCAAAGCGCAAACCTATATGCAAGCGCACAACATTGATGCCATTTATTTAAACGCAGGTACCAACTTAACTTATTTCACCGGAATGAAATGGTATGCCAGTGAACGACTTGTTGGCGCTATTTTACCTGCCGTAGGTGATGTGCAATACATTGCTCCACATTTTGAAATTGGCTCTTTAAATGGCTTTAAGGTTATTGATGGCCCAATACACGGCTGGCAAGAGCATGAAAGCCCGTTTAAGCTATGTGTTAAAGTGCTTAAGCAGCTCAATATTAGCGACACTGCTACCGTTGGTATTGATGAAAGCGCACAGTTTTTTATTTTTGATGGTATCAATAAAGCCAGTTCAGGATTAAAGCTGCTGAACGCACAACCTGTAACCGCACATTGTCGAATGCATAAATCAGTCAATGAATTAGCATTAATGCAATGTGCCATGGATATGACTTTGGCGGTTCATAAGGCTACAGCGAGCATGCTTTATGAAGGAATTAGCACCGTAGAAGTCGAAGAATTTATAAAAAAAGCCCATCAAAAAGTAGGAGCCCCAGGTAATTACTTCTGTATTGTATTGTTTGGCCTTGCCACCTCATTCCCACATGGCGTAAAAGACCCACAAATTTTGAAAAAAGGCGACATGGTGCTCATCGATACTGGATGTAAAGTGCACGATTACCTTTCTGATATTACGCGTACTTATGTGTTTGGTGAAGCAACCAGCCGACAACGCCTGTTTTGGGATTTTGAAAAAGCGGCACAGTTAGCAGCTTTTAATCAAGCAGCCCTTGGCGAAACCTGTGAATCGGTTGACGAAGCAGCTCGCAGCTACTTAGCAGCACAAAATTTAGGACCTGAGTATCAAACACCAGGTTGCCCACATCGTACAGGCCATGGTATTGGTTTAGACATTCACGAATGGCCATATTTAGTTGGCGGTGATAAAACCCCGCTTGCCACTGGCATGTGTTTTAGTAACGAACCCATGCTAGTTATTCCAGATGAGTTTGGGGTGAGATTAGAAGATCACTTTTACATGACAGATAATGGTCCGCGCTGGTTTACTCAACCGAGTCATAGCATTGATGACCCATTTGGCTTAAACAGCTAATATATGAATCATTTAATAAAAAGAGCTGCACCTTGGCTGCTCTTTTTATGTCCAATGATTGATAAAGTAGACTTCATCCCAATATCCATTGTTATTACTAAGCAATCCTTCAAGGATCCCTATGAAAAACTTTAAAATTGATATCGTCTCAGATGTAATGTGCCCGTGGTGTATTATCGGTTACAAGAACTTAGAGACCGCATTGGCAGAATTAAAAGAAGAAATGAGTGCGGATATTACATGGCACCCTTTTGAGCTTAATCCAGATATGCCACTTGAAGGGCAAGACTTAAACGAGCACTTGCAGCAAAAATACAGTTTAACCGAAGAAGAAAGCGCGCGAAATCGTCAAAACATGGCGGATGCGGGTGAACGAGCTGGGTTTACCTTCAATTTTGACGGTAAACGCATCATGATCAACAGCTTTGATCTACACCGCTTGCTAATGTGGGCTCGTGAAGAGGGCAAGCAAACTGAGCTGAAATTGGCGTTTTTTGAAGCACACTTCACCGATTTAAAATATTTAAATCAAGAAGATGCATTACTGGATGTGGTAGAAAAAGTCGGCCTTAACAAAGACACAGCTCGTGATATTTTACACTCAGATAAATACGTACAAGCGGTTCGCGAAGAGCAAAATAACTTTAAGCAAATGGGTATTACTTCAGTGCCTACTTTCATTATAAATGATAAGTATGCGCTTACCGGTGGGCAGCCGAGTGAGTCATTTATTCAAGCGCTTAAGCAAATAAATGAAGAAGAAGCTAAGCAAGATTAGCAAACAGTTTTACAGCGATAATAACCTTATCGCTGTTTCAGTTTAAACACTGTTCGCTGACTTAAACCAAGCCCATCCTCAACATCATGGTAAAATTGCGTATAGAGTGCATCAAGCTCCCCTTTTTTGGCTAGCTTTGTTAAGCCCTGCTGTAGTAAGTCGATAATTGCTTTATTTTTTTCATTTGCATAAAAGTAATAAAAGTTATCATACTGCAGCATAATATGCGGCTCAACGACAAAGTTATACTGTGGGCTTTTTTGTATTTCAGCTCTAATCGCAGTTACTGAACGAGGAAAGTAATCGCCAAGTCCTTCATCTAACGCTTTTAACATGCTTTCATAACTCAAATCACCATTAACTGTTAAGCCATTGTTCTTTAATACATAATAATCAGACCAACTTTGCTTTTGTAAGGCTATAAACGGCTTTAGTTGTTCAAGGGTTTTTATATCTGAAAATTCGCCCAGCCGGCTTTGTTTTATCATCAGTAAACGTTTTGAGTGCAAGCCATTGTATATTGGAAAGGTTGTGTGTACGAGGCTATTTGCTTGCTCTTTTGACATACTTAACCAAGCAAAATTAATAGCCCCATCGTGCTTTAGCTCTTCTAATACTCGTTTGGTATTCATCGGCTCAACACTATAACTAATATTGAGTTTTACATTCATCTGCGCAAAGCTTTTTTCTAATAAGCTCAAAACATAGTGGTTTCTTGGCATATTAGGTGTGCTTGGTTTTCCTATTTTTAGCGTCACAGTTTGCTCGCTGCCACATGCAAAAAAAGACAGGGCAATGAGGATAACACTGCAGCATAAATTAAATAACTTCATAGTCATTCCAAAGTGCTTTAGCAGTTATAAAATGAGGAATAGTAAGTATAGCGGGAACTTAGAATTACGCTTTTAGGTGCGATAAAGTACTTTAATCACATGCCAACCAAATTTTGTTTTTACCAAATGTGGCTCTAAAATCTCGCCTTTAAACGCAATTTTATCAAACTGTGGAACCATTTGACCGCGTCTAAATTCGCCTAAATCTCCGCCCTTTTTGCCCGACGGACAAGACGAGTATTTTTTAGCTAAGGTTTGAAACTTTGCGCCTTTGCCTAATTGCTTAATGATGTCTTCTGCAATCTCTTTATGTTTTACTAAAATATGCAGTGCGTGCGCTGTATTTGCCATGAAAAAGCCCTTAAAACCTATTTACTAGTAATTAAACGCCGCGATTTTAGCACAGCCTAAGTGATCCAGCACTTGCTAAAAATGTGGCTATAAGTAGTGTTCTTCATCTTTTTGTTGAGGAATTCGACAGTGTTGGTATTTACCAAATAATGTATAACGGTTTTTAGCCACTTTGTTATAAAGCCAATCAGTCAGCCTTCGTGGTAATAACTTAAATACGCTAAGCAACTTCCACGGATACCCTAACTGGCTGAACACCCGAAAAACGGCTTGGCTACGGATAAATGGCTTTTGTGCTTCTATATAAATCATCGAAGTAAAATCGGTAGTGGAAAAACCAAATTGAGCAAGTAGCGTTTGCCCTGCCGGCGATTGCACGCTGCACAATTTAAATTTTATGGTCGGATCGTGAGCTATAATAAAATTACACCACGCACTGCAAAGCTTACATTGCGCATCAAATAATATAATTTTTTGATTTAACATTAATGCCGCGGAATCATCGCTCATAAAACTTTCCACAAATTAAGTACTAAACTACTGCTGCACTGGCTTTTTTTGTAGCTTACGCTGCAAGGTGCGCCTATGCATATTTAACTGCCTAGCGGTCATTGATACATTACCGTTATTACTGTGTAAAACATGTTGAATATGCTCCCACTCTAAACGCTCGGGTGACATAACTCCCTCAGAAATTTCAGTTACTGTCGTACTTGCCACCTCAACTTTAAGTGCTTTTAATAAACTTGCCATATCAACAGGCTTGGTTAAATAGTCATTAGCACCTAAGCGCATCGCCTCTACCGCCGTTGCTATACTTGCAAAGCCAGTCAGCAATACAATATGTGCATGAGTGAGTAAATGGCGCAGCGGTGCAATAAGCGACAGTCCATTCTCATCGGCCAGCTTCATATCTAATAAAATACAGTCAGGCTGTTGCTGGCGAGCCTTTAGAAGTGCATCAGTGTGATTATGCGCGATCTCGCAGTTAAAACCGTGCTTAGTTAGCCGCCGTGCCAACGTTGTCGCTAAATTAATATCATCCTCAATAATAAGTAGCTTCATGCTTTTGTCTCTGCTGTTAATAGTGGCATCGTTATCTTTGCAACCGCTCCGCCTTCGGGGTGATTATATACCGTTAACGAGCCATTTAACCGCTCAAATGTCACATTTGATAACATAACTGCGATTCCCATACCTTGTTCACTCGGCATGAGCTGCCCACCTAACTCCGCTAACTCTGAGGATGAAAAACCGGCACCAAAGTCCCGAATAATTAACGCAATGTTTTGTGCGTCAGGTTTCTGCCAACTTAGTTCAAGTTGCACTTGGGCGTGTTTTTGATTAGCAAGTACTGCATTTTGAAATAAATTTAAAATTGCAGGTAACAGCATAGCGTCACTTTGTAATGTGGCTTCAGGTGCCTCGTTAAGCCAGTTTATTTGTTGATTTGGGTATTGTAATAGTAACGTATCATGAATTTGATTTTGCAACTGCTCTGCTTTAATGGGTGATTGCGTGTTTTTATCTCGTAACTGCATTGAGAGGTTTCTAAAGTCGTTAAGCTGAGTGCGGCATTGTAATAGCGGCGTTTGCATTTGCTGAATAACTTCATTGTTGGGATGCTCTTCTAAAAGCTCCTCAAACAATAATTGTAAATTAGCAATCGGGGTTGCTAATTGATGAGTAATTTGCGCGGCTGCGCCATCAAGTGTAACCAGTTGTTCATTGCGCAACTGTTTTTCTCTAACTTTGGCAATAGTGCGTTCACGCTGTTGCAAAGCGCGGTTCATAGCCCCTATCACTAACGCAATTACGCAAGCACTTATAACAAAATTAACCCACATACCAATAAAATGACCATTCATATTCATTTGGTGCATACTGTGTTCGGGCATTTTAATTAATAATAAGCTATAGGCGGCAATGGCCAATACAGCAATATAGGCAAGCCCTCGAGCGCTTAATGTGATTGCAGCTATCATAATGGGCAGCAACAATAACGACACAAATGCGTTAGTTGCACCGCCACTTAAAGACAACAAAATAGTTAAAAAAAGCACATCGGCGGTCAGTTGCATTAACATGCCAATTGGCTTCGCTTGGCTTACATGCCGGTAGGCAAATACACTGGCTAACTGAAAAACCGCCTCAACAGCAATAACCCCTAACAACGGCATAAGTGCAATTTGATGTTCTAGTAAAAAATACACACTGAGTACCGCAATAAGCTGAACAACGATGGCACCACTGCGCAGCATTAATAATCGGCTAATAGCTGGGTCGGTTTTAATTAACACAATATGGTTCCTGGATACACTTGATTTTATTATTCATGATTAACATGCTTTTTTTATTGCATCTATTATACACTAAACCGCCTTATAGTATCCGCTCGCATAGCTGCACTCAAGCATACGTCACTAGTGCTTTAAGCAAGTGTTGAAGGTGGTGGACTAGCTTATAAAAAGCACCTAAGCTAAACACTCATTTAATTTACAAAGTAAAAACTTACAATTAACCTTTCACTAAAAATACAACAAACAATTGGTAAAATAGCAGTAATTACAGCTCTATAGCTGCTATAAACTAGAGTTAATAGCTAATTTTTGTTATAACGTATTCATTAGACGAACACGTCATACCACTTTTAAGAGAACACACTATGCCTTACGCACATATCACTGGTTGGGGCAAATGCATTCCACCAGCCAGCATCAGTAACGACGAAATAAGTGAAATTGTAGATACCACCGATGAGTGGATCACCACGCGTACCGGTATCAAAGCCCGTAGAGTTAGCCATGTAAGTACTGCCGAGCTTGCTAGTGTGGCTGCAAAACATGCTATTGCTTGCGCTGGCGTAGATGCAAAAGATATCGATTTAGTTATTTTAGCAACGTGCACCCCCTCAACAGTAGTTGCAAACACTGCCTCATTAGTACAAAAAAATATTGGCGCCACTGGCGCTGCAGCCATGGACACCAATGCAGCATGTTCTGGTTTTTTATATGCTTTACAAGCTGCGACAGCGCAAATTCAAGCCGGTATGATCAAAAAAGCCGTGGTTATAGCTGCAGAGCGCATGACGTGGTACGTAAACTGGGCTCGACGCGATAGCGCAGTATTATTTGGTGATGGTGCCGGTGCCGTTGTGCTTGAAGCAGCAGAAACACCTGCAGGCTTATTAGGGACCAAAACCGGCTGTGACAGCGAAGATCGTGATATTTTACACATTACTAATTTCGGCAGTGATTTAAATAAATATGAGCCAATTGGCCCATCAGACCTTTTATTTGAAGGCCGTGAAATATTTAAACGTGCGGTTAAAGGCATGAGTGAAGCCTGTGACGACGTACTTGAACAGGCAAACCTTAAGTTAGACGATATAGACGTACTTGTGCCACATCAAGCTAATTTACGCATTATTCAAGCAATTCAAAACCGTTTAAAGGTTGAAGACAGTAAAGTAATGGTTAACATTGGCGAATACGGTAATACCTCTGCTGCAACGATTGCCATTGCGCTGTGTGAGGCCGTTGAGCAAGGTTTAATTAAGCCGCATGCCAATATTATGTCGGCTGCATTTGGAGCAGGCCTAACGTGGGCGGCAAGCTATATCAAATGGGGCGAGCGAGTAACCCCCATTGCTGTTAGCGATGCTAAACTTCCACCGTGTGATAAAACAGGTTTAGAGCTTGTTGCACCGGCTGTAAAAGCGTGTAAAGACGCAGAGCCTAGCTAAAAGCTAATATTACACCAAGCAAATATGTATTGATAAACAGCGCACTGCTTTCAGTGCGCTTTTTGCTTTTTAAGGAAAGTATATGCAACTACTAGGCATTCATCATGTAGCCATCATTTGCAGCAACTACCCACGCTCTAAACATTTTTATAGTGAAATATTAAAGCTCACGATTATTAATGAGCACTATCGAGCAGAGCGTCAGTCTTACAAACTCGATTTAGCTTTACCTGATGGCAGTCAGTTAGAATTATTTTCGTTTAAAGATGCGCCAAGTAGACCAAGCTATCCCGAAGCACAAGGACTTAGACATTTAGCATTTAAGGTTAGTAATGTAGAAAACAGTAAAACGTATTTAGAGTCGCATGGAATCGACGTAGAAGAAATAAGAGTGGATGAAATAACCGGCAAAAAATTCACCTTTTTTGCCGATCCAGATGGTTTACCCCTTGAGTTATATGCGCTTTAACATCAAATAACTCAAGGCAAGGTATGTTTGACTTAATTAACCCAAGCTAGGTTAGTTAAATCGATTTTGTAGGTAAGTAAATACTGCACGAATACCTAGAGCTTCACCACCCGCAGGACGCCCGGGTAATGCTCGTAAGTTCCATGCCATTACATCAAAATGAACCCATGGTGTATTTGGCTCTACAAACTCTTTCAAATAAAGCGCAGCGGTAATTGCGCCACCAAATGGCGTACTTGAACAGTTAGTCATATCAGCCACATCGCTTTTCAAAAATGGGGTGTATTGCTCGAATAACGGCAATTGCCAAACAGGGTCGTTAACTTGCATACCCGAGTCCATAATCGCATTAGCTACATCACGTTCCGTTGAGAAAAAGCCTGGCAGTTCTGTTCCTAAAGCAACACGACATGCACCGGTTAAAGTAGCGAAATCAATAATTAATTCAGGATCATCGTTTTGTGCTTCGCTTAGTGCATCACACAGAACTAGTCGCCCTTCTGCATCAGTATTATCTATTTCGACCATAATACCTTTACGTGTTTTTATTACATCGCCTGGACGAAATGCATTACGCGAAACGGCATTCTCAACCGCAGGGACTAACACGCGAAGACGTATTGGTAAGTTAGCGGCCATAATTAATTGAGCTAAGGCAATAACATGTGCTGCCCCACCCATGTCTTTTTTCATGTTACGCATGCCTGAACTTGGTTTTAAATCCAGTCCACCTGAGTCAAAACATACACCTTTACCTACTAATGTAATTTGTGGCGCATCAACCGCCCCCCACTTCAAATCGAGTAAACGCGGTTTGTTTTCACTTGCACGGCCTACCATATGAATAGTTGGATAATTTTGTTCTAATAGCTCATCGCCTACCCATTGGGTAAACTCGCCGTCGAATGTATCAGCTAAATCGCTCATTACTTGTGATAAGTGCTGCGGCATCATATCGGCAGCGGGGGTATTTACTAAATCACGGGCTAGATTAATTGCATCTGCTTGTTGTTTTACTTGTTCATATAATGTTTTATCAGCAATGCCAAGCTGAGCTTTAGCTGTGGCTTTTTGTTTATACTCACTGAACTCATAACCACCTAACACAAACCCTAAAGCAAGTTGAGAAACTAACGATTCATCACCCTGAATTTGATAGCAGCCTTTAGGTAATTTACTTGCAAGCTCGCCAGCGGCCCAAAAATCATCAGCTCGTTGCATAATACAAAATACTTGGCTTAGTTCACCCGTTTCTGCGTTTGGTATTAACGCCAGTCCTGACTTTTCAAAGTCGGTATTTGCAAGCCACTGCTGCACAAAGCTCGGTTGCTGAGTAAGCCAGTCTGTTAATTCATTTTTAACAATAAAAGATAGAGGGATACCTGAAGAGGTATGACAAAGTAAAGCGCTCATTAATGACTCACATAATAGAAATTGATGCCCTAGCATAACAATAAGCACTATTAAAAGGTATAGCTAATTATACCCTAACTAGCTTACTTCTTTTCGGGAGGAGTTGAGTCTTGCTGTTGGTTTTGTTGAGTAATTTCTTGATCAATTTCTTTCATAGTCTTATTCATACTAAAAGAGCTCGGCAATACATCAACACCCACAAACTGCCCTAGCTTAACAACCAATGGAATAGTTAATGGTGCAAAGGGTAATAACGCAAAAATGCCTAGCCCCAACCCTTTTAATATATCAACAAACTGCTCATTGGCGCGTTTTAGCTCTGCTTTGTTTGTTTGCCCTTGAGTATAACGCTTGTAGGTTATTAGCATCTCTTTGGTTTCTTGCCTTTCTTGAGCAAGGGCTATTTTAAGCGCCACCATAGCACGGCGAAAACGCAGTTGCTGTCGCTTTTTACTAATTTTAGCAACCCGCCAGGGGGCACGATGAATGACTTTATATAATCGCATAGCCTGTATTCTCACACAGCGCTCTAAGTTCACAAAGAATAATTTACACGCTTTGTTCAATCATTTATTCTAAGTGTCCTTTTTTCCACTTTTGTAATAAAAAATGCAAAAAAATCGCCCCGACACTAAACCCGAAAGACCAAAATCTGATGAATGCTGTGGCGGAGGCAGTTGCTGCCCTTGTGTGTGGGATGAATATAAAGAAAAGCTGGCAGCGTGGAAAAAACATCATGGTGAAAATATCAACAGCAAATCAATTTAATTCAATAATATAAAATGACTAAATTAACTTATTTAGTTAGTCATTATGTATCAATGTCTGTTTTTTCCTCCTTTTCTCGCCCTAGCTGCAATTAACTCTGCGTTATTTTTAGATAAATCATTTGTTTCAACTTGTTAAATAGTGGTTAATTACCCATTGCCCTCTTTAGTTTTTTTATCTATAGTCTATTCGAGGACTCACAGGAGGTGCGCTTAATTAATTAAGCTTTTAGGAGTGAGTTAGCTATATTTGCTCCCCATTGAACGTGAAATGTCCACAATAATAAGTCAGTAATAGACTATACAAATTAATTCTAACTGGGGATATTTAGAATGAAATTAAAAAGCAATACGCTTCAACAGGCGATCAAATTTGCTCTAGCAACAACAGCCGCAGGCTTGTTTGTTTCTGGTTCAGCAATTGCTCAAGAAGAGCAAACCGAAGTTAAAGTAAACAAAAACGTAGAAAAAATTGCCGTAGTTGGTACGCGCTCTGCGCCTCGCTCTATTGGTGACTCACCTGTTCCTATCGACATTATCGGTGGTGAAGAGCTTAGCAAATCAGGTAATACTGATATGCTAGAGCTGTTAAAAGGGGCTATTCCTTCTTTAAACGTTCACTCAATGCCAATTAGTGATGCCGCTTCACTAGTGCGCCCTGCAAACCTACGCGGACTACCTTCAGATAGCACATTAATTTTACTTAACGGCAAACGTCGTCATCGCGCTTCAGTTATTGCCTTTTTAGGTGGTGGTATTAATGATGGTGCGCAAGGTGCCGACATTTCAGTTATTCCAAGTATTGCATTGAAACAAGTAGAAGTACTTCGCGATGGTGCCGCTGCACAATATGGTTCTGATGCGATTGCTGGGGTTTTAAATTTCCAACTTAAAGATGCCTCGGAAGGCGGGTCATTTGAAGTTCGTAAAGGCCAATATTACGAGGGCGACGGTGATACAACCCAAATTTCAGGTAATGTGGGTTTACCGTTTACCGATAGCGGTTTTGCAAATTTAAGCTTTCAGTACAAAACAGCCGATGCGACCAGCCGTTCAGTTCAACGCTACGATGCAACTCAACTTATCAAGGCTGGAGTACCAGACATTGCTCCGATCACCCAAGTATGGGGTGCACCAGAGGTTGATGACGACATCTCTATCTTTGGTAATGTTGGTTTAGAGCTAACTAATGACTCACAATTTTATATGTTTGGTAACTATTCTGAGCGTGATGTACGTGGTGGTTTTTATTACCGTAACCCACATACTCGCCCTGGTGCATACTCAAACGATGGTGGCGAAACACTCCTTGTTGGTGATTTAACTGGCGATATGAGCGGTAATTGTCCAACAATCATGATTGATGACAACGTTCTTGATAACCCTGACTACATTAATGGTGTAGCAAACAACCCTGATTGTTTCGCATTTAACGAAATGCTTCCGGGCGGTTTTACACCAAACTTTGGTGGTAATATCACAGATACGTCACTCACTATTGGTACTAAAGGTGAGTTTACTGGCGGCTTTTTAGAAGGCGCTTACTATGATTTAAGCGGTACTGTAGGTTACAACGAATCTCGCTACTTTATATACGACACAATCAATGCATCGTTGGGTCCAGATAGCCCGCGTGATTTTAGCCCAGGTAAATATGAACAATTAGAGAAAAACTTTAATTTTGATATTTCAAAGGGTTTTGACTTTGACTTAGCTTACGATGTAAACATTGCCGGTGGTTTAGAGTGGCATGAAGAAACCTTTACCGTGGTATCAGGCGATGAAGCTTCGTTTATAGCTGGCCCACTAACTGATCAAGGTTTTGGTATTGGTTCTAACGGTTTCCCTGGATTTAAACCATCAGATGCAGGCGAATACGACCGTCGAAACTATGCAGCTTACATTGATATTGAAGCGCCATTCACTGAAGAGTTCTTAATGGGCTTAGCGCTTCGCTACGAAGATTACGATACCTTTGGTTCAACCACTAACTATAAGTTAATGGGTCAATACCACCTTACTGATGATCTGAATATTCGTGGTTCAATTAGTACTGGTTTCCGTGCACCTACCGTAGGCCAAGCGAATGTTAGTAACGTACAAACTAACTTAAGCAGCGGTGTATTAGTAGACTCAGCGCTATTACCACCAACTAACCCAATTGCTATTCAACTTGGTGGTACTGAACTTGAGCCAGAAGAGTCTCAAAGTTATACCTTTGGTGCGGTATACACCATTGGTGATTTATTCTTAACAGTTGATTACTACAACATCCAAGTAGATGATCGTATTAGCCAATCAGATAAAATTGAACTTAGTCAAGCTGATAAAGACACGCTCGAAGCTGCCGGTGTACCTAACGTACAAAACTTAGCGCAAGTTAGTTTCTTTACCAATGACTTTGATACCACTACTCAAGGTGTTGACTTAGTGGCTAACTACTCAGCTGAATTATTCAATGGTAGTTCTACATTTAGCTTAGCGTACAACTGGAATGAAACAGAAGTAACACGCTCAAGTGATATCACAGGTGCGTTTAAAGTAAGTCGTCTTGAAAATGACTTACCTAATCACCGCGCAACACTGAGCTGGGCACAGCAATGGGAAAGCTTTTCAGCATTTTCTCGTCTTAACTACTTTGGTGAGTACCAAGGTGTTCACGTAGATTATGATGAAACCGCTAAAATAGCTGATGCAGCAGTAACATTAGATGTTGAAGTAACTTACTTTATGAATGACTCAATCAGTTTCTCAGTCGGTGCACAAAACCTACTGGACCAAGAAGCAGAGAAACTTGATTTTACCGTAGCACCTAATAACAATTGGGGTGGTAAGTACTACGAAACTTCTCCATACGGTATTAATGGTGGTTTTTACTACGCTAAAGCAACCTATACTTTCTAAAATGTGTTAACAACAAAAAAGGCGAAATGTGTAATGCATTTCGCCTTTTTATTGGCTCTAAGATGCCTATTTACTCGCATTTTTTATGGCGTTAGGGTTATAGTAAATAAAAAGAATATTTGTTGTATTATGCTACTAAAAAAAGCAAATGAGTTATTATCACAAAACAAGCTTAGAGAAGCTGAGTTTCATTTCAAAACGCTTTTACAATCAGAGCCAGACAATGGTGACGCCCTATTTGGTCTAGGTAAAGTAGCATTGCGTTTAGAACAATTTGATGCCGCTGTGTATATACTACAACGGGCGTGTCAGCATCTACCCTATGTATTAGAACCCTTATATGCACTAAGTGATGCATTTAAAGCGGTCAACTCCCCTGAAGATGCGCAAAAAGTACTCGAATACGCAACCAGTATTGCTACAGAAAACCCAGACACTCATTATTATTTAGCTCAGCACTATTTAAACTTTGGCGAGCTTGATAAAGCGCAGGCCACATTTGAGGAGGCATTAAAGCTTGGGATAGCACCGGTTACGGCTTATGTTTTATTTGAATTGGTACAATTAGGGCGCTTTAATAAAGCAAATAATTACATTGATCAGTTACACCATTTTTTAACGCAAACAAATAACCTACGCTTAAAAATGGTCTGTTATTATGCTTTAGCTAAAAGTTACGACAAGTTAGATGATACTGATCAAGCATTTAATTACTTTGTTATTGCCAATCAGCAACAACGTAAACTCAGTGAATTTAATACTGAGAATTTAATTGAGTTTTATGATCAACTTATTGAATATAACAATGAAAGTGTGCTCAATTTAGCAAAACTAAATAAACAGTACCCTGTCACACCCGTGTTTATTATTGGCATGCCACGCAGCGGTTCAACCCTACTTGAGCAAATGTTATCAGGGCACAGTCAATGGGCAACGCTTGGAGAAGACACCAGTATTAGTAGTAAGGTAGTTGCTTTTTTAGAACATAAAACAAGATTACGCTACCCTCAATGTTTAGCTAAACTAACAACGCCTTTAATTAACCAAGCCAGAGATATTTATTTAGAAACGTTAAGCTCTTTTGGGGGCAACTGCCCATTTGTGATCAATAAACTGCCGAGCAACTACCAAAACTTAGGGCTAATTTATATTTTATTCCCAGATGCTAAGTTTATTAACCTGACCCGTAACTTTCACGCAACCGCCTTTTCAGTGTTTACTAATTACTTTGCTGAAAACGAACCCTATTTTTGTGATTTAAATGAGTTTACTTTGTATCATCAGCTTTATGAAAAACTAATGAGCCATTGGCAGCAGTTTAACCGCTTAGCTATTTATAATTTAAGTTATGAGCAGCTAATTGAAAATCCAAAGGAACAATTAACCGCACTATTGAGTTTTACGGGCTGCGAATTTGAACACACTTGTTTAGACTTTTACAAAAATAAAAGCGCAGTTACAACGCTTAGTAAACATGCCATCAGGCAACCTGTAAATAACAAAAGCCTTGATAAGTGGCAGCGTTATGAAGCACCTTTACTTAGTTTGCTCTCGTTGCCTCAAACCAATTAAGCACATCCATAAACTGCTCTTGGCGTGCCTGTGGGTGAGTAAGCATATTAATATGGTCGTAATCTACTTTGTGCCCAAAGCGGCGGCCATATATTTGCATTTTTTGCACCCCAGTACCTGACTCATCAATAAACTTTTGAATGTCGATAGGCTGTGCCAATGCTTTATCTTTTACTGCCGCAATATGTAACGTTGGAGGAAGCGTAAGGCTTGCTAATGTTTTAGCGTAATCAAAGCCGTCATCACTGTCTATCCACGGATTTTGCTTCGCCCACTGCATACTTTGATAGTGCGACTTTTGAGTTTCATCATCGCTGCCCCACTTTAAGCGTTTTGCCGGTAAATAACCGTGTTTTTTCGCTAAAATTGGTGCCATAAAATACCAAATTAAATTGGCCTGAAATAACTTTTTAGGATGGTTATTAAATAGCGAACGCTTTGAACCAAAATAGGCACACGCTTTTACATCGTTTATCAGCTCAGGAAAGCGAGCAAACACGCTATTTAGCAACACCCCACCCCAAGAATGAGCAACTAAAAAGTCAGGTTTTTTACTCTCTAACTGTTCAATTTTTTCAATAAATGCCGGAATATCTTCAACAATCGCCTCAGTTTGTCCATACCGTGCTTGCTTACAAATAGCTGGCTTACTTTCACCACGCCCGCGTAAATCAGCTACGTAGCAACAATACCCTTGTTCAGCTAAAAAAGGCGCTAGCCCTTTATTGCTATGAGTGTAAAATATTTTGCCATTTTCTACCGCGCCATGAATTAATAGCACCACAGGCCCACTTGGCTGCTGGTTTGCGATACGGCGCAAATGCAGTGTTTGATGGTCACCTAATTTAATAAAAACAGACTCTTGAGTAACTGCCAAAGCGAATTCCTTATAATTGCTAACAACTCATCCTACCAGTAATAACTGGTAAGCCAAAGGGAAAATTATGCACTTTTTCTGTCTGTATTTGTTACTATTGGCTTTTATTCCTGTTGTTAAAAAAGCCTCATGAAAGCAAAATCAACTCGTTCTAAATTACATCCGCGCAATCAACACAAAAATGGTTACGATTTTAATTTGCTTACCTCGCAAACCCCTTCGTTAACTGCTTTTTTAATTACGACTCCAGCAGGCAATCAAAGTATTGATTTTAGTAATAACTTAGCTGTAAAAACCTTGAATCAGGCGCTATTAAAAAGTCATTACAAAATTAACTTTTGGGACATTCCTGAGCACAACTTGTGCCCACCTATTCCAGGTAGAGTAGATTATATTCATTACTTAGCTGACTTACTCAGCGAAGATAATCAGCAGGTTATTCCCACTGGCCGACAAATTAAAGTGCTTGATATAGGCACTGGCGCTAACTTAGTTTACCCGCTAACGGGCAATAGCGAATACCAATGGCATTTTACTGGCAGCGACATAGACTCTGCAGCAATAAAAATAGCCAAGCAGCTCGCTCAGTTCAATAATCTAAAAATAACGCTTAAACAACAAAAAAATCCCGAGCATATTTTTAAAGGGGTGATTAATGCGAAAGATTTGTATCATTTAACGATGTGTAACCCGCCATTTCACGCCAGTGCAGAAGAAGCCAGTAAAGGCAGTGAACGTAAATGGAAAAACTTAGGCAAAGCGCCTTCGCAAGCACTTAATTTTGGCGGACAAAGTAATGAGCTGTGGTGTGAAGGTGGTGAATTAGCATTCATTTCTAACATGATCAAAGAAAGCAGGGTTCACAGTGACCAAGTAATTTGGTTTACCTCGTTGGTTTCTAAAAAAGAAACTCTAGCAGCCTTAGAAGCACAGCTAAAACAACAGCCTATTAGTGAATTTAAAATTGTTGAAATGGCACAAGGGCAAAAAGTCAGTCGCTTTATTGCATGGAGCTATTTTGATAAAGCCACCCGAGAACAAATTTGTGAAGAATTAGTATAAAGCTACTTAAGGACACCCCATGATAGATTTTCGCTCAGATACAGTAACAAAACCGTGCAGCAAAATGCGGGATATTATGTATCATGCCCCCGTCGGCGACGACGTTTATGGCGATGATGAAAGTGTAAACCAATTAGAAGCTTATGCTCGATTACGTTTTAATGTGCAAGATGCACTTTTTTGTAGCTCAGGCACACAAACAAATCTGCTTGCATTAATGGCCCATTGTGAACGCGGCGACGAGTATATATGTGGCCAAAATGCTCATAACTACAAGTTTGAAGGCGGTGGCGCTGCCGTTTTAGGCTCTATTCAGCCACAGCCTATTGAAAATGAAGCCGATGGTAGTCTATGTTTTACTAAAATTGCTGCAGCAATTAAACCCGATGATAGCCACTTTGCAAAAACCCGCCTGTTAAGCCTTGAAAACACCATAGGTGGTAAAGTACTTGGTATTGATTATTTACTCAAAGCACGCGAATTTGTTAACCAACATAACTTAGCACTGCATTTAGATGGCGCTCGCGCTTTTAATGCCGCTGCCGAGCTTAACGTTGATATTAAAGAAATAACCCAACATTTTGACTCTGTATCTATTTGCTTATCAAAAGGATTAGGTGCACCTGTTGGTTCATTATTGCTTGGTTCAACAGCATTGATAGCCAAAGCAAGACGCTGGCGAAAAGTGCTTGGCGGCGGTATGCGCCAAGCGGGTATATTAGCTGCTGCGGGGCAATATGCTTTAGAAAATAACACTCAACGTTTAGTCGATGACCACGCTAATGCACGTTATTTAGCAAAGCAGTTAAGTGAAATTTCAGGCTTTAACGTAAATATGAGTAATACCACAAATATGGTTTACGCTACGTTTGATAACAGCATAAACATCACAAAACTAGCAGACGATTTAAAAGCACAGAACATTGTGTTTAGCCCAAGTAAGCAACTTAGGCTAGTAACCCATTTAGGTATTACCAAAGCGGATATTGATACCTTTATAAAAGCCTTAACGGCCCATATTTAACGCGGCTTTATAATGTTTGCGGCACACCGATTCATAACGGTCGTTGCCGCCAATTTCTACTTGGTTGCCATCGGCAATAGCCTCGCCATTTTCATCGGTACGTAATACGTGATTTGCTTTACGCCCACAATGACACACCGTTTTAAGTTCTATTAACTTATCAGCCCAAGCAAGTAAATATTGCGAGCCGCTAAATAACTCACCTCTAAAGTCGTTTCTTAAGCCGTAACACAATACGGGAATACCTAATTCATCGACTACATCGGTTAACTGCATAACTTGATCTTTAGATAAAAACTGACATTCATCCACGAGTACACAATGGCGTTTTTTATCACTATTGAGCGATTTAATTAGCTCGTATACGTCTTTATCCGCATCATAAATATGTGCATCTGCTTGAAGGCCTATACGTGAGGATACTTTGCCCACTCCTGCTCTATCGTCAATGGCAGCCGTGAGGATCACCGGCTCCATACCGCGCTCTTTATAATTAAACGCTGATTGTAATAAAGTGGTTGATTTACCTGCATTCATTGCAGAGTAGTAAAAGTATAATTGCGCCATGGCCGTGCCTTCAAATAAAAAGTGCGCTTATGCTACCCTAAAGTGCAGAGAATACAAATTTGGAAACGCTATTTTATTTATTTTGCTTCGTGCTCTAGTAACCATTGCTTACGCTCTAGACCACCAGCATAACCAGTTAGCTTTTTATTTGCACCAATGATGCGGTGACACGGCACAATAATACTGATTGGGTTTTTGCCATTTGCAGCCCCCACCGCCCTCACTGCTTTAGGATTATTTAATTGTATGGCAATATCTTTATAGGTTGCCACTTTAGCAAACGGTACGCTTTGTAATGCCTGCCATACGCTTTGCTGAAATGGCGTACCGCCAATATCAAGCTCTAAATCAAACTCAGTACGCGTATGAGCAAAGTACTCATTAAGCTGCGCCACACAAGATAAAACATGTGAATTAGTCACCTTATTTAAAGGCGTACTGATATAACTGGTCGGTGGATAAAACCCCACATAACTAATACCGTTTTCAGTTGCCTGAATAATAATATCGTCAATCGGACTGGGTAAACTGGTTTGCACTATCATAATTGCTGCCAAAGTTGAAAAGTTAAGTAAGATCGAAATGGTGCACAGTTCGCAGATTCAAAAGAGCTTGCTGCCGCTTGGGCTTTTTTAACCCCTAAATCGCCATCAAGTAAAATATCGGGTTGGCTTTGACCGCGCAGTTTTGCGTAATTAACCGTCCAAGGGCCAATTCCTTTTAAAGTAAGCCATTGGTCTAAATCATCCTCCTTGGGGTGAATAGCACAAAATTCAGCGAGATTATGCAGTGCATTTTTACGTGCCTGCGGCATTTTAAAAAAAGCAAAATCACTACCTGCCACTACTTCAGGTGTTGGAAAGTACACCTTTCCCTCTTGTTGCTCCGAAAGCTGTTGCACTAATTGAGTCACTAAATTATGCGCCGCAGTTACACTCACCTGCTGACCTAACACAGCGCGAATACCCGCTTCAAAGGTTGACCAAATACCCGGTAACCTTAGGCCTTTAGTAAGTGGAAATGCATTATTAATGTGTTCGCTTAAATGTGCCTCAATTAAATAAGTATCTGCATCTAAATCAAGTACACGGCGAATGTTGTTAATAACTGGCTGTAAATATTGCGTATTATCTATATCAATTTGTACCCGAAAATGATGTTTATCTGCAATAAATTCAGCATTGAAGCGGCCTCTACACGATTTATAAGTAAAAGTACGCCCATAACTGGTTGGCGTTAACCACTCTATTGGCTCTATAAGTCGTTTTGCTAAAAACCCATGCAATGCTTGCCAGTTATACGGCGGACGAAAAGGCAAAATTAAGGTGAGCCCAAGATCAGTTAAGTGCTTGGCGGTTCTGAGCGCTGAGGGCGCGATATTAAGTTGTTTTAAAAAAGCATCATTGAATCGTCGTACACTTTTAAAGCCAGAGGCAAACGCTATCTCGGTAAGCGGTAAGCTGGTTTCTTGAATCAATTTTTTTGCAAAATGGCATTGGTTAAATAACCGATATTGAGTTACTGAAAGACCAAAATATTGAGAAAAAAGCCGTCTTAAATAGCGGCTGCTTATTCCTAAACGCGCAGCAAGAACTTCACAATCGCACTCGTGATATTGATCAATTAACTGCTTAGCACGCAATGCTGTGGTTTGTGATCCCAGCCAAGCAGCACTACCTGGTGCGCTATCGGGCCTGCAACGAATACAAGGCCTAAACCCTGCTTGCGCAGCAGAGTGCGCAAACTGATAGTAGGTTACATTTTTTTCATGCGCAGTGGGCGCGGGGCAAATTGGCCGACAATAAATACCTGTGGTTTTTACCGCTACATAAAAAAGCCCATCAAAACGCGCATCGCGGCTCTGACGCGCTTTTTGCCAATGCTGATTAACCATAAATTGCTCTTATAAGTTATGTAGCGCTTAGCTTAACAAAAACTAGGTATATTACTGGCCATATTCGGCACTAATCTTTATTTGCAAAATCAATCAATGCTTGGCCCGTTAAACGATATATAATCCATTCACTCTGTGGCTCAGCACCCATGCTATTGTAAAAATCAATCGCGGGTTTATTCCAATCAAGCACTACCCACTCAAAGCGGCCACAGTCTTTGCTTATTGCTCTGTTTGCCAGCTCTTTCATGATAGCTTTACCGGCACCATTTCCACGACTATCTGGGCTAACATATAAATCTTCTAAATAGAGACCATTCTTACCTAACCAAGTAGAGTAGTTGTAAAAATACACCGCAAAACCAATCGGCTCACCATCTTGTAAACAAATTAAACTATGCGCTGTTGCGCCGTCGCAAAAAAGTGTATCTAAAATGGCTTGTTCATCTGTTTTAACTGCATCTGGCTCTTTTTCGTAAATGGCAAGCTCATTAATAAAATGCAGAATTGTTTTTGCATCACTTGGCTGTGCATCGCGAATTTCTATTGCTGTGTTCATTGTTATTAACCCTTCAAAACGACTTTTATGCCTATTAAATTTAAAATAAAAAGTGCCTAAATAATTATGATAACTTAAGCCATTAATATATTTATTTATACCCTAGCAT
The DNA here is from genome assembly GCF_055397545.1 of Pseudoalteromonas sp. 11L1. The sequence continues at coordinate 109,167 of NZ_AP041142.1, read as the reverse complement.
ATCGTTTTTATATTCAATACGTAACTATCACGGGCTTATTTAAATTTAGCCATTACGATATCTAAAAAACAAATTAAAACAGCGCTTTTATAAATGGTAAAAAATTGTCATTATGGGTAAAAAGTAAAGCAATAAGGGAGTTTAACTAAAATGGGTCATGGTCACTCACATAGTCACGTTGATGATAACCAAAGCGATAAACAGCTAACCCTTGCCGTATTTATAAATGTTTTACTGACTGCAGTGCAAGTTGTTGGTGGCGTATTTTCTGGCAGCCTTTCATTAATTGCCGATGCATTACATAACCTAAGTGATGCGGCCTCTATTTTTATTGCCCTCGTTGCCCGAAAAATTGGCAATAAACAGGCTGATACAACCCATCATTTTGGCTACAAACGCGCAGAGATACTAGCAACCCTTTTTAATAGCACTACGTTAATAGTGATCGGTGGTTATTTAATTTTTGAAGCCATAAATAGTTATTTAAACCCCCAACCTATCAATGGCTGGATCATTGTATGGGTTGCGGCAGTGGCGCTACTCATTGATTTAGTCACTGCGTTATTAACTTATAAAGCTGGCGCTAAAAACAACATGAATATAAAGGCGGCGTTTATTCATAATGTGTCTGATGCAATGGCATCAATAGTCGTTATTATTGCGGGTACTTTAATTATTTTATACCAGTGGTATGTAGTTGATTTAATAGCGACCATTTTAATATCACTGTACGTTATTTATCATGGTGTATTATTACTTAAAGCCAGCTGCAGCATTTTAATGCAGGCAGCCCCCATTGGTTTTGACCAGCAACTTATCAGCAATAAATTACTGCAACAGTTTGCTATTACGCAAATAAAATCAATAAAAGCGTGGCAACTGGACGATACTACCACTCATTGTGAAATTGTGATGCAAACAGACACCCCTATTGAGCTTAACGCCATCAAACACTATTTACATGATGAATTTGCAATTGAACACTGTGTAATTGAGTGTTGTTCATCTTAGTTTGATTATACAAAGTACTTTGTAATTAAAACTGAGCACATCTTTATTTTTATGCCTTGTGCAACAAAACGCAGAAGGCCTGCTAACAATAATCAACTGCCGTTACGAGCATCTATTTTAACGCAACGTTATATTTGACCCCCTATAGTTTGCAATAGCATACATGCAAATAAAAACAATTATCATTAACCTTGCGTTTACTTTAAATTACTCTTAATATTGCGCCCATCATTAACACAACTAAAACCATTCAAACGAAGGACCCGCATGTTTAAAACATCTCTGAGCTTAATAGCATTAATAGTCAGTGGCGCCAGTATTGCAGACGAATCAACGATCCAAAGAAATTTAAATCAAACAGAAATGGAGCACGTTATTGTTTCGGGTAGTCGTGTTTTTGAAAGTATTGATGAGGTCCCTGCTTCCATAACTATTATTAGTCAAAAGCAAATAGAAGCGCATTTAAAAGTTAATCCAGAATTACAAAGCCTTTTAGCACAAATGGTTCCTGGTCTTGCTCCAGATACTGGAAGCTCAAGTAATTCAGGACAAACTTTACGCGGGCGTGCCCCACTGATCATGATTGATGGCGTGCCACAGTCAACGCCACTGCGTAACGGATCATTAGGGGTAAAAACCTTAGATCCAAGCGCAATAGGTCGAATAGAAGTCATAAAAGGAGCAACGTCAATTTATGGTAACGGCGCATCAGGCGGAATTATTAACTATATTACCAAGCAAGCACAAAGCGATGGCCAAACCCAAGGTGAAATAAGCTTATCGAGTCGTTTTAGTGCGGTAAAACTCGAAGAAAGCGCTGGCGCAAGGTTATCTGCAGCATTGAATGGTCGTGCAGATAAATTTAGCTACTTAGTAACTGCAAGCTATGAAGAAAACGGTGTACAACGCGATTCGCAAGGCGATATTCTCGGTTTACAATATGGTTTATCTGATGCCGTTACACAAAATTACTTCACTAAGCTTGGCTATGACTTTGATGATGAAAAGCAACTCCAATTTAGTTATAACTACTTCAGTTCACAACAAAAAACCGACTTAGGCGATGTTATTGGTGATATGAGCCTAGGAGAAAAAACCTACGCCATTCATGTGCCGTCAGAATTACAAAAGCAAGGTAAACCACAAGGGCCAGAAGGCAACGAAAATATAACCTTAAAATACACCGACTACGCACTGCTTGAAAACACACAAATGACGTTAGACCTCTATACGCAAGATATAGAAAATGTGTTTTTCTTCTCTCCAAACCTTGCCAATCCTGATGAGAATTATCAAGGTGGTCAATCAGTTATAAGTTCAGAAAAAAAAGGCGCCAGAGCAACTTTTAATACCCAGGTGGACTTTGACTCAGTTGAAGCGTCATTTATTTACGGAATTGATGCGTTAAATGATGTAACTGCACAACCGCTGGTTGATGGGCGTGTTTGGGTGCCAGAAATGGACATGAAAAGTGTCGCGGGCTTTTTACAAACTAAGTGGGTTATTGCTAATGACTTAATAATAAAGGCCGGTGTACGCAAAGAAAATATCGACCTTAGCGTAGATGATTATCGCACGCTTAAATTATGTAAAACGGCCACGCAATGCTCTGTGCCAATTAGCGTAAAAGGCGACACGGTTGATTACAATGCTACGACCTATAACGTGGGCATTAAATACAATCTAGATGAAAAATTCAGCCCCTTTTTAAACTACTCACAGGGATCTGATATATCAGATATTGGCCGCCTACTTCGCTCTGCCACAGTAAATGATATAGGCCTTATTCAAACTCAAGCTTCAATTATCGATAATTATGAAATTGGTTTTAATTCTCAATTTGATGCAGTTCGTTTAGAAGTCGCAGCATATCGAAGCACCTCTGAGCTTGGTACTACAAACAAATTTAATGAAGTAACCGGTGTTTATGAACCGGTTAGAGCACCTCAAGAAATTTGGGGTTATGAAGCCTTAGTAGACTACACCATAAGCCCATCTCTTAAATTACTGGCAACGTATAGTTATGTAGAAGGTAAAAATACTGAAGCAGATATATATTTAGGCTCTAAGCAAATCAGTCCACCAAAAGCCACAGCAAACCTTAACTGGCAGCCTACGGATACCCTGTCACTAACATTAAGTTACTTGTATGTGGGTGATAGAAAACGCTTTGAGCCTAATGATAATAGTAAATATGTTGGCGATCAGGGGCCTGTCGATAACTACACGGTTTTTAATTTAAGCGGTCAGTATCAGTTTGCAGACAACTGGAAAAGTTTTATCGGGGTAGAAAACTTATTTAACCAAGACTACTTCCCAGCCCGTGCACAATCTTACACCTATGGTGGATACAACATTAAAGGTTTAGGTACCACGGCCACAGTAGGTGTTACTTATCAATTTTAATCACTTACGCGTTCATACTTTTACGGTATGAACGCGCTTATACCCTCAACTAACTTGCTGATCTAAAATACAAATAACAACCTGTCCATTTATCAACCAGCAATGCAAACTTAAACGAGAATCAAACTCAATATTAACCATATGATTTATAAGTAAATTACTTGCAATTCTGTGCCTATATACTAGACTAGCCACAATTAGAATTTTTAGGATAAGCGCTATGAAAGGTAATCAAAAAGTAATCGACGCCTTCAATACATTGTTAGCTAACGAATTAGCTGCTATTGACCAGTATTTTATTCATTCTCGTATGTACGACGATTGGGGCCTAAACAAACTTTATGAGCGTCTTAACCATGAAATGGAAGAAGAAAAAGACCACGCTGACTGGCTAATTAAGCGTATTCTTTTTTTAGAAGGCGTACCAAACATGACTAAACGTCGTGATCTGTTAATTGGTGACGATGTAAAAAGCATGATGCAAAACGACTTAACCTTAGAACTTGAAGTGGTTGAGTGTGTTAAAGAGGTTATTGCTATCTGTGAACAACAGCAAGATTATCAATCTCGTGAAATTTTAGAAAAGCTATTATTTGATACCGAAGAAGATCACGTCTACTGGTTAGAGCAACAACTGGGTCTGATTGACAAAATTGGCACTCAAAACTATCACCAAGCTCAAATGGGCGAATAAGGACTTATATTATGAAAGGCGATAAAGACGTTATTGCAGCACTAAATAAAGTACTTGCTAATGAGCTTGTGGGTATTAACCAATACTTTTTACATGCACGCATGTTTAAAGATTTTGGTTTTAGTAAACTAGACAAAGCTGATTACAAAGTATCGATACAAAAGATGAAAAACGCCGACCGTTTAATTGAGCGTATTTTATTTTTAGAAGGCCTGCCGAACCTTCAAGATTTAGGACGTTTACGTATAGGCGAAAACAGCGAAGAAATGATTGCTGCTAACATGAGCTTTGAACTTGATACAGTAGACGAGCTACGTGCTGCGATTAAACTCGCTGAAAGTAAGAAAGATTACATTAGCCGTGAAGCGCTCGATAACATTTTAAATGAGCAAGAAGAGCAAATTGATTGGCTAGAAACACAGCAACTACTGATCAAAAACACTGGGCTTGAAAACTACTTACAATCGCAACTGTAAGTTAAAGTTATAAATACAAAAAAAGCAGCTAAGGCTGCTTTTTTTATGTTTAATTTTTAAATGTTATACCAATTCGTTTAGGTAGGCCTATTTATGTAGATTACTATTAAGCCACTTGATCGGTTATATCTGCAATTTGAATCAGTTTACGATTGAGGATCTTTTTAGTACAACAACAACACTTACCGCATTGGCTGCCCACTTTAAGCTCTTTAGTTAGCTCGCGCATGGTAGTAGCACCATCGTCGATGGTTTGCTCAATTTTTTTATCGGTCACACCGTGACAAAGACAAACATACATGAATACAAACAACTCTCAATTTCATTTAGTGGGTTTATATTAATCTAAACGAAAATAGTTATCAATTGGTTTTTGATCAAAAATTAAATTTTTTGCATTTTTTTGGCCAACGCCACTTAAGTTGAGAATTCGCGGCAGCTTGATAATTGTTTGAATTTAAAGCAAGGTGTAGCACTCAGATTGAGATTTATTAACTAAAGTCTCGCCTTGAATTTAAGTAGGTTTAGGTAAATAGTTGAATGATTAAAATGAATTACATTAAGTCTGAAGAAGCCTTAATGTATAAATATAGAATTAATGCGTGAGCTATTTCCGGTTTATGCCATTTGCAGACAGTGGTAACGCCGTTTTAAGCGGTAAATTGCTGTTGGCTAAAATAAGTGAGGCACGAACAAAAAGCCAACTGTAATTTGTCCGACTTGAAAGCCCTTGTTATGTGTTCACTTTAAATTCCATTATGAACTTAGTTTCTTCAACACAGACAACTTGAAAACCATGAGATTCATAAAGTTTCACGAGGTGCTCTTCACAACGAAGATATATAGCTGGTATTTGTAACTCAATTGACTTTGATTTAGCAAATTCGATTAGTGCTGTTGATATACCTTTCCCTCGATGTTCTATAGGTACATAGATTCCATCTAGCCAATGGTTATAGCTAGGATAGTCAGAGTATTCGCGATATTTTAATTCTCCAGCTCCTGCTAATTCACCGTCAATATGAGCTACAAATGCGGTTCGGTTTGAAATTGAAGAAACCTTTTCGATAACATTTTCTAGCGTCGCTTCCGAATCCTTATGATCCCACTCATTAAAATACCAATTGGCGACAACCTCAATTTCACTCGGACAATCTACTAAATTTGAAATTTTCACAATACCTCGATGACACATAACGCTTGCAGTAAAATTTGTCCGTTGACTGCACTTGTTAGTTTTCTGTTACTGATACCAACTTACCGTCTATTGAAAGGCTACCGTCTCGAATCAAAACTTCACCCGACCAAATTGAACCATAAAACTTATTATCAAAGTACAGTTCTTTTTTGTACTTACCTACAACTTCAAGCTTATGTTGATTTGATTTGGTTCCAAATATAATAGTATGTCTCAACGGCGACGGTGATGATTTACCAACCGTAGATATTGGCATTAAACCGGGAGCATAAGGTACGATAATTTTAATTGTAAGCCCCGGATGAGTGACGTTATATGCAACCCAGTTATCGTTAATTCTTTTTCCAGTATCCGCACCAGTGACACCTAAAATACTAGCGCACCCAGTAATGAGTAATACAATACTGACAATGACTAATTTACTTAAAATGTTCATCTACTCTCCATTGAAAACTAACGCCGCGCTCTGCGGAAATTTAGGAGCGCCAGCGAGTAAATTTTCCGTAGCAGCGTCTTGTTATATTTCACTTCCCTTTTGCTCGCGAAATTACTCCCATCATGGAGTGAGAAAATTGTCCAATTTCAGCTTTTTCATCAAGTTTATCTGAAACATACTTACCTGTAGCTGCAGCCGCACCAAGGGGAAGTAACGCACCTAAGAAAGGTGCTAAAACGGGAAACATAGTTACACCTAATGTACCACCAGCAATTAAAGCTGTGTATTTATGCTTTGCTTGATATTTATCATTAAATAATGAAACTTGCTTCTCATGTTTCGATATTGCTCTTTCAATATGGGAGCACACTTCAGCAGCAACATACCCTAAATCTTCGACCTTGGTATTAGGTAAGCTGTTAACTAAATCTCTTAACTCTCTTCTAAACTCAATATTTTCATCTGTCTTTCTCAATGCCACAAGTTGCGAGTCTTCAATATTAGCTAAATAATCAAGTCTTTTAGATGTAAGAGACTGTAAAATTGCTGATGTAGATGGGTCAAATGACGCAACTTCACCAGCAGATGCATTCTTCATATTTGCAATAAGCTGGTAATAATGCGCCTGCGCATTAACACACAGAAATGGATGACTCCTAAGTTCATCTGCATTTTCTAGTAAATGATAATTTGGCATAATACGTTCAAAGATCGCATTAGTTACAACACTTGCATCACCATTCGAAAATAACTCATTACACCAATCTTCTGACCTCCACTGCCTCATTTCAGCTTTATAATTTTCTAATTCTACTTTCACAGACTCCCCTGGCTCAGAACCTGGTGAAACAAAAAGTCTTGCCTCTTCTATCTTTTGAAAGTATTGGTCGGGGTGATTTGTAGCGAACTCCATTATATCTTGCGGGCGCGCTATACCTGAATCGACATAATGTGAAAACACATCGGTGATAAGTTGAACACTATTTTCTTGCGTTTGCTGATCGTGTTCTTCAAGTGATTTTTCAAAGCTTGGAAAAACAATAAATGGCGGTAGATCAAACTCGTCACCTTTAATGTCAGACAAATGCAATATGAAAAAAGCCATTTGAAGGGGTATGACATGATTAAACTTTTCTTCATCACGTTTTTTTTCTAACCACGGCATGACAGGGTCTGGAATTAAAACTGTATCGGAATAGAGAAGTGATTTACGTGTAGCATTTAACTGTGTTTGTAAAAAGCGACTACTCCCTCCCAAGTTCAATTTACATGCATCTAATTTCTTGGCTGCACTAAAAGCTTTACCACCTTCTTCTGAATATAATTTCTTAAGATTTTTTTCGAGACTTGAAAAGGCCATCATAGACTTTTCAGCTCTTTTAGGGTTCTCTCTTAAAACAGATGCCATTCCTTGAATTGAGTCAGAGAAGCTCTCCAATGGAGAAAAATCACGTGGCAAACAGCCTGTAACGCAGAGGAAAAACTCCGTTAATATCTCAAAATACCTATCTTGATAAATAATTAAATCGTGTAATTCCTGCTGACTCACTTAAAGACTCCATTTGAAATATAACGCTTACATAAGCGGAAAATTATAGTTGGCTAAAATTTTGAGGAACGAAAAACAGCCAACTGTAAATTTGATCTTCACCCGATAAAGTGGACACCGTCCACGTTTCAATTAACTGCCAATTCAAACTCGGCAGGTGATTTATATCCTAAACTCGAATGCAATCTCTGTCTATTGTAAAAGTAATTTAGGTAAACCTTTAATTTTGATAATAGTTTACCGCTGCTCTCAAATTTATTTCCTCGAATTAAATCTGCTTTGAGCGAATGAAAGAACGACTCGACTTCTGCGTTGTCAGTACAGCACCCAGGCCTATTCATACTGGCTTTGATGTTTTTGCTAGCCAAATACTTTTGTACAACGTGAGCACGGTATTCTGCGCCTCGGTCAGTGTGAAATAATATACTCTCTGTTGGCTGTCGTTTCTTTATCGCAAGCCTTAGCGCCTTTAACGTAAGGTCTGTTGTTTTGTTTTTACCAAACGCCCAGCCGATTACTCGACGTGAATATAAGTCGATAACCACAGCGAGGTAATGCCAACGAGCGCCGACTTTTAAATACGTAATATCGCCAGACCATTGCTGATTGATCCCCGTGGCCTTTTCACTATCTTTGCGTTTGTTTTCTATCTCTTTATAAAAGAACTTCACCTTCGCCGGTTTGCTGTAAGTCTTAAGGGCTCTGGCTCTTAAACCGTTTTCTCGCATTAAGCGGGCAACACGTTTTTGGCTTGTGTTTATACCTTCTTTTTTTAGCGCATGAAATACGCGTGGGCTACCATAGGTTTGATGATTTACATTGAAAACGTGCTTTATCTTCAACAACAAATTAGCATCTGACAGCGCTCTAGCTGACACTGTTCTGTCACGCCAAGCATAAAACCCACTACGCGAAACATTAAGCCAAGAACACAAGTATTTTACACCTAAGGCTTGTCCGAATTTTTGGATGAATCCAAATCGTTCTGATGTACTTCCGCCAGATACCGTTGCCACTTTTTTAGCAGGTCATTCTCCTGCTTAAGACGCTCATTTTCTTTCTTAAGCTTTTGAATGTTATCCAGCTCTTTTTTTGTTGGGAATTTACTCATTGTTTCATTGTTGCTTTGATAGCGCGGTACGTTTTTAAACTTACCTTCTCGATACTCTTTTCGCCAACGACTCAGCATTAACGGATGAATATCTAGCGCCTCGGCAACGTCCTTTGACATGACATCGTCTCGTAAGCTTAGTTCGACTGCTTTGATTTTAAAATTAACTGGGTAAAACCATGTCTTTCTAGGTTGGGTATATCTAGGCATTTTAAGCCTCCTCAAAGTAATGAGGAGGTGTCCACTAAAACGGGTGAGGAGCAATTTTCCGTTTAATGTTCTTGTTAGGTTTCATTCTCGCCTTGGACCTCAGGCATTTCCTCTTTAGCTTCTTGAATTAAATAACCAACTAAAATAACTAATTCAAATACAGAAAAGGTAAATATCAGGGTAGAGAAATTAAAAGTTATAAAATCAAAAAGTACCGTATGAGGGAGTAAATATGCAGTCCCTGTTACGATTAAACCAATTATTATTAAAGTGAATACACTTTTGAATGTTTTTAAATGTAATGAGGTTGCTATTCTACGCACAAACAATAAACCAAGCTTATTAAATTCATCCTCTAACCTGAGAATATATCTATAAAAACATTCAGGATCTTGCTTATTAATTACAACAAGTTGTTCTTGTAGTAAATCTAAGGCGTCAAGCTTTGAATTAATAAAAATAGCATCATCCCATTCAGCATGATTGCTTTCTAATAATGGATAAATAACCTGTTCTTTGTACTGCCTTATTTCAATTTGTTCTGTGTGTTTATATTTATCAAGAAATTCACCTAACATATCTCTTATAGCCACTACTTGATTATTATATGAATCCCTTAATCCTTTTATATAATTCGTAAAAAGTGCGATGGAGAGAACAGCACATAACGTAAATATTAAAGTAGAATTCTTTAAAGCCGTTAAAATGTCACTTCTTAATATTTCTTCATTATTAAGTAAATATATAATATTTAATGATATTACGATTAAGCTAATACTTAATATTCGAAACCAAGACTTGCGAAGTAATATCATTTGAAACCTAACAATTTAATAGTGCGCTCATCGCGCATATTTCTGCCGACTTAACGCTCATTTATCTACTTTATATAGTTTTAACAAATTACCTAAGGCATTACTATCACTAAGTTTTCTAAATTTTTTAGGTAAAGTTAAATGAACCAATATGCGGGCAGCGCTCATTTTCATGAATATATGCGCAAAGAGCAGTTTAACCAATCAATTAACGACGATATTCAGCCAATCTCGATGACCGATTATCGCTCATACCCGAATTCTTTTGTAGCGAGCTAAGCTTAAACTCCATAAACACCGGAGTACAACTAAGCGTTTGGTATTGGTTTCTAAAAAGTATGTTAATCCGCGCTACTTAGTTCTCATAAAATTATAATGGAGCTGTATCAATATTGATTTGATAAGGCTTACTGACAAAGTCAGCCATTTTTATACACTCCTTAACTGCAAATCCTCGTCCTTTGTAGCTTGCGAAAGCAACATGAGTATTATCAGTTAACACTGCATATAATCTATAGTTATGTGTGTAGCCTTTTCTTGGTATAGCTTTAAAACCTTTAATATCTGATAATTGATAAACACGTTTAAAAATAGTATATAAACTACTCGACTTTAATTCCAAGGTTTGTTTCGCGAGATCAAAACGACATACATAGCCACCAAACGAGCCACTCCAACCTAGCCAGCATATAAACCCAGATACCCATATCGGTAATGATTTTGCTTCATCAGAATTAAACACATTAATTAGCCCGATAAATAAAAAGAAACCACACAACAAAACTAGCAATAATCTAGTTAACCTTGGTTGTCGATAAATAGCTAGCTCACTAGATAGTTCTTTAAAATACATTACAGCACTCCGTATTTAACTAAGCCGGCAATGGCTGTAAAAACAAAAAATGGCAGGGATAATTTTATTAGCGATTTGCGATCCCATATTTCAATGAAAACAAGATCCTCTCTATTAAAATCTACATCTTCCAGATGAGAGTTTGAATTAGCTTTTGTGCTATCATGAGCAATTTGTGGTGAAATATCTAATTCGCTTTGAGCAAACCTTATCGGCGTTTTATTTGGCCAATCCGATATGGTTTCAGCAGTAATAATATTATATTTTTTATATAAAAACGAAATGAACATCTTAGCATCTGTATACTGTTTAAATTCATATAACTGATCAACAAACTTAATTTGATAAGGGCCTTGCGCGCCTATACTACTTAATTCAAATGATAGTGTATCAAACGATGTAATAACTTTACTTCTTTGAAAGTAACCCCATAATGCGGTTTTTAAATTAAGCTGTTTTTCTGTCCCGTTAAACTCTAAGCGGCTCTTTCGACCAAAAAGCAATATAGATATACTTAAAAAGAAGCTTGCAGAAATCGCGAAGAAAATACTTTCCCCTCCTTCGCTTGTTACTGTCATCACAATGCTGGTAATTCCAGGAATAAGCATAATAAACGCAAAAATTTTGCTTGTCATTTCGCGTCTTGAGGGCATTGTTGTATTACCACTTTGATCTGTTTTGAGAACTTTTTTTACAAGCTTGGATAGATTGTTATATTCCATTACTTCAACCTTAAAAGTTAATTATTACCTTATTTACATTAACATAAAGTAGCTAAGTAAATCTTATCTCACGCTACTCATATTATTCCTTATATAGGAGCCAAATTGCTATTTCCAATACAATAGTTAGTTCAAGTCAGGGAAATCTTAAATGTATTTGATATGAAAGAATGACCGTCCGGTTGTCGCTAACAGCCGAAGTTCGGCTCAGTGCCAATTTCAATCATGCAGTATACCTTCCCTCTGCCTCAAAACGCTCTAGAGTAAATACTTTATAGGTCCCTTTGAGCTAATTTATACGTTCACTCATTTTAGAAAGACAATAATTTTGTGCCACAATGTAATCGCTAAGCTAAAAGCTTATTACCATCATGGGTAGTTAACTATCCCTAACGGATGAGTGTCATAGGATAGTTATTAAATCCGCTATATGCTTATTTAGTTGCTGTTGTTGGTAACTTTGTTGAGAAAAACCCAGCCAGTGCAATAAATACAAACGATATCGCTAAACAAGCCGCTAACCCATATAGCTGAAAAATCCAGCCTGACAATACTGTACCAATCAAACGCCCCATCGCATTAGCCATATAGTAAAAGCCAACATCGAGAGAAACACCGTCGGCATCTGCCATGCTAACAATCAAATAACTGTGCAGCGATGAATTAATGGCGAACAGTACACCAAACAACATTAAACCAGCGATGAGTACTGTTTTTACTTGCCAATTAAAATACAGGGATAAGGCTATACCTAATGTAACCAGTGCCAGTAAACTCGCCCATTTGGTTGTTTCTGTAGCAGGCGAAAACCCTTCTTTGAGGTTCATTACCTTAGGTGCGATAGATTGTACGAAACCGTAACCAATCACCCATAGTGCCAAGAAGCCGCCTACAGTCCAATGATCCCAATTAAAGGCTTGCGACAAAAATACGGGCAGTGCAACCACAAACCAGACATCACGGGCACCAAACAAGAATAGTCGTGCAGCCGACAAGAGGTTAATTGAACGACTTTTTGAGAATATATCGGTGAACTTAGGTTTGCTCTTCGCTTTTCCTAAATCACTTTTTAAAGCGTAAAGGCTGTAACACCATACAAGTGCCAATACACCTGCCATCAGCAAAACTGCACCTTTAAACGAAAATAAGGTTAACAGTAAACCACCCAAGAAAAAGCCAACGCCTTTTAAAGCATTTTTGGATCCTGTTAATATAGCTACCCATTTAAAAAGCGTGCCTTCTTGCCCATCGGTAACCAACGACTTGATAGCACTTTTAGCACTCATTTTATTTAAGTCTTTGGCAATACCAGAAAGCGCTTGGGCAATCATCACATATACAACTGTTAACCATTCAGAGGGAACAGCTAGCATGAGCAAGGCAACAATTTGAATAGCCAAACCAATGTTCATGGTTTTATTTAGCCCTAGACGAGCACCTAAGAAGCCGCCAATCAAGTTGGTTACAACGCCAAAGATTTCATAAAACAAAAACAGCATAGCAATACTAAGCGGGCTATAACCTAACGCATGGAAATGAAGCACTACTAACATACGTAGTGCGCCATCCGTTAAGGTAAATGCCCAATAGTTGCCTGTGACCACGAGGTATTGTTTAATATCGTCTGATAATGATGCCAAGCGCTTCATAGTGTCACATTACCCTTTTATTGATAGACCAACTTTACGAGTAAGCTCAGCTGTTCTATTCGCGTATCCCCACTCGTTGTCATACCATGTATACAGCTTCACCTGAGTAGTGTTAACGACCATTGTTGATAGCGCATCGATAATGCTTGAACGCGGGTCAGTTTTATAATCAATTGACACTAGCGGCTTTTCTTCATAGCCCAAAATACCTTTTAACTCGCCTTCAGCCGCTTCTTTCATCCAAGCGTTAATTTCAGCTTCAGTTGTTGGACGCTCAACTTCAAATACACAATCAGTTATTGATGCATTTGCCAGTGGTACACGAACGGCGTGACCATTTAATTTGCCTTTTAATTCAGGGAAAATATGGGTAATAGCCGTTGCTGAGCCTGTAGTGGTTGGAATAAGACTCATGCCACAGGCACGCGCTCTACGCAAATCTTTATGCGGTGCATCTAAAATGGTTTGAGTATTAGTTATATCGTGGATGGTTGTCATTGAACCATGTTTGATACCGATTTTATCCTGTAATACTTTTATCACTGGTGCTAAGCAATTTGTGGTGCAAGACGCTGCTGTAACAATAGCATGTTGTTCAGCATTATAAAGGTGGTCATTAACACCCATCACTATATTGAGTACGCCTTCTTCTTTCACTGGCGCAGTGACCACTACTTTCTTAACACCTTGATCTAAATAGGCTTGCAGTAGATCGGTTTTTTTCATTTTACCTGATGCTTCAATGACGACATCACATTCAGACCAATCCGTATCGTTAATTGCTTGATTTTGAGTGACCCGAATAGCTTGACCGTTGATTATGACATTATTGTCATCATTAGATACATCATGTGACCAAGTGCCATGCACTGAATCGTACTTTAATAGATGTGCCAGTGTTTCTGCGTTGCCAGCAGGATCGTTGATTTGCACAAACTCAATATTTTGCCAACCAAAGGCTGCTCTAAGCGTTAATCGGCCCATGCGGCCAAAACCGTTAATACCAATTTTAATTGTCATAGTTAAACTCCTACTTTTTGATATTCATTAAAAAATGAAAGTTGCACAGGATTAGAAAGCGCCTTAGGGCGTACTTTCTGTACTTGGTTAATAATGCTTGTCTTGTTGTAACCTAACTCATACATCAGTATGCCAATCACTAAGCCCGTGCGACCTGAACCGCCTTTACAGTGCACAGCTATCGTGCCCTGATTAGACAAAATAGCTAACACGTCATTAAGGTGAGATTTGAACGCCGTTGCAAAGCCATCATTAGGCGCATCATCATCTAAAATAGGTAACTGAAACCATTTTATGCCTTGTTCGCTACAAACTTGAGGAAGTGTTTCGGCCTCGTTTTTCTTTATTTCTGCGTCATACATCAGAGTGACAATCGCTTGTGCTCCCGCACCTTTGAGTTGCTTTACCGATGTTGTTAAATCAACCTCTTTCGTTCCTGGGCATGGCGTAAATATAAAACTGGCGCCATTATCAAGTGTAAGTTTGTCATAAGGGTGAGTTTGCATAAGAGTCCTCTTAATTATTCGTTAAACCAATGTTTTGTTCTGTTTACAATCGCGACGAGAGATAGCATCACAGGCACCTCTACAAGAACGCCAACAACGGTTGCTAGCGCTGCACCTGAATGCAAGCCAAAAAGAGAAATCGCTACAGCTACAGCCAACTCAAAGAAATTTGATGTACCAATTAAGCACGATGGAGCTGCAATGTTATGTTTAAGCTTGATTTTTATCGCAATAAAATAGGCAATGATGAAAATGCCATACGTTTGAATAACCAACAGCAATAGATATCGCGACCCAAACAGATAAATAGCGTTCAAAGATTCCCATAATGATCCTCCCTAGTTACAGCAGCTTGCTACACGCGTGGGACGATCACCCATCGCATTTAATCTAGCTAGCTCTTGTTCAATGAAAATGGGATCATTCACTACCGTTGATGTAATAGTTTGCTTCATCCACTCTGGTAGTGTTGGATTGATCGAATAAAAAACCCATTGCTGGTGTTTTCTATCTGATAAAATGCCAGTTTTTCTGAGTTGTGCTAAGTGGCGAGAAACTTTAGGTTGGCTCTCTTCACTCAGAGCAGTCATCAGCTCACAAACACATGCTTCACCTTCAACAGCAATAATTAATAGACTTTTCAAACGAATATCATCAGCTAGCGCTTTGTAAAAAGTAGTTGGTGTGATTGGCGCTGGTTTTTGCTTTTCTTTTGTTAGCAAAAACATTTTGAGTCGTTCATTTAGCTCTTGTAGTGTTTTTTCAAACGGGTTGGCTTCTTTGCGGGAACGAGGCTCAGGAAAATCCCATGCAAGGCAATTAGTGCCATTTACTCGACTATCGCATTCTTTGGCCGCTTTATCACACAGGGTAATAACAAAATCAAAATGGATATTGCTAACTTCATCAAGGTGTTTTGAGCGTAAACCATCGGTACGCAACCCAAAGTGTTCAATAGCTGATAGCGTTCGGCTGTCCACATTATTTGGCTCAGTACCGGCGCTGTAAACCTCATACTCACCTTTACCATGATGTTTTAACAACGCCTCAGCCATGATAGATCTAGCCGAGTTTTCAGTGCACAAAAATAGAACTTTCATAACCACTCGCATAACAAATTTGTTATATAATAAATTTGTTATGCGGAAGGTGCAATAGTAATCGTTGAAAAAGAAATAAATAGGAATATTGTTTGAACGATACTGTCAGTCTTTACTCAATCATTTATTTTCATCACAGTTTAATGAACGCCTTTTTTAGAGTTAGTTTTCCATTATTAAATTGATGCTTTGAAACTCTGTTGGGTGGCGTCTTCGGCTTAACCAACCTACCTTTTGACGTAGGTCGAATAAGTGGCGAAGCCATGCGTTCCACAATCAACTTGGCAATGAGAGTCCGCGAAAAATACTAGAATACGAAACACCTGCGGAACGATTTAAGCTGTATGTTGCATAGAATGGTTGAACTCACAGCGCTAAGCGGAACTTCAATCAAAACATAAGAATTATTAAACCTAAATATTTTATTGTAAAAATTCAGTAAAATTTTTTATTCATATTATACTTTTTTATTATTGCTGTAATTTTGGATAACTATGTTAAACAATTATTCTGTGCGTACCCGTTTAGCCGTGCTTGCATTGCTGCCAATTATGATTTTTTTAATTACATCGTTTTTTTCAATAAACACAATGGGAAGGTTAGTAGCAGGGATTGATAGTTTATACGACGACCGTGTCGTACCACTTAAGCAAATTAAGCATGTGTCAGATAATTACGCCGTAAATATTGTTGATTTACTTCACAAGTATCGTGCTGACTCTATTACCAAGTCAGAACTCTTAGCAAATATTAATGATGCTAGAAATACGGCTGATAATGAATGGAAAGCTTACTTGAGCACAAAGCTAACAGTTGAAGAAAAGCGCTTGGTAGATAACGTTGAAAAGAAACTAAAGCCTGTGCTTATGCATTTGAATAATTTAATTGTAAGCATTAATAATGGTGAGTTTTTATCACTACCACAAAATAAATTTGTTTATGAGCTTTACCAACTCTTTGATCCGCTTAGTGCCAGTTACCAGGCTTTAATTGATTTACAACTTAAAGAAGCGAGTGACTTTAGAGTCAAAGCTGATGAAAATTATAAATTAATAAAGTTAATAATGAGTGCCACGATCGCAATATTAATTTTACTATTACTGATTGTTGCCTACTTTATTTACTGCTCGATACAAAATCCATTAATGTCATTACGCGATACCATAACGAATATTGCAACCAATGCCGATTTAACAGCTCGTGCTAAGGTTCAGGGTAAAGACGAAATTGCAGATACCGCATCTAACTTTAATGATATGTTACTTCGGATCCAAGATTTAGTAAAAGATATGGCAGGAGCAACACTAACACTTGCTTCAGCAGCTGAAGAAATGAACTCAATTAGTATTCAAGTAGCCAGTACAGCAACCCAGCAAGAGCAACAATCAGCTATGATTGCAACTGCAATCACCCAAATGAGTAGTGCAATAGAGCAAGTTGCTCAAAACGCTCAAGTAACCTCTGACAAAGCAACAAATGCCGACATAAAAGCAGGTCAAGGGCAGCAAGCTGTTGCTGATAATATCGAGTCAATAAATACGCTTTCAACTTTGGTTAATACAAATACGCAGCTTATTGCAGACCTAAATACTCAAACCAATGATATAAACCAAGTTGTGATGATGATTCAAGGTGTGGCTGAGCAAACAAACTTGTTAGCTTTAAATGCAGCCATTGAAGCAGCAAGAGCTGGAGACTCTGGTCGTGGATTTGCCGTTGTAGCCGATGAAGTAAGGCAACTTGCCCACAACACTCAAAAAGCAACCGCTAGCATTAATGAAATGATCACAAAACTACAAGGTATGGCTCAGCAAGCAGTTAGTGCTATGAGTAACGCTGAAAGCAGTGCTAAAGAAAGTGTTGACCATGCTAATTATTCTTCACAGGTGCTCAGCGAAATTAACCAAGAAGTCACCGAAATTGCAGATATGAACACTCAAATATCAACCGCAACTCAGGAGCAAAAAATGGTCGCAAATGAGCTAAGCAGCAATATTAATGAATTTAGTTCTAGTATTACTTCGGTTAGCGAAAGCTCGCAACAAAATGCTCAAGCATCGCAAGAGCTCGCACAGCTTGCGGCAATGCTACAAGGAAAAGTCAATGTATTTAAAGTTTAGGTGCTTTAATTTTGAGGCATATTAGCGGTTATACTTTAAATAAAAACCTTATATGCCATCATTTAAATGATGGCATATTGGTTATTTTAAGCGCGAGTTTGATTAGACAATATAGTTATCCAATCACTGGGGTTTGAAAGTATAAACTGATATGAGCTGCCATCTTGCGTGAAAACCTCTATCGCATCAGCTGTTATTGGCACAAGGCCTGCGCCCTTGCCTTTACATTCAACCACTTTTAAAATTGTTTCGCGGGCAATTGTGTATTGTTCTAACCCCAATTTTTCATTAAAAGGTTCAAAATTTAAGTCGGTTTGCGTGATCCAAAACTTTCCGTCCGCTTTCATAACTCCATTTTGAATGGTTGCCATTGTTGATTTAACGATTGTTCCTTGCATATTTTAATCCCTTCACACACGTATATAATTTCAAATTGCTCAACTTCCATCTGTTTATTATTACAGCTGACTTGATAGCTCAAAGCAAGTTTATTTGTGCACTAACACCACAAAGAGACCTATTAAATTTAAAAGTTACCCGCATATATTTACCTGCTTTAAACTTTGTGGAATAATCGCCCTCCTCTTAGGGGAGTAGCCCGCTCAGTAATGAGTAAACTTATCAACATAATTGCACCTTAAGTGCATGGTAAGTTTGTAATGTTGTAGCAAGCGTTATCGGCGAGACCTAGGTAGACACTATCCTCATGGCGGGAGATAGCTGTTTGCCTTGGTTTAATATTCCCGCCTGAAGATTATATTAATGGATATTTTTTTAACCTCTACCGTCACTGTTGCCCTTGCCGAAATAGGCGATAAAACTCAACTTCTATCGCTATTACTTGCGGCACGTTTTCATAATAAAATAGCGCTTATTTTAGGTATTCTTGCCGCTACTATAATCAATCATGGTTTATCTGCCTGGTTTGGTGATTGGTTAAGTGGTAATTTTGCTGTTGAATACTTACCTTGGGTAGTCAATATAAGCTTTATTGTTGTTGGCTTATGGCTGCTTATTCCCGATAAAGACGAAGACGTTAGCCACAAGTACGATCGTTATGGGGCATTTTTAGTGGCCTTAATCTTATTTTTTATTGCTGAAATTGGCGACAAAACTCAAATAGCGACTGTATTATTGGGTGCACAATATCAATCTGTTTTATGGGTAACAATTGGTACAACTCTTGGTATGCTGATCGCAAATATACCCGTTATTTATGCCGGTAAGACGTTACTAAAAAGAATTCCATTAAACACAGTAAGAGCTATTGCCGCCACTGTATTTGTATTACTAGGTGTTTATGGCTTAATAACCATGGTGTGATTAAGTAACCTACAACAAAAAACCGCTTACCTAAAGTAGGTAGGCGGTTCAAGGAAGTATAAGCAGTTATCGTAGAATAAAAACGAGCTTCTTTTATGCTCTGTTAATGCAATAGCATCCTTTTGTGTTGGCAATTAACAAAGATGAGTTAAAACCAGCCTGTAAATTGCTTATCACGGTCTCTACAAACCCGCTACCTTGAGAGCATGCCAGCCCTTCAGATAAAGGTCCTGCATAAACAAACTCACCATTTTTATCAATTAACACTGCGGCTGGCGTTGCCGGAACCACTGACTTTAGTTGGCTATTGAGTTTAAATGTTTGAACCTCAACGCCCTGATTTTTCGCAAAGCGCTGTAAGGCTGATAAGTGCGGTTTAGCTTGTATGGTACAGCCACAATTATCTTCAGTGATAATAAGTAGTTGCGCACTATCTTTGTTTTGCCAAACAACGTGTTCTTTAAATTGCGAAAACCAGTTACGGCGCTCAAGCATTTTATTCTCATCAAAAGGCTTTAATTGACCAAGTTGAAAATACACTAAGCCCGACACAACAACCACAAACCACACACCAATCAATGCAAAAGTAAAATAGCGCTTATTAGTTAAATTTTGCAATACTTTGCTCTAATACATCGATACTGACATCAATCATTTGTACCTTAGCGGTAAGTTGATCAACAATTTTTCCGTCTTCATATTGGCGTTGACGCATTTGATCTGTGCTTGTTGCAATCTGCTCAGTATTGCCAGCCTGTTCAGCAACTACTTGCGCAACTGAGTCAGAACTTGTGGATACGGCCTGTATTTGCTCGCTCATGGAAGAGATATTCTCTTTCATGGTGGCACTAATTTTCGTAAGATCTACAACAAACTCAACACACTGATTCATGGATTGTGTTGAAGTACGGCTGTTATCCACTAAATCTGTTAATGTAGATGCTATTTTAGCTGTTGTTTTCTGGCTGTTATTCGCTAAAGAACGAACCTCATCTGCAACTACAGCAAAACCACGACCATGCTCACCGGCTCTAGCAGCTTCAATTGCGGCATTTAACGCTAACAAATTAGTTTGATCAGCTATACCTGATATCTCATTCAATAAGCTTGTAATTACATCTCCAGCAGCCACTAAATGACTTAATTGCTCTTCGGTATTAGTTAATAACGTGAGCAACTCTTTACTCTTACTGTCTGTTTGTAACACTTCTTGTAAAGCAACATGGGCAGAGTCGGTAATATTGCTCACTTGCTGCTTTAAAATATCGCTTTCTTGCTCAACCAGTTTAAAACCATGAGCAACTTGTGAACCTGAATTAGCTATATCATCAGTTTGTGCATTTCGGTGCTTAGCACTGTCTGCCAGCTCATCATGAACATTTATTAACTCTTGGGAGTTATTTTTTAATGAATCAGATTGCGTTTGCACCTGCTTAATAACATCCGACAAGTATTCTAGTAGCGTGTTAAAACCTACCACTGCACTGCTATCTTTATCATCTGCTCGCATTGAAAGTTTTATTTGATTTGGGTCTTGCATTATTTGCTCTGTGGTATGACTTAACGACAAACCAGCTTGGCGTTCACGCTTTAATGTCACTGCAATAAAGCCAGCAACAAGCGCTTCAACTATGGCATAGGCAGCGTGAATAAGCACAGTTGAAAAAGCTAAACGATCAGGGTCGAAAACATAAAACCCAGTATTTTGAGTCTGCAGGTAGTAAAAAGATAAATGATGAATAGCAACAAACACAATAGCCGTAATAAACACTCGCCATTCAACAAACATTATTAGCATGGCTAAGAAAATAAATATTTCGAAATGGACCTCAATAAGCCCATACGCTTGCTGAATATGCAAAAATGAAAACATCATGATTGCAGCAGCAACAACATGAGGTGTAACTTTACTTTCGGGTTGGGTTTTTAATAACCAAATAGGAAGCAAGCACAAGGGCAAGCCGACCAGAAACGCCTCTGTTAGTGTATCGAAATAAAGGCCGATACCAATAGATTCGACAAACAAAAAACAGAATATGATTGTAAACAACCGACTCACACTAGACATAAAAACCTTAATTAATTTTGAATAAATTAAACACGCAAGTTGTTAGTATAGCCCTTAACAACTGGCAATTTTTTATTTTAAATCAAGCCGAACATTATCAATTAGGTTGATTTAAAATTTTTTAGTGCGCTACTTAACAATTGATAGTATTTGTTTAAAAGTAGACGTCCCTGCTTTTTTTGTCCATTGGAATATTATTGTTTCAGCACATGATATTACTGCTCCTGCTTGACGAAGCTGCTCAACTGCAATGGCTTTGTGCTCTGCATTTCTTGAGGCTATTGCATCTGTAGCAACAGTCACTGCATAACCATGTTGTAGTAAATCTAAACAAGTTTGTAATACACAAACATGCGCCTCTGTACCAGTAACTACTACATGAGGGCGCTGCAATAACGAAATAGTATCTAAGAACCCCTCTTCGGCGCAGGCACTAAAGCTTATTTTTTCAATATACTGCGCGCTAGGTAAAGCTTGCTTTATTTTCTCATCACTTTCACCTAGCCCTTTTTTATAATGCTCTGTAATTATTGAAGGAATTTGATGAATAGCACTTGCATTTGCAAGTTGTAAAGCACACTCTAGAGTCGTATTAAATGAAGCGATGGCCGGAGCCAGTTTGCTTTGCAAATCGATGACTAAAAGCACGCTGTGCTCTGAGTTAATATTTTCTCTAAAATTCATATGGAGTCCTTTGACTTTTGCTAAACTGACTTTTAACACCCACAAAAAAGCAACAATTAATTCACACCTATGGTGCTTTTTGTAATTTTTAAATTAAACTCATGCTATATTACACCAATACTAAATACCAACCTTGTCGGCCAAAAAGGGTAAGTGCTTTTGAGTAAGTTTTTCTTCGTTGTTTACATATTTTTATTAGTTTGGATGCAACAGAGCTTTGCTTCACAAACTTACTCTGAACAACTACAACGTATTTCTATCAATGAACAACTTTCGCAAAGCTTTGTAGTAAAATCTGTACAAGATGATATTGGTTATGTGTGGGTAGCCACTACACAAGGCCTGTTTCGGTTCGACGGTTACCAGGTTACCCTTTACGAAAGCCCTACAGGTTTAAAAAATAATTATATAGTTAATATCTACAAAGCTAATAACGGTAAATTATTAGTTAGCACACAGCTCGCTGGAAGTTTTTTAATTGACCCAAACACATTAAATGCTGAACAAATATATTCAGGTCATTTGAATCAAAATGAAGAAAAATACTCTCCGGTTGTTGCAGTTGCTGAGCAACTTACACATTTTTATTTTTCTATTGATGCGCACGTATATCGGTTTGATAAAAAAACAAAAAAGTTATCTCTTGTCATATCTTTGCCCAATGAAAATATGTTTATCCGTGCGTTGTCACTTTACCAAAACACCTTATATATTGGTTCCGATCAGGGCCTATACACTTATAACTCTGAAAGTAGCGAACGCCAACAAATAAAACTTAACGACACGAAAAAAGTTACTAATGATGGTAACAACGTAAAATTTCTATCTATAGACGAGAAACTTGGATTGTTCGTTGGTACGGTTGAAGGAATGTATCGGATTGCTTTTGATGAAAATAAACATATAGATCCTACAGCATTATCAACACTTATTAGTGATTATAATATATGGGATTATGTAAACACACCCTATGGCGAATTTATTGCTACAGAAAGTGGTTTATTTGAGTTTGACAGAGCAACCTCAGAGCTCACTCATATTTTAAATTTTAAAGATAGTAGCTATAACATTACTGAAAACACAATCAACGATATTATGTTTGATGAATCTGGTTTGTTGTGGCTTGGTTCAAGAACTCATGGTGTATTAACATGGGCCGCACAAACAAAGAAATTCAAAAAAATCACCCTACCTGAAAATAATATTGTAAATGTTATATATCAAGATACACCGCAACTGCTCTGGATAGGCACTGACGACGGGCTTGTTCGTTATAACTCAAAAACAAAAACGAGTGATTTATTTTTACAATCTAAAGATAAGAAAGCAGCTTATGGTTTATCTGCTATCGGAGATATTTACTCTGCCAAAAGTATAGGCAACAACTACCTTTGGTTAGTGACTTTTTTTGGGCTTGAGCTTTTTGACAAAGAAACAGGCGCATTTGAACAAAACAAATTTATTACCGAGCATAATCTAAACACTGACTATTTATTTGGCCTTGCACAGGTAGCACCCAATACATTTGCTTATATTAATAATGATAACTTCTATATTTTTGACGGTTACTCTGGTGAAAATAGAGTTATAAAAGGTCTAAAAGAGCAAATATCTCCTTTACAGGCATACGCATTTCATACCCCTTCAAAAGCTTACCCCGATGAATTGCTATTAAGTACATCTGACTCGCTTTATCGATATAATGAAGCAACGGGCACTTTAACTACTATTTTTAAATCTAAAACAGCAAAAAATAATCTTTTTCATACCGTAGAAAACTATTACTTAGATTCAAAACGTGAATTACTTTGGTTAGCAACCACACAAGAGGGCTTAATTGCCGTTAACACTAAAACTTACGAGCAAGTTCATACTTTTGATAAAAACAATTCATTAAACACTAACTCTATTTTCGAACTTATTGCTGATGATAATGATTTTTTATGGGTTAGTTCCGATAATGGGCTATATCGACTTAATTTAAATACGTTAAACATAACCACCTATACAATAAAAGACGGTTTAAGCAACAACCACTTTACTGCAATTGCTGCACTAAAATTACAAAATAATGAGCTCGTGTTCGGTAATCGTAGCGGTGTACTGCAGTTTGACCCTTATCAATTTAAAAGTGGCCAAAAAAACACCCAAAGTAAATTAGCGATCACAAATATTAATTTGTTTTCAGAGACGCTCAACTACTCGCCTGAAAAATACCGTAATGAACCGTTAAAACTAAATCATGATGATATGGGGTTGACGGTTAGATTTTCTAATTTTGATTATAACAATATAGGTAAAACCTACTACAAAGTAGAGCTGAATGGTCCGTCATCTTTAAGTTATAACGACTTAAAATCTAATCAGGTGTTTTTTACTAAATTACAACCAGGTGATTATGAGCTATCAGTGTCCACACAACAACGAAATGGGGTTATTACCAGCGAGCCCGTAGTGCTTAAGTTTAGTGTTGCATATGCTCCTTGGCAGTCTCCTATTGCCTACGCATGCTATTTCCTCGCAGTGACCATAATTCTGTTTTTATTTTTTTGGCAATACCGTAGCCGTAAAATGGCGATTGAACGCGCCCACCGTGCAGCTATTCACTCTAAAGCTCAAACTGAATTAGCATTAAAGAGTAACAAGAGTGGCGTTTGGAACTACAGTTTTATAGACAATACTGTTAATACAGCCAGAGGAACTGAATTAGGTTACGAGAATATATCGAAACGTATTGATATAAGCAGACTTTTTAATATTATGCATCCTGATGAGCGCCGCAGAATACAAAGTAAGTGGGATGCATTTATAAAACAAACTCAACCACAAGACTGGCAAGCGACTTACCGATTACGGCACAAAGATGGTCATTGGTTATGGTTTCATGACCTTGGGCAAATTATTTATAATCAAGACAGCAAAAAGCCTGAATATGTATCTGGTATTTTTACTAATATTACCGAGCAGTTAGCAAACGAACAGCAAGCTAAAATACTTGGCGAAGCTTTTAGCCAAATCAATGACTTTTTACTTATTCTAGATGAAAACCTTGTACCTTTCTCAGCTAATAATAGCTTTATGGAGGTATTCTCTGATGATGGTGAAGAGGGAGCTGTTACTACTGAGCTATTTATAAAAGCGATTGGTCAAACTAAATGCAAAGAATTTGCAACCACGTTAAAGGCACTGCAACCCAAAGAAAATTGGCGAACAAATGCCTATGTTAATACTACAAAAGCACAGCAACACCCTATTCATATAAGTGCCACTGCAGTCGCTAATGAAGAAGGTAAAGTTGGTTATTATGTAATTGTAATTACAGACTTAACCGAGCAAAAACGTGCTGAAAATGAGTTACGTTATTTGGCCAACTATGATGCGTTAACCGGGCTACCTAATCGTAGCTTAATGAATCAAAAAATTGAAAATGCCATCACAAAGGCCGCTAAAAACGACTTGCAATGTGCGGTTATATTTATAGATTTAGATAAATTCAAACCTGTGAATGATTCGTTTGGGCATGCAGTAGGCGACAAGTTACTGTGTAACATTACTGAACGAGTTGCCTTATACCTAGGTGACCACGCGACTTTTGGACGCCAAAGTGGTGATGAGTTTTTAGTCTTAATCGAGAACATTACTTCTATGTCTTCTCTGCAACACACGCTTAACGAAATGAGTAATGAGCTCGCAAGCAAAGTTATTATTGAAGACTTTTCTATTAATATATCTGCCAGTATTGGTATTGCCTTATATCCCCATGATGCATGCTCAACTGATGCTTTGATCCGCAATGCAGATATCGCTATGATGCATGCAAAACAAGCAGGTCGAAATGGATTTCAGTTTTTTAATGAAAAAATGAATGAGCAAATTAAACAAAAACTTATTCTTGAAAATGACTTAAAAGATGCCGCAAAAGATAACCAATTATTTAATCATTACCAACCCGTGGTTAATACAAAAGATAAAACAATAAGTGGCGTTGAGTTATTGATGCGTTGGGAAAACCAAGGAAAACTTATCTCTCCGGCTTTATTTATACCGGTGGCAGAAGAAACTGGCCTAATTGATATGCTTACTGAGCAAGCATTGCAACGTGCAATCACAGAGCTTGCGCCTATCCTTAGCGTAAACCCACTGTTTTATATTTCGTTAAATGTATCACCAAAACATATTTTAAAGGCCAATATAACCGAGCGACTGAGCGCTATACTTGAGAAAGCCAGTATTAAACCACAGCAAATACGCCTAGAAATCACAGAAAACACGCTGTTAGAAGATAAGTACAAAGCAGCAAAACAACTTAAAAGCCTTCAAGCTGCAGGGTTTAAACTATTTCTTGATGATTTTGGTACTGGCTATTCATCACTCACTTATTTGAGCCAATTTCCAATTAATGTAATAAAAATTGACCAAAGCTTTGTTAATAGTATTGGCACAGACAAAGGTGACGAGTCGATTATTAAAACTATTTACTCGCTTGCTGAAAACTTAGAGTTATATTGTATTGCTGAAGGGGTAGAGACGCGGGAGCAACTAGACTTTTTAACAAACATAGGTTGCTATAAACTTCAGGGTTACTATTTTGCTCGCCCTATGAGTGCCAGCGATTTAATGAGCCCTGCATGCTTTGAGAAGATTATTGATTTAATCTAAACCTAAAAGCGACTTAACCAAGTCGCTTTTAGGTTAAACTTTTTAATGGATGTGCTTGCATTCATAGCTTTCGATTTGTAGCACACTGTTACGAACATTAAATTTATCTGCAAGTAGTTTGATTACTTTTAAACGACATTCTTCATCATGCTTTTCTATAGTGCAATGTTGCTTTAACACTACGTGAGCACCTACTATCACTTTTTTATTTTTACGAACAACGGTAACGTTATGCACATTTTCAACATGCTCCATACTGGTTATTTCTGTTTCGATATCTTGGACTTCTGGCAACTTTGCTTTATTTGAGCGTAGCCCTTTAATGCAACTAATTATCACCTTAATTCCCGTAAACAGTACAAATGATGCAATTAACATACTCGATAAAATATCAATCACATTCCAGCCTGTAATATAAATAAGAACACCGGCAACAAAAGTGGAAACAGTCGAGATTAAATCAAAAAACGAATGTAAAAATACCGCATACACATTAATACTGGCTTTACGACCTTTATATAATACCCACGCTGCCGCACCATGAAATAAAAAACCGATAGCTGCAATCACCGACATTAAATAACTATTTATGATCAGCTCATGTCCACCTTTGTGGTCCAAAAAGCGCTCAGCTCCCTCAAATAAAATAAGTAAACTGATAGTAAGATATAAAATGCCGTTGATCAGACCGCCGATTAATTCAGCTTTTTGATGGCCGTCGTTATAAGTTTTAGCCAAATGAATAGCAAAGCTTGAGGCAATAAGTGCTATAAATAGTGAGCTGTTATGAACAAATAAGTGACCGGCATCAGCAAGAACAGCCAGTGAATTAGCATAATAAGCACCTATAAGCTGAATCACCATAAACGAACAGGTAATTGCAAGTGCAATTAATAGACGGCGACGGGAGGCGTGATGTGTAGTTATTTCTGTCATGAAATATAAAAGGCCTTTACTGAAAACAAAGTAAGCTAATGAAATAAAGCAAAATTAGAAAGTGCGAAATGATATACAGTCACAATTGTAATACGAAGACCAATTAAACGCACTAAAAACTTAGTAAAATGCAAAGAACTGTACTAAATATAAAGAGACATATATTATTAATAATTAAAAGATTTGGCGAGTTCTGCCTGTATAATTGCGGAGAAATCAGTGAGTCATGACTCAGACAAAACAATTTGGCAGGTTTTTAATCTTATTAATTTAGCCGTGATTGTTTATGATGATAAAAACCAAAACTACACATTAAATCAGCATGCCAAAACGTTACTCAAAATAGAGGATGAAAGTGCTGTTAAAAAAGGTGCTTTTAGCAATGTTGTGCTGCGCGACTTTAGTAATGATAAAGTTGTCAGTATTGAGCAATTATTTTCTTCTAATATAACAACCGTTTTATTAGATTCTGAATCCACTTTACAACTGTTAAATATTGATCATTCTATAATTGATGGCTCAATATCTATGCTCACTTTAGAGCAAGATCATACACTCACAGAGCAATACAACTTTGATCATATTATCTCTAAAATCTCTACCAAACTTATTGATATACAAAACGATAATATAGACCAACAAATTAACTTTGCCCTCAAAGCCATTGGCACCGTAT
Organism: Pseudoalteromonas sp. 11L1; assembly: GCF_055397545.1. The sequence continues at coordinate 80,945 of NZ_AP041142.1, read as the reverse complement.
TAAAGGCTGACCGTAGTTATTTATTTGAATTTAACACTGACAATGAAACTATTACTAATACTCACGAGTGGGTCAATAAGGATATTGTTGCTTGCAAAGACAGACTGCAAAACATACCAAAGGTTGAACTCCCCTATTTTTTTGAAGTGATGAATGAGAACCATCTATTTCAAGTAAATGATATTGAGCTATTACCTACTAAAGCTGACGCTGAAAAAGCAGAGTTTAAAGAGCAAAGCATTCAGTCGGTTTTATGCATAGGCCTTCGTTTCGATGAGGAACTGGTAGGCTTCATCGGCTGTGATTGCGTTAAAACTAAGCGCAATTGGAGCAAAATTGATTTGATTAGAATAAAGCTCGTAGGTGAAATCATCAATAATGCCCTCAAGAATATTAACTATAAAAAAAAGCTGCAGTTAACCCAACAGCAATTAATTAACGCCAACACTAAGCTCAATAAATTAGCGAATACCGATGCACTTACTGATATTGCAAACCGTCGCTTTTTCGATAGCACTCTCAACAGTGAAATTAAGCGTTGTGCAAGACATAATCAGCCTATTAGTTTGATTATGTGTGACATCGATTTCTTTAAACGCTATAACGATAACTATGGTCACCAAAAAGGTGATGACACATTAAAACAAGTGGCGCGCGCTTTAAAAAGCGTATGTAAACGTGAGGGTGATATAGTAGCTCGGTATGGAGGCGAAGAATTTACAATTATTTTGCCGGCCTCTAATAAAGAACAATGCCAAAAGTTTACTGTACTGATACAGCAAAAAATTAAAGCGTTAAATATTCCCCATGAATTTTCTTCTGTTACTCCTCATATCACAATGAGCTTTGGGTATTTTACCACTTACCCAAACGCTAATACTAATATGCAAACGATAATAAAAAATGCCGACATTGCTTTATACAAAGCTAAAAAAGCAGGCAGAGATCAAATATGTTCTTTTGAATAACGTATATATTAATTTTTAAGAACAAGTTATCGCTTCTATTCCCTGCAACCTTTGATATTTTCTTATCCTAACTAATAATTAAAACAAGTCCCGAATCAAAGCAAAAAGTTGCTCGCACAGTTTGAGCACACTTGGTAGCATAAGTGTATTGTCAAAGGAAGGAAGTTAATATGAGCAATAGCCAACATGCATTAGTGGTAGAGGGTGGTGCCATGCGCGGTATTTTTGCAGCTGGCGTGCTAGATGAGTTTTTAGCACAGCAATATCAACCTTTTACCAGCTATTTTGGTGTATCTGCTGGAGCAACGAACGTCGCGGCTTATCTATGTAAGCAAGCAACTCGAAACTACAAAGTGATTACTGATTATTCCTGTAGGCCAGAATTTATTAACCTTTCCCGATTTGTTAAAGGCGGCCATTTGTTTGATTTGGACTGGCTTTGGCAAGAGACCATACGTGAAATTCCTTTAAATACCGACGAATTCTCTCAATCCCCTCACGACTTTTATATTGTTGCAACGGCAATCGAGTCTGGGCAAGCTCATTATTTACAAGCAACAGGCAGCGAAATGGTAGAGCAATTAAAAGCCTCTTGCGCTATACCCATAGCTTATCGGGATTATCCAAAAATAAATGGCATGGCCATGACCGATGGTGGCGTTGCCGACTCTATTCCGGTAAAAAAAGCTTATGAAATGGGGGCATCAGAAATAACGGTTATCCTTTCTCAACCTTTAGGCTATCGTAAAAAAGATAACAAAGTACCGTGGTTAACTAAACAACTCTATAAAGATACCCCTGCACTTGCACAGGCCACTATTCAGCGTTCTAAAAACTATAATGACAGTATTGATTTTTTGCATAATGCTCCACCTGATTGTAAAGTAAATATTATCGCACCTCCAATGGGGTTTAAAGTCGGTCGCACCACTAAAAATCGGGCTATACTCAATTCAGGCTATCAAATGGGCATAAGTGAAGCTAAAACCTACTTGAATAACTCTCGATTTGCTAAGGAATGATCATAAGCTATAAAATCAACCTATAAGAAGTATACATTGATATAACCTTTGAATTTACAGCTTACTCCAGCTATTAATTTTTAAATCAACGGGGTAATGTAATAAAGAACGATGTGTTCGCCATCGTATTGCAAAAAACAGATTAAATTTAGGCGTGTTTTTTGCATTAAATTTTGTGTACACACCAAATAAATTAAGGGTTTTTGTGAATTTTCTTCGATGCTTTCATAATATAGTCTCAGATCAGCAGCTAAGCTTTGATCAAAAAATTGCAGACTTACTTGCTTTTGGGCTCGATGTTTTTCAACTCGACTTAGCTATTATCAGCCGTGTAAAAAATGATTCTTACATTGTTTTACATGCCATCACCCCTGACAATTCTCTTGCTATTGGCACTGAGTTTGAGTTAAACGGCACCTATTGCACGCATACCTTGTCGGCCAACTCTGCACTCGCATTTCATAATGCGTCGCAAAGTAGTATTGCAAATCATCCATGCTACATTAATTTCCAATTAGAAGCGTACATTGGTGCGCCTATACGAATAGGCACAGACGTGTTTGGTACCGTTAACTTTTCATCAGCTCAAGAATGCGCTCCTTTTAGCGATGAAGCCTATGATTATATTGAATTATTAGCGCAGTGGTTAGGCTCGGAATTTGCGCGCAATCAGGATAAAGCCAATCTCACTAAAAATAGTGACACTTTATTAAAGCTTGAAAGCGTGGCAAATATAGGTACATGGGAAGTCGACTTAATAGAAAATACTATTTTTTGGAGCCAACAAACTCGGCGCATTCATCAAGCCGAAGAAGGCTTCACTCCTGATATGAATACCGCTATCGAGTTTTATAAAGCGGGCAAAAGCCGAGATAGCATTAATAAAGCGGTAGAAAATGCGGTATCTAAGGGTGAAAAATGGCACTTAGAGCTGGAAATAATTACCGCTAAGCAACAGAACATTTGGGTTTCAACCTTTGGTGAGGCCGAGTTTAACAACGGCCAATGTGTGCGGTTATTTGGTACTTTTCAAGATATAACTGAAGCCGTAAAGTTACGCGAAGAGTTAAAACAAAAAAAAGCGCTCGCTGAACAATTACTCAAAGATAGAAGTATGCTGTTTGCAAAAATCAGCCATGAGCTACGCACTCCGCTAAATGGCATTACGGGTATGTTAGCGACACTCATAGATGAACACGATTATGACAAGCGGGCGGAAAAAATTAAAGTCGCCCTTCGAAGTGCTGATATTTTATTGAATATTATTAATGAAGTGCTCGATTTTTCAAAAATAAATCATGGTGAATTAAAACTGGAGCCTCATCACTCCCTACTTAAAACGGTATTTACCGATTTGGTTTCTTTGTATTCGGTATTGTTTAGCAATAAAAACATTGAACTACGAGCCACTAACCTCATTCCTAATGATGTTTGGGTATACTGCGACACCTCTCGATTAAGCCAAATTATCTCTAATTTACTGAGTAACGCATTAAAATTTACAGAGCATGGTTCTGTTTCTCTCGATTCACAGTTAGCATTAAATACAAAGCGCCCTTTACTTACAATTAAAATAACCGACACGGGTCGCGGCATGAGTAAAGCATATTTAAACTCATTATTTAAGCCCTTTACCCAAGAGGTTGATGCTAACAACAATAAAGGTGGCACCGGGTTAGGCTTAGCCATAGTTAAAGAGCTCGTTGGTTTTATGAATGGTAAAATTGAGGTAACCAGTGAGGTTAACGTGGGCACGTGTTTTACCTTAACTATCCCAATTGAGCTTGGTAAACAACAAACACAAAAACCTAGCCTTAAATTTATTAATAACCATAGTAATCAGCTCTCGGTTTTGGTGGTTGATGATAACGAAATAAATCGCCTGGTATTAGAATCTGCACTGGATAAATTTAATATAAAATCAGACTTTGCTATTGACGGCCAAGATGCCCTGTTAAAATGCAAACAAAAGCATTTTGACCTTATTTTTATGGATTGCATTATGCCTATCATGGATGGTTTTGAAGCCACCAAGCAACTAAAGGCACAAGGTATCTGTGACTCGCAAGAAACTTATATTGTGGCGTTAACTGCTAATGCATCCTCACAAGATAAACTAAACTGTAAGCAAGCAGGCATGGATATGTTTATAGCCAAACCGTTTAAACTGCCAGCGATAGAAGAAGCAATTACAAATACACTAAAAAGACTGGGCGTAGCCACATTATAACAACGAGTGTCGCCCAGATTAACTAGCACTAAAAACACAAAGGATCATTATGACAAATAAAATCATTGGTATTGTACTTATTGTTATTGGCGTAGCACTTGGTATGTGGGGTTATGATGTTTACGATTCTGCAGCTTCACAAGTTACTCGTGCATTCAATGGCGAAACCCCAGTAGAAGCATGGCTTGGCTTTATTGGTGGCGCAGTTTGTATTTTAGTAGGCCTTACCCGACTTAAATAGCACACAAAAAAGCCGCCTTTGGAGAGGGCGGCTTGGGTGAACAAACAGCTATGGGTGAGAGCTGTTTTATCAAGAGGCTTACGCTAAAACACTATTAAGCAGCATTTTGCTCTGCATCGGGTGCTTGGCGAATTAAATAGTCAAAAGCTCCTAAGCTAGCAGTTGCTCCGGCGCCCATAGCAATAATAATTTGCTTAAATGGCGTATTGGTCGCATCGCCCGCACCGTATATACCCGGTAACGACGTTGCACCCTTTGCATCAATGAGTATTTCACCAAATTGACTAAGCTCAAGGTCACTCTCTTTTAACCATTCGGTGTTTGGTATCAAACCAATTTGTACAAATATACCGGCTAAAGCTAGCTCCTTACTTTCTCCAGAAACACGATCGGTATAATTAAGGCCTATTACTTTATTACCATCACCGAGTACTTCAGTAGTTTGTGCATTTTTAATAATAGTAATATTTTTTAAGCTATTTGCTTTACGAATAAGTACTTCGTCAGCACGTAACGTATCGGCAAATTCAAGCACCGTTACATGCTCTACTATGTTAGCTAAATCAATAGCCGCCTCAATACCTGAGTTACCACCTCCAATTACCGCAACAGATTTGCCTTTAAATAATGGGCCATCACAATGCGGGCAGTATGCAACGCCGTGACCTTTATATTGTTGCTCGCCAGGTACATTCATTTCACGCCAGCGTGCACCGGTTGCTAATACGAGTGATTTTGCTTGTAATAAAGCGCCATTTTCTAAAGTAATGTCATAGCCATTACTGCCTTTTTGCAGATTTGCCGCGCGTTGGTTGTGCATTACATCAACATCATATTCTTTAACATGTTCTTCTAACTGAGCCACCATTTTTGGCCCTTCGGTTGCTTTTACCGAAATAAAGTTTTCAATGGCCAATGTGTCAGCTACCTGGCCACCAAATCGATCGGCAACCACCCCCGTATTTAGCCCTTTACGTGCAGAATAAATAGCTGCCGAAGCACCTGCTGGCCCACCACCGACGACAAGAACATCAAACACTGATTTTTCATTCAATGCTTTGGCTTGACGCTCTGCACCTTTGCTATCAACTTTATTCAAAATATCGGTTAGGCTCATTGCCCCTTGGCTAAAAGGTTCTCCGTTTAAGTACACAGCAGGTACAGCCAATATATTTCGTTGCTCTACTTCATCTTGAAACAGAGCACCATCAATCATGGTGGCTTTAATATTGCTTTTCGTAGCAGCCATTGTATTTAGCGCTTGAACCACTTGCGGGCAGGTTTGGCAGCTCAAACTAATATACACTTCAAAATTGAGTGTTTGCTCAAGTGACTGTATTTGTTCAATATCATCTTGGCTGGCTTTACTAGGGTGTCCGCCTGTGTGCAATAGTGCAAGTACTAAACTAGTAAATTCATGGCCCATAGGTACCCCTGCAAAGGTAATATGAGTATTTTTTTGTGGCGAATGCACCACCATTGAAGGTCTGCGTGCCGAAGTATCTGGATTGTTACTCACACTAAACTTATCGCTTAGTGATGCTAAATCATTCGCTAAACTTTCTACTTCTGTTGATTTTTTGCTGTCATCCAAGGCGATAAGCAGCTCAACAGGCTGAGTCAGCGATTCAAAATGGCTTTTTAATTGGTTCTTTATGTTGTTGTCTAACATGGCTTAGCCCCTTACGGAAAATAAAACAGCAGAACCCCCATGCCATCAGTGCATGTGCGAATTTTAGAAAGAGTGATGGCGTGGAAGAGTGCCCAGTGAGCCAAGTAGGCTCACTGGTATTAGAGTTATGTACTACTCTAAATTTAGTGAAGGTAAGGTTTAGATCTTACCAACTAGGTCTAGTGAAGGTGCTAATGTGTCTTCACCTGGCTGCCAAGATGCAGGACATACTTCACCGTCATGCGTGGCAATGTATTGTGCGGCTTGTACTTTACGAACAAGTTCTTTGGCACTTCGACCAATACCTAAATCATGCGTTTCAACAACTTTGATTTCACCCTCTGGGTTCATTACAAATGTACCGCGAAGTGCTAAACCATCATCTTCGATCATTACACCAAAGTTACGTGTAATGCGTCCTGTTGGGTCGCCAATCATTGGGTAAGTAATTTTACCGATAGTGTCTGACGTGTCATGCCAAGCTTTGTGCGTAAAGTGCGTATCTGTTGATACCGAGTAAACCTCTACGCCCATTTCTTGTAGCTGTGCATAATGATCTGCAAGGTCACCTAATTCAGTTGGGCATACAAATGTGAAATCTGCTGGGTAAAAGAAAAAGATAGACCACTTACCTAATACGTCTTTTTCAGTGAGTTCTACAAAGTCACCATTGTGGTAAGCTGTTGCATTGAAAGGTTGTAATTTTGTGTTAATCAATGAAGTGCTCATAGTATTCCTCATTTATGTTTAGTGTATTTAAAAAAGTTAACGCCTTGTGCGTTGGCTTGATTAATACAATAAGGCCATTGAGAAATTAAATAAAATTGATTGTTTAGATTGAAATAATCGCTTTTTAAGATTACTCAAGCTAATAAGCCACAATAATTGAATGCAAGCTATCTTAAAATTAAAAATACTAGTTACACTGAGCACTAAAGGTAGCCATCAGAAAATGAGATTTTCAAATTCATTTTCAGGTAAAGCTTTGCTAAACAAAAATCCTTGCCCTTCTTCACACTCAAGCGAAATAAGTGTATCGAGCTGTGCTTGAGTTTCAATGCCTTCACCAACAATCTTTAAATTAAGTGAGTGTGCTAAATGGGTGATTGCTTTCACAATATCTAGGCTTTGCTTATCATCAACCATATCTTTAACAAATGACTGGTCAATCTTTAATACATCAACAGGAAATAACTTTAAATACGATAAACTCGAATAGCCCGTTCCAAAGTCATCTATCGCTATGCTCAAACCAAGGTTTGAAAGCCCGTTTAATATCCTACTTGTTTCATCAAAATCACTCATTAAAGCGCTTTCTGTCACTTCTAATTCAAGATAACCACTAGGAAGCTCAGTATCCTCAAGTACTTGTGCTACGCTTTCTATAAATTTAGGATCTGTAAATTGTTTAGCAGCAACATTAACAGCAACTTTAATTGGATGGCCTTTATCTAGCCAGCGTTTAGCCGCTCTGCAGCTTTGTTTTAAAACGCTATGACCCAACTTATTAATTAAACCAGTCTCTTCAGCTAATGGAATAAAGTGTAACGGCGATATAAAACCGTCTTCCTCATCTCTTAACCTCACTAACGCCTCAGCACCTATGATTAATTTATTTTTTAAACTAAGCTTGGGCTGAAAGTGAACTTCCAACGTGTCTTTTTCAAGTGCATTTCTCAAAAGCTTATCTATATTTTGACGTTGATGAAACTCATGTTCTAAGTCATCTGAAAAATAACAAAATCTATCTCTACCATGCTCTTTGGCTTTATACATTGCTGCATCAGCATGCGACATCATTAATTCGGCAGAATCAGAATCCGTTGGATTAATACTAATTCCCACGCTTATAGTTAAATTAAACTCTCTTCCATCAACACGAAAAGGTTGATGCATTGCATACAAAATATCAGATGCAACAGCATCAACATGACACGGCGATTTAATACCTGGGAGCAACAATACAAATTCATCCCCGCCAACACGGGCCAAGGTCGTATTTAAATCAACAATAGATTCAAGTCGTTTAGCAACCAGTTTTATGATTTGGTCGCCAATATGGTGTCCCTCTGTATCATTTAAATATTTAAAATGATCAATATCAATTAACATTAACGCCACTAAAAAACCATTACGCACAGATACCTGACAAGCATGCGCAACGCGATCATGTAATAAAATTCGATTGGGTAAATCGGTTAATTGGTCATGGTTTGCTAAATGGCTCATCTTAACAGCCATCGCAATCGACTCGCTCACATCATGAAAAACTATAATCGCGCCAATAATATTCCCCTTTTCATCTCTGATGGGGGAAGCAGAATCCTCAACCCGATGAATTCTGCCATTTAAGCTCGTTAATTGGCAATTAAGCGCCATAGCTACTCTTCGCTGCTCTTTTAAAGCAATAGAAATTGGATTAAGGCTTTTGTGCTTTGTGGTTGCATCCCGTAGTTGCATAACCTCTGAAATATGATTACCAACTGCTTCATGCATTACCCAACCGGTCATCATCTCTGCAATCGGGTTCATAAACGTTATTTTTTCGTCTTTGTCTGTTGCTATAACTGCGTCGCCAATCGAGTTGAGCGTTACGCGCAATCTTTCTGATTCAATAGCAAGTAAACGCTGTGAATGTTTTAGTTGTTGCTCTTGTGTTTTTAGTTTTAGATGATTGCCAACGCGCAAGCGGCATACCTTAAGATCAACGGGCTTTTGTATATAGTCAATCCCACCCAACTCTAAAGACAAATGCTCAAACTTACTCTCATTATGGGAGGTAATAAATATTACTGTTACACCACTAGTTTTGGGATCGTTTTTTAAGCGTTTACACACTTCTAACCCGCTAATATCAGGTAATTCAATATCTAATAAAATAATTTCTGGTAAGAACTGCTGTGCTTTTTCAATGGCGCCAAAACCAGTATCGCTACATATAACTTCTGCAATATCTGATAAAGCTCCCTCTAAAATCATTAAACTAGTGGGTTCATCATCAACAATAAGTACTCGTTGCGCAAAGCTTTGATCTACAGTGGTTAACACAATCACTTCCCATAAAAAATTAAACAAATGCACATAAAGCCTAGCTTAGTTAAGCCAAACCTCCACCAATTACCTAAAATATATACTTAAGTATTATATTATTAGCGTCAATCAAAAAGGGTTTGTAGAGTTCTAAATTTGAGATAAATGAATACAAAACAAAACTCTTTATTAAAAGTAAAACTTGATCAATTACCTATAGCTCTCTAAGTTTAGGGTAGCTAAATAATGGCTGGTCTTTAATTGGAGTAGTGGATGCCAATAAATCTTAAGAAAAGGATAATTCGTCAGGTAAGTAATTACACCCTTTTATTCCCAATTTCTTTATCCGCCATAATGACCTTAATTGTTGTAGCCATTATTATTAATGAAGCAAGTTTATCGCGCTCAGTACTTAGCTTTGTAGAGCATGAAATCATAGACAAAAACCAATCTATTAACTCACAAACGCAAGAGGTTATTGAAAACTACCGTCGAGATATTCGTTTTTTACACGCAACCCCTCCAATCAAAGGTTTGGCTAGGGCATCAAATAACAAAGGAGTAGACCCACTAGAAAACACCACCTATGCTCAATGGAAAACAAGGCTTGAAATTATATTTGCAGCGTTTTTAAAAAATAACCCCGATTACGAGCAGCTAAGAATCATCAGTACCAACAAAAAAGGACAAGAACTAGTAAGGGTTGATCGCGTTCAGGGTGCAGTAGAGGTTATAGATTTAAATAGGCTCCAAAATAAAGGAGCGCAAGAGTACTTTACGGCCAGTAGTAACCTCTCTGATGGCGAAATATATATGTCTGAAATTTCGTTGAATAGAGAGTACGGTAAAATAGAGTTTCCTTATCGCCCGATGTTGAGGCTGTCTATGCCAATTTTTGATGAAAATCAAAATAGATTTGGCTTTATCATAATTAACGTGAATGCTAACAACTTATTAACCCTTTTAAAAAACAGTATTAATACACCATTTCAACTCGCTTTAACTGACAGTAACGGCTATTTTTTATCACACCCAAATAAAGATTTCACCTTTGGTAAAGACCTAAATAGTGATATTAGCATCAATAATAATTACACTTTTAACCCCGTTGCTAATAGCTCATTGTCGCTTATAAAACCAAAAAGCAATGCGCAAACAAGTTATTACACCGCAAGAAAAAAAATCACTTTAGCGCTGGGTGAAAAACAAAACTTTTTATCTAGCCACGTTTTAGCGCCTGTTGAGTATATAAAAAATATTGAAATGGAACGTAGAACAAAGCTCTACGCCTTTTTACTTATTTTGGTTATTGTATTAACTATCATTCTCGCATTTTTCAATCGTAGTCTTCGCAAAAGCCAAGAGCTTGCAAATGCGCGCGCACAATCTGAGGCGATTATAACCGGATCATCTGATGCGGTAATTGGCATTACCAATAACGGTATTGTCTCTAGTTGGAATAACGCCGCAACTCTGATGTTTAAACTTGGAGAATTAGAAGCTATTGGAAAATCAATTAATGATTTAAAAATAATAGATCAGCTAAATTTTAACGAGATAATTGAAAAGTTCACTGGTGGTACTCGTCAATTTAAGCAAGACGCTAGTATCAGTAACGGCTCTACTAAACGCTACTTTTCACTCTCTTTATCAGCCATTATCGATCAATTTGGAATGTTTATTGGTATAGCAATAATAGCCAGAGATGTAACCAAAGAGCGCACCATTGAGAATGAAATAATAAAAGTAAATCATGAGCTTGAAAATAAAGTAGCTATTCGCACTAAAGAGCTCAAACAAGCCAGTGAAGTAAAAAGCGCGTTTATTTCTAATATAAGCCATGAAATGCGTACTCCACTTAATGGCATAGTGGGTACTTTAAACTTAATAAAAAAAGAGCCATTAAGTGAAACACAAAAAAACTATTTAGAAATGACCGAAGTAAGTGTGAGTGCTTTATCTGTATTAATAAATGATATTTTGGATTTATCTAAAATAGAAGCCGGTAAACTTGAGTTGAACTTTAAAGAGTTTAATTTAATAAAATTAATCGAAAGCGTTTGTGGCAGTATGGCTGTTAAAGCTCAGGAGAAAGGCCTCGAATTTGTTTTAGATGTTGTGAATTTAAAATGTAAAACGATTACAACTGACCCCCATCGTTTTTCACAAATCCTGACTAACTTAGTAAATAATGCGATTAAATTTACTGAAACTGGGTTTATAAAGGTCACCGCTTATTGCGAGCAAACAAGCAATGATACTGTGACCGTTCACGTAAAAGTTACCGATAGCGGTGTGGGCATTGCACAAGAAAACCAGAACAAATTATTTACCGCCTTTTCCCAAGAAGACAAAAGCGTGGCATCTAAATTTGGTGGAACAGGGCTGGGGCTTTCTATATGCAGACAGCTTTGTAGCCTTCTAGGCGGAGAAATTAGCTTTGAGTCAGAAAAGTCTCTAGGTAGTAGTTTTCACATAAAACTAACACTGAGCAACGCTGATACAACTCATTATAGTTTTGCCCCACGATTAAAAAACAAAAGCTTCGCTATTGTGACTAAAAATAACGAGTTAGCCGACAGCATAAATAATTTAATAGCTGCTTTTTCTGGAAATAGTTTTTCAGCTGAACAATTACAACAATCTCTTGTTTCAGATGATATAAAAAACGTGTCTTTACCTGACTTTATACTTATTGAACAAGACGACACATTGTTAAAACGTTTAGATGAAATGTGGCCAACTATTGCTAATCATCATGTAATTAAAGTTATTTTATTAGCAAATCGCGGTTATCCTCAAATTAAAACAAGACACGTGCAAGCCAGCTTACTTTCTAAACCAATACTTATTTCAGAGTTTTTAAAAACAGTCGCCGATGAACGCAGCCTTGAAGATAAAATAAGTGCTGGTAGCAGTAATATTAATATTAACAAACGCCGTGAATCAGACTCAGTTAAAACTGATAATTCTGACTTTAAAGGAGCACATGTTCTTATCGTTGATGATAACGAAATAAATATAGAAGTAGCCGCGGGTATATTGTCATGTTTATCTTTAGAGATAGATACCGCGTCAAATGGCCAACAAGCAGTAGAAAAACTTGTTAACTCGGTGGCCAATAATCATCAATACCACTGTGTATTTATGGACTGCCAAATGCCTATATTGAATGGTTATGATGCAGCAAAACAAATAAGAGCTGGTGAAGCAGCGCCTCAAAATATTGATATTCCCATAGTCGCTATGACTGCTAATGCAATGATGGGTGAAAGACAAAAATGCCTAGATGCAGGAATGAATGATTACATCACTAAACCAATCTCTGCAGAGGTATTAGTTGCAACGGCTACAAAGTGGTTGTCTTCAACTTTTATAAAAGAAGCTCCATTGGAAAATAATCAGCTTAACGAAATTAATAAACCAATTTCTGATACTTTGGATAGTCAAAGTTTACCTGATTGGGATAAAGATAACGCGCTATCTCGGTTATTAAATAATGAAGAGCTGCTTATAAAAGTATGTGAATTATACCTTCAGAGTACACCAATGAAGCTAGAAGAACTTGAGGATGCAATAAATAACAATAATTTATCGCAAATATCAAAATTAAGTCATGGCTTGAAAGGCTCATCGGGTGATGTAGGTGCGGCTAACTTGCATAAATTATTTGATGAATTAGAAGTAATGGCCAGTGAAAATGCCATGGGCAGTATGAAGAATAAATTAGAGCTCATTCAAACTAGCTACAAAAAACTCGAATCAACCATTAACAGCTACTTAGAGATACAACCCAGTAGTTAGCATTTTGTGGGTAATAATGAATAAACCACTGAAAATATGTATTGCTAATTAAAGTTAAAAGCGCCTAAAGGCGCTTTTAATTTTTGAGTGTATTGCTAACCAATACCACCAAAAAATATAAAAGCACATAGGATATTTATTCTTACTCGCTATACTGGTCAATTATAACTTTTAAACTATTGAATTCTATAGGCTTGTTTATAGTGTTAGTTATACCCGCTGCCACGTACTCAGGCTCGTCTTTTTCAGTGATGTTTGCAGTAACGGCAATAATGGGCACATCGTGGTAATTGGCTAGTTCCCTAATATATTTAGTTGCCAAAAGCCCGCCCATTACCGGCATTTGAATATCTATCATAATTAAATCAAATTGTTGTTTAGTACATAGCTCAAGCGCTATTTCACCATTATCTGCCATGGTTATATGTTTAATACCCATTGCTTTTAAAAAGCTTTCTAGCACGATTTGATTTACCGGATTATCTTCGGCAATTAATACTTGTATATCTTTATTTTTAATATTTACATCGGGTAATTGTGCTTGCTGTTTTTCAGCCACATTTGATGATGGAGTACTAAGCGTTAACTGAAAATAAAATCTCGAACCCTTATCCAATTCACTTTCTACTTGTAAATTACTGCCCATTAAGTTTAATATTTTACTAGAGATAGTTAATCCAAGCCCTGTACCACCAAAACGACGTGTTGTTGAAGTGTCAGCTTGTGTAAAAGCATCAAATAACGTTTTTATACTATGTTGTGAAATACCTATACCACTATCGATAACGCTAAATAGTAACATCACTTCACTGCTATTTTTCTCTTTTAGAGCAACAGATAATGTTACTGTTCCATACTCTGTAAATTTAAATGCATTCCCCAATAAATTCATTAGTACTTGTTTTAAACGGGTTTCGTCGCCTTGTACCAAATCAACAGAATCTACTTTTTCTTTTACTATTTTAAACTCTATATTTTTATGGTCGGCTTGCGATTTAAAAATTTGTTCCAGCTCATACAATAAAGCACTTAATTTAAACTCTCTATTTTCTAGTAGCATTTTATCGGCATCAAGCTTACTTAAATCAAGAATGTCATTAAGAATAACCAATAAACTGTTACCTGAAGAGCTAATAACCTCAATCATGCGTTTTTGTTTAGCATCAAGCTCTGTATTACTCACTAGCTGTACCATGCCTAAAATACCGTTCATGGGAGTGCGTATTTCATGGCTCATATTAGCTAAAAACTCAGATTTGATTCGGGATGTTTCTTCTGCCGCTTTTTTTGCTTCAACTAGGCGCTCGTTTAGCACTCTAAATTTATTTGCTGCTTGGGCTAAAAACCCTATTTCGTCTTCACGGTTAATATCAGCTATGTTTGCTGAGAAATCACCATTTAGAAATGATCTAAAACTAACTGTGAGCCTGTTAATCGCTTTAATAATATGAAAGTGAAAAAATAAAGCGAAAAGAATAAACAAGGTAACAGACAAAAATAACGACACTTGAATAACAGTTTGCGCAGCATCAATGCTCTCTTGACTGGTTTTCGAAATATCACTAAGCAACAACAATGCATCTTCTTGCAATTTTTTGGCAAGTGCTGAAAACTCGACCGAATCACCGGCAATAACAATATTACTTAAGGTTAAATAGTTTCTATTAGCTTGAATGGCCTGAGCAAATAAAGACTCGAATTTAGTTGTTAAACTATTTAGTTGCTCGACCTTGTTGTGGCCAATCATTTTGTTTGTAGCGCCACTGTTGGTTAATTGTTTAATTAATTGTAGCCGCTGTTTTACTTGACTACGTTTGGCGTAATCGCGTTGAGTTAAAAACAGGACTGAATTGCGATACAGATGATGCCAATGATCCTTTAGCTGAAACAATAATAAGTCCTTGCCCAGCCTGGCCGTTTCTCCATCCCTGCTTGCTAAGGTAGTTAATGCTAATTCGTAGGTATTTGGTAACTGTTGCTCAATAATTTTAGACTTTTCATCATATCGTTTTTTAAGACTATCGATACTTTTGCCATAATTTAAAACCAATGATTGCATGGCGTTTAATGAGTTTTTAATCTTGTGTTGCTGAATTCGCTGTTGTGCTTCAATTAACCGCGCTTGAATACTTTGCTGAGTGCTTTTTATTTTATCAAAAATAACCTCGCTACCCGACACACCATAAACCGAAATATCTCGTTGAATCTGTAAAATATCTTTGTTAATTTCAAATACAACAACTGACAGCCCATTAATATTCAATACATTTTTACTGGCTTGCTCTATTTTGTCGGTTCGCTCATTAATAACAACGTAAACTATTATTTGTATTAAAATAAAAATAGCCAACGAAGATAATACTTTAATAGATAAAGAACCAATTAACTGTTTCAGCATTCAATTCCCTTATGCGTTTAGTAGTTCAAACCATTTATCTAAACTGTAATCGTAGTTATCCATCACTGTATTCCACACCGCAATATTAGAAAAGCGCTTTTCATAGCTGCCGCCATCGCGAATTTGCCCTGGCATAATTATATTTTTGCCATCGGTACCCGCTAGTGGTTGAGTCGCTTCTTTGCCATCGTACCAATAATCCCATTCGGGGGTGGTAATTATTTCTTTGCTACGTTCTGGATTAGAAATGTAATAACCTTGCTTGGAAATAAATGCACCAGGCCAGCCCGATAACCACCAGTTCATGTATTCATAAGCGGCGTCTTTTACGTGCCCTACCGTATTAGCAGAGAGACACATCACTCCATGCCATGCTCGATACCCTTCTTTAGGAGATGCATTAACAACGGGTAAACCTTGGGCTCTACATGCAGTCACCCCCGGAGAAAATATACTTTGTATGTGCACACGCTTTTTAAGCATAAACTCAACAGATTGTGGCACCGATGTCCAAAACCCAGAAAAATGCCCTGCTTGCTTTTTATTAATTAAAATTGCAAACAGTTTGTCTATTTCTGCAACACTCATATTGGCAATATTATTAAATGTCATCAGCCCTTGAGCCTGGGCTGCCAATGCGGCATCGAAAATGCCTATGGTGGGGGCATTCACCAAACCTACATGACCTTTGTTACTCTCTTCAAGCAACCAGCCCCATGACTCAGTCTCGTAAGCCACACCCTTAGGTATAAAATTAGTGTTATAGCCAAATGAATCCACATTGTGAACATAAGGCATAAAACTTATTTTATCAGTTGCTTGGCTTCCAAGTGAGCCATCTTGTTGAACATATAAAATTTTGTTGGGCGCATCACCTGCGCCCAATTTTGCTGTGGGAACTAACTTACCGGTTTTGGTTAGTGGGTTTATTTCCTGCCAATATTTTAGTCTTTCTACTTCAATTGGTTGAATAGCATTGGCTTGCCACAATATATTAATTGAGTCAGACCATTGTTCATATAAATCAAATGAAGAGGGATCAGCTGCTGCTTTTTGTAAAACGGCCGCACTCCCCATAGGGGTAAATTCAATATTAATACCGAGCTCTTGCATGGCGCGGACTCTAAGCTCTTCTTGTAAAGTTACATGCGTTCCCATGACTCTAAGCGTAACCGGTTTTTTTGCAAACACATACGGCGCTTTAAATGCGACAGCAGAGGTCGCAGCACCGACCGCTAGCGTACTTAAAAATTTACGTCGAGTGACATTGTTAGCCATACTAATCATCCATTTAGTGGTTCCCACAATCAGTATAGGTAATAATCGAATAATCACTAACTTAGCGCTTCAAAAAACACTATTTTAATTAAAATGAGTGATCGTCATAAATAACATGGTCGTTTAATCATTGTATAAATTTTATAAGATAACTCTATCTATCCTTGTTACACTAGCAGTGTTGAAATACCTACTCGATTAAGGCGCTTACCCATGGAAAAATTTGTTAATCACATTCAACTAGGCTATTTGGGCTTGCTGCCGTTTTTAGGCTGTGTGGGTTGGCCACTTATGTTTGGCAGTAACAGTGTTAATTTAGAGTTTTTTAGTTTTTACAGCATCGCTATTTTAGCGTTTATGGCAGGTAGTTTATGGCATGCAGGGCAACAAAGCTTTGCCGATGCCATTAAAGCTGTGCTGCCGGTCATTCCTATTCCGTTTTTATCATTTTTGCCGATTGAGTGGATGCTTGCGTGGTTAGGCGCGAGTTTTTGGTTGGTTCTGATTTTCGAAAAAGCGTCGGTTAATTGGCAGAGTTACCACAAAGATTACCAAAAAATGCGCTTTGTGCTCACATCTGTGGTGTTTGTGTGTCATATCTTAATTATTGGTATGAGTATTTACCCTAAATAACACGCCATTACTTAACCATTGGTCTGTAATAGGGTAACATCCGCGCACTGTATTGAGAGGACACCCCATGATAGACCAATTGCGCCAACAGCTCACTGACCTTGGTGAGAATTTTGTAGAAAAAAACGCCGCTTTTAAAATAAAAGTGATCCCTTTTTTTTGTGCCATTAGCATAAAAAAAGATCATAAAAGCGAAGGTCGTCTTTCTTTTTATTCAAATCAACTCATTGAAATACTAATGGTTGTGTTGTTTGTATTGTTTGGTTTATCTATATTTGATCCTGACGCAGGATTTACCCATGGTCCTATCCACATTGTGTTTGCTATTTTGATTACCTTTAACCTAATTTTAAAACAGGTTGCTATTGAGGGTTTAAAAACACGTTTAGCTATGTATAGGTTGCATCAAGCACCTCAGCAAAATGATGAGCCCGAAAACCCAAACACATCTTCACGCTAATATGTATTTAAATCCAAACTGGAACATACTTACGGTAGGTGATGGCGATTTATCGTTTTCAAATGCGCTTTATCGTCATATTAAGCCAAAAAAGTTAGTGGCATCCACTTACGACGACCAATCAACTATTGAGCAAAAATACCCAGATAATGCGCTCAATGCTTTAAAGTCGCAAAAGGTAGAAGTACTTAATAGCTTTGATGTAACCAACCCACAATGTTGGCAAACGCTCGGCCAGCATTTACATAGTTTTGATGTGGTTATTTTTCAATTTCCGCTTATTCCTGCGTTTGTTGGTCGCGATGCATTTGAACACAATACACGCCATACCAGCATGAACGTACTTAACCGCGCATTACTGCATCAATTTATAAAATACGCCAATGAGTTTGCTTTAAATACACAAGGTGCAGGGCTATGTTTCATCACTTCAAAAGATGTTAAACCTTATCGAGAATGGAATATTGAAGGCAGTTTAAATACCCATTTAAACGCACAATATCAGGGACAAATGCCATTTGATATTAGTCTCTTTAATGGTTATAAAATTCGCAATGTTGACCGTGATAAACACGTTAAAGACACCAGCGGCATTACCTATGTATTTAGTGAAAAACCCTTACCTGAACTAGCTAGCTTGTTAACTTTGCCTGCTTACTTATCCGATAATTATTGCTCGCTATGTCGTGTAGGGCCGTTTTTAGCTGACGAGGATAAAAGCAAGCATTTTGCTGCTAAAAAACACCTGCAAATGATCAAACTAGAGCAAGACTGGCAGCAATGGTTAACAGCGTTTTATAAGTCAAGCTAGCTTAATTAAGTCAGCTGCTTTTTCGGCAATGGCTATCACACCGGCATTGGTGTTGCCGGTAATTATATGCGGCATAATTGAGGCATCAACCACACGCAAATTTTTCACGCCATGTACTTGTAGTTGGCTATTCACTACCGCCATGGCATCTTGCCCCATTTTACAAGTGCCTACAGGGTGATATTCAGTCTCGGCCGTTTGCCTAATATACTCAATAAGCTGCTCATTATTGTTAATATCTAGCGGGTAAACCATATTACCTCTAATTACATCAAATGCTTCACTTTGCATAATCTGCAGTGTTTTTTTAAGCCCCGCTAACATCACGTTTAAATCATCGGGGTGGCTTAAATAATTAGGATCAATAAGTGGAGCACTCAAGGGGTTGGCATCGGCTAATCGAATCGTGCCACGGCTTTTAGGTTGCATAATACTACAGTGAATACTATAACCATGGCCTAGGTGCAGTTTACGGCTATGGTCATCCACCAGCCCAATTACAAATTCAAGCTGTACGTCGGGTACTTTTGAATCGGAAAATAGCTTTATAAAGGCATGTGATTCTGCAAAATTACTAGTAAGCTGCCCTTCACGTTTTACAAACCAATCAACGCATCCTTTTGCAATATTAAACGCCCCACCCGCACTTATACCAAATGTGCCTTTACTGTATTTAGCTTTATACAATGGCACAACGGTTAAGTGGTCATGAAGGTTCTCTCCAACACCAGAAAGCTCGTTTACTATTTCAATATTATGCTGCTTTAGTTGCTCTTTAGGGCCAACTCCCGATAGCATTAAAATTTGCGGTGAGTTAATTGCGCCAGCGCTTAAAACCACCTCTTTTTTTGCATGCAATACAACGGCCTTATTGTTTATAGAAACAGAGACTCCGGTTGCGGTTTTATCGCAAAAAAGTACTTTATTAACGTGTACTTTGCTAAGCACAGTTAGGTTTTTTCGATTTAAATGGGGGGTTATATACGCTTTTGCCGCGCTACAACGCTCCCCTTGATATTGAGTCACTTGCGATAACCTGGCTCCCACTTGCTGCCCTGCGTTTATATCGCCATTGTGCGGTACACCTTGTTGTTCGCAGGCGTTTAAAAACAGCTGATTTACTGGGCTTGGCTGGCTTAAATCCTGCACATGCAAAGGGCCATTAACCCCGTGTACATCACTTTCAGTAAAGGTTTTATTATTTTCAGCTTTAATAAAATAAGGCAATAAACTCTCATAGTCCCAGCCCTCATTGCCCAGTGCAGCCCAATTATTATAATCGTGCTTATTACCTCGAATATAAACCATGGCATTAATGGAACTTGAACCGCCAAGCACTTTGCCACGAGGCATAAATCCGCAGCGGTTATTAAGTTCTTTTTGAGGTACCGTATTGTAATGCCAGCTATTAATGCCATAAGGCACACTAGCAGCAACCCCTGCAGGCATTTGAACCATTGCACCTTTATCACTGCCGCCCGCTTCAATTAAGCACACACTCACATTTTTATTTTCAGATAATCGCGATGCAATAACGCAGCCTGCACTGCCTGCGCCAACAACAATGTAATCAAATGTAGTGGTATGCATAATTATTCTCCAATTAAAAAACCAGTTTGCATGGAACATCGAATAAAAACTTGTTATTTTTAGACACCCTCACCAAAAGTATATTTTATGAGCCGTTTAATTAGAGCCACTTCTTTACAAGGAATAGACCATTTAATTGCAGAACTTGGGGGAGATCTCGCTGCCATAATGCAGCAGTGCGCCATTAATGTGGACTTTAATAAACTAGAGCAAGAGACCCTTACTTACCGCGCGTATGCACAGCTATTAGAGCATTGCGCGAATACACTAAATTGTCCAAATTTTGGTTTAAAACTAGCAAGCCTGCAAAGCTTTGATATTTTGGGCCATATTGCAATAGCCGCTCAAACAGGCACTAATTTAGCCGAGGCGCTAGATTGGGTGATAAAATATTTACACTTGCATACGCCAGCGCTTAATTTAACCACTCATCCACTTGATGATAATAAACACGTGTTTTTATCATTCGCTATAAATCTCAGGCCATTACCAGCAATAAACCAAGTAATAGAGCTCACCATTGCATTGGCCATTGCTACCTTAAAAAATATGAGTAATGGTCGCTGTAAGCCACAAAGTGTATTTTTACCTCATACCCTAGGCGCAAATAAGCAGACCTACCATCAGCATTTTGGGTGTAAGGTTATTACTCACAGAAATAGCGCCGGCGTATTAATTGCCAAACAAGACTTAGATTTAACACTTAACGTTACTAAGCAGCACAAAACCCAAGCTGCACTTAGCTTTTTAGCCGAAAATAATGCTCATAGCCAATCTTTGCCTGCTCAGGTAAGCGCGCTTATTCGCATTATGCTGCCGATATTTCAAAGCGCTAATAATACTATTGCCGCTGCGCTTAATATTCACCCTCGCACCTTGCACCGAGAACTTAAAAAGCACGATACCAGTTTTGTAAAGCTCAAAGACGCCACTCGCCGCGCCCTATGTGAGCACTATTTATTACAAAACCAATTGTCGGTGACTCAAATTTCAGAGCTTTTAGGTTATCAGGAGCAAGCTACGTTATGTACTAGCATTAAACGTTGGTTTAATTGCTCTGCCCGCGCATTTAGAGCCAAACATTGTTAAACTGCGCCCTTGTTTAAAAACAGCAAAGGCTATTCATGAATTTTGTAATTGTAGGTACTAATTTTATTAGCGACACGTTTTTGGCAGCGGCTAATACACTCAGCAATTTTAATTTATACGGTATTTGCTCTCGCCAAATAAGCAGCGGCGAGCGCTTTTTAGCTAATCATCCAACAAATACCGATGCTAAAATTTTTACCTCTATTGATGCTGTGTGCCAAGATAAACAAGTAGACGCAGTTTATATAGCGGCGCCCAATAGCCTGCACAGTGCATATGCAATACAGTGTTTGAAAGCGGGCAAACACGTATTAGGCGAAAAGCCCTCAGCGACTAATAGCACGCAACTTGCGGCTATTTTAACTGCGGCAAAGCAGCATCAGCGCCTTTACATGGAAGCGATGATGACAACGCACTTACCTAATTTTGCGCACTTACAAGCTGCCCTAAAAAAAATAGGCACACCACGTAAGTTTATTGGTCAATTTAGTCAGTATTCATCACGTTACGACAAGTATAAAAATGGTGAGCGCCCTAATACTTTTTTACCTGAATTTGCTAATGGTGCCTTACTAGATTTGGGTATTTACCCACTTTATCTCGTTATTGCATTATGGGGAGGACCACGCTCTGTTCACGCCAGCGGCGTATTACTTGAAAGTGGTGTAGATGGTGCAGGCGATGTGCTTTTAAATTATCCCGACAGACAAGCGGTGATCAGCTATTCGAAAATTTCACAAGGCGAAAATATCACTGAAATTCAGGGGGAATTAGGTCGAATTAGAATTGAAGCCGTGTCGCAGCTTAAAAAAATAGAGTTTATTGCTAACAATGGTCATAAAGAGCTTATTAGCACGGAATTTGACGAGCACTTTATGAAGTACGAACTCGAGAACTTTATCAATACCATTGAGCAAAATCAGGGGGAGTCTAGCGTTAATACTCATCAGCTTTCTGTCGATGTAATGCAAGTACTTGATACCGCACGCGCACAACTTGGTGTTGTTTACCCAGCAGATTTATCCTCTGAATAAAACAAAAACTACCGGCTAAGCGATAAGCGTATTTTATCGCTTGGCCTTTGGGCACACTTTACTAAACACTGCTATTTTGAATTAAGCTTAAAAAGATCACAAAATTTGACTTACCTCTGAGATCAAAAGCAGGTAACATGCCGCCAAAATTCATCGCAATCTTTAAGGACATCCATGCAAAAATCAACCAAAGATCTATTACTGGCTATTTTATGCATATTGCTAGCAATGATGACGATTCAGTCAGGCGCGTCACTGGCTAAACAGCTTTTTCCTATTGTTGGACCTGAGGGCACAACAGCCTTACGTTTAGGATTTTCGGCCGCTATTTTGTGTTTGATTTTTAAACCATGGAAACACTTCCCTGTTGCAAGCCAACGCTTACCCATATTAATTTATGGATTAAGTTTAGGCGGCATGAATATTCTATTTTATTACGCGATAGAACGTATCCCATTAGGTATTGGGGTTGCGCTTGAATTTACAGGCCCATTAGCTGTCGCGTTGTTTTCTTCTCGCAGAAAACGTGACTTATTTTGGGTTGCCTGTGCAGTGGCCGGTATTTTATTACTTTTACCTGATATGAAAGGTCAAGACAGCCTTGATCCAGTCGGTGTAGTACTCGCACTTGCGGCGGGTGCCTGTTGGGCTGGCTATATTTTATTTGGTAAGAAAACAGGCAGTCAAAGCTCTGGTGGCGCAACGGTTGCGATGGGCATGACAATATCAGCCATTGTGCTGGTACCTTATGGCGGCATTTCACAAAGTGCTGCATTTACTTGGGATATTATTCCATTAGGTATTGCTATCGCCGTGCTTTCAAGCGCCCTGCCTTATACTCTTGAAATGATTACTTTACGTAATATGTCGCCACAAGGTTTTAGTATTGTAATGAGCCTAGAACCTGCAATTGCAGCACTCGCTGGCTTAGTTATTTTAGGTGAACTGTTAAGCATTTGGCAGTGGCTGGCTATTTTACTGGTGATTATTGCCTCGGTAGGTAGTTCAATGTCTAATGGTAAAAAGCAGCCTGCTGCTTAGAGTTTAATAATTTAATTGCGTCATGAACTATCATGGCGCAACTTCTCATCTCCTATTTTACAACTCCCTCTTAGTATAACTAAGCCTGCGTTTTATCTCTCCTTTCACACCATTCATTGTTGCACTTAAAACAATATATACCATCTACTGTGTGTGCATTATTTATACAAACACCTTGTTATATTTAAACTTTAAATTTAAGTAAAAACCCACGCCTTAATTTTTATTCTAAAAAAGTGAATTAAAATTCATATTTTTATTTCCATCAACAAAACTCCCTGATACTATTAGCGCTCATTTATTAACGTACTAAATCTAACTGGGATCAATTTTTATGTTTAAACCAAGCCTGTTAACCTTGGCTGTATCAAGCGCACTGAGCGGTGTATTACTTAGCGGTAATGCAACAGCACAAGAGCAAATTATTGAAAACAATAAATCGCTTGAAGTTATTGAGGTTACAGCAACACGCCGAAGTGGCTCTATTCAGGCTGCGCCTCTTAACATTACTGCGCTTGATGCCGATGTAATGAAAGACCAAAATATCAGCGAATTAGCCGATGTAGCGCGTTGGGTGCCAGGTTTAACAATTACTGATCAAGGTGGTCGCTCTGGCTCGCCTATTATTGTGCGTGGATTAAATACAAATTCATCAGGCCCTTCATCAGATGGCGGCACGGTAGCCACTTACATTAACGAAATTCCAGTATCGGTAGATATGCGCCTTGTTGATGTAGAACGAGTGGAAGTACTTATTGGACCGCAAGGCACATTGTATGGCGCAGGCACATTGGGTGGCGCTATTCGTTACATGCTTAAAGAGCCAGAGCTTGATTTTATATCAGGTGAAGTATTTGGTGATGTTTTTCAAACTCAAGAAAGTGATTCAATCGGCGGCGAAGCCGGTTTTATCTTCAATTTACCATTAATTGAAGACAAACTGGCGGTACGTACCAGTTTAAATATTTATGAAGACCCAGGGTTTATTGACTACGCCTACACCGTTCGTGAACCAGGTGTGTCGATCACCGACCCTGATTGGACAAACCTTGATGCAGTAAACAGCAATCTTAAAAATGTAAAAGACGCCAACGGTGAAACCACCACAACTGGGCGTATTTCATTACGTTACAAAGCAAATGAGTCATTTGAAGGCACATTAAACTACTTCTATCAAAAGCAAGACACCGAAGGTCGCTCAATTGTTCATCACAATAGCCTTAACGAAAATAATGGTTTAAATGATCGCATCGGCAAATACGAGTCAGCGTACCGTTTTGAAGAGCCACGGAAAAAAGAAGATCAATTACTCAGCCTTGAACTTAAAGCCGACTTAGGTTTTGCTGAGCTGGTATCAGCTACCGGTATTTCACACTTTGAAGCCGATGGTCAACGCGACCAAACTGACCTTTTAATTCGTTTAGACTATGGCTACGAAGAGTTTCCTTCGTTTTCAGCATTTACCCGTGAATTAGACGAAGTCGATACCTTCACTCAAGAGCTACGTTTGGTCTCACAAAGCGATAGCGACCTAAGCTGGATTGTTGGTGGTTTTTACAACAAAACCGACACCGACGCATCAAGCAGAGAGTTCACACCAGGCTTTGATCAGTTCGCGGTTGACAACTTTGGTGGCGCACAGCTAAGACCAGACTCTTTAGAATATTTAGAAATTACTGGTAGCAAAGTCACTGAATCAGCACTTTTTGGTGAAGTGGGTTACCAAGTAACCGATAAACTCGACATTACCATTGGCGCGCGTTTTTACGAATACGACGTAAAATCAAAAGCGGCTTTTGATTTCCCATTAGCAAATACCTTGTATGAAGGTGCTGCACCTGATGCAATTTCAGTTAACTTTGAAGAGAACGAAGCTGGTGACAACGGTAATCTGTTCAAATTTAATGCTAAGTACCAATTTACAGATTCAGTAATGGCGTATGCAACTATAAGTGAAGGATTTAGAATTGGTGGCTCAAATGGCTTAGTGCCTTGCCCAACACCTCTACCTGAAGACCAACAAACAGGCTGTGGTACACCTGATGAAATGCTATACGATGCAGATACAACCACCAACTATGAGCTAGGCTTTAAAAGTACCTGGATGAGAAGCCAGCTACACTTTAATGCCGCACTATTCAATGTAGATTGGGATAACGCACAAATTGCCGGTGCAACAACAGTAGGCCAATTACCTTACTTATCAAATGCTGGTAGCGCAAATGCGAAAGGGATTGAAATTGCCACGCGTGCAATTTTATCAGACTCGTTTACTGCCTATGCAACTTATGCCTATACAAAAGCAGAGCTAACCTCAGACGCTCCGTATTTATTTAATGCTGACGGGAGTGATGGCGCGGTAGATGGCGACCGTTTACCGGGCTCACCTGAGCATCAGTTCTCTATGGGGATTAACTACCAAACAGACGTTTTAAATGATAAAACCCTCGATATAAACTACGGTTTAACTGCACAAAGTGATGTAATTTCAAAAGTAGGCCTACGTGACAACGGTGAAGCACTCCCAGGTTATAGCTTAAGTAATATTTCAGCTAAATTAACCGCCGATGCGTGGTCGACTACTTTATATGTAGATAACCTCTTTAATAAATATGCGGTTACCTCTGTTCGTCGCTCAGATGCGGATATTACAACAGCCAATGGCGCAGACATACAACGTAACTATGGTTACTTTATTAATCGCCCGCTTACTATTGGCATTAAATTTAACTATCAGTTTGAAATATAATTAAACGATAAGTTTAAGTACAATCAAGAGGCTCAAATTAATTTGAGCCTCTTGATTTTGTAAGTATATTATTTATAAGAGTATTCATGCAGCCAAACTTAAAGCAACTACACCAAAGCGCTATCAACAACTTAAACCAAGGCAATATTCAGCAAGCGCATAAAGCACTGGTTGAGCTGGTAACACAAAAACCAGACTTTGCTGATGGCTACTTTTTGCTCGCTATGGTTAATTTACAGGTTGGCCAAATTTACAAAGCGATAAAGCTAATTGAAAAAGCATTAAGCTTTACCCAGTCTATTGAATATACAGCGCAACTTGCCAAGTGTTACGCTCTTACGGGCGACTTACAAAAAGCAAAAAACACCGCCCTCAGCGTTAAGATTGAACATATTAGTAAAGCACTTGATGCCGATACATTAGGCGTCGCGCTCACCCAAGCGGGTTTACATCAGCATGCTGCTGACTACTTTACATGCGCGTTAAATTTAGCTGAGGCGAGTAACAGCAGCCAACCGCAGTTTTATTATAACTATGGAGTATGCGCTAAGTTTTTAGGCCAGTTTGATAAAGCACAGCACGCGTTTGAAAATGCCATTGCACTGAACCCGCTTCATCATCAAAGTCATTTTGCCTTAGCCGATTTAACTAAAGTCACCGAACATAATAACCACATCACGCGATTAAAAAATGTATTCGAACAGGTCAATCATCCCGACGCTAAACTGCATATAGGTCATGCGCTCGCTAAAGAATATCAAGACTTAGGAGAGTTTTCAGCAGCCTTTACCGCGTTACAACAAGGTAAAGCAGCAAAACTCGCTAATAAGGCGTTTGATAACCAAGCGTCTGAGGCTTTATTCGCGCATATCAAACAGCTCAGTGATAAATACAAAAACCAACAAACGGCTGGCAACCAAAGCAGTGAGCCAATTTTTGTATTAGGCATGCCGCGCTCTGGCACCACATTAGTTGAACGCATTTTATCAAGCCACAGCGACGTACAATCGGCGGGCGAGCTGCAAGACTTTGGCCTAAGTGTAAAAAAACTTAGCCAAACGCACACGCCTCAAGTACTCGATATAGACACCTTAAGCCAAGCTTACCAGCTTGATTTTGCAAAACTTGGCAGTACTTACCTTGAAGCAACGCGCGTTGTAACCGGCAGCCATAAACACTTTATTGATAAACTACCGTTTAACTTTTTTTATATTGATTTAATTACCAAAGCCCTGCCAAACGCCAAAATAATTTGCCTACTTCGCGACCCCATGGATACCTGTATTGGTAACTATCGTCAGCTATTTACGATTAATAACCCCTACTACGCGTATTCGTTAGACTTACTCGACACCGCTAAATTTTACAGCCGCTTTTATAAACTGATGCTGCACTTTAGCGCCCTGCACAGCAATATTAAACTAGTAAAATACGAAGAGCTCATCGCCGCACCCGAGCAAAAGATAAAAGAGTTAGTGAGCTATTGCGACTTAGACTGGCAACCACAGTGCCTTGATTTTCACTTAAACACCGCACCAGTATCAACTGCCAGCAAAATACAAGTGCGCCAACCGCTTAACAACAAAGCCATAGGCCGCTGGAAGAATTTTAAGCCTTATACAGAAGAAATTGAAGATTACTTTTTAAAGCAAAATATCAGTTTTGAGTAAGGGTTTGTGGTTTGAAAGTTGAATGTATGAACTTAGAGTTAGCTTGATTAGTGCCAGAATAGCTCGAATAAGCAATGCGTCGCCCGACAAAGTAAAATACCTTACCAATTATTATCAATTGTAAGTGCTTTGCATACATTATCGCGACAATTTCATTCTATTGTACTTGATGTCTTATCTTCATAATGGCCTCAATTAACCAAGACGTGGAATCGCATTATGAAAAATTTAGCACTTATAATCTCGATACTTATTACTGCACTTGCATTGCAAGCTTGCGGTAGCAGTTCAAAAAAAACAACTGAACCGACAAAGACAGCGGGTCCAACAACACCTGTAACCCCAGAAGCAATACATCATATTCAACCAGAAAATGTTGCTGAATATATTGATACCTTTAAACGTCAATTTGACGCATTAGAACTGCAAATTGACGGTGTAAATTATGACATCTCATTCGTTGATATAGATCAAGATGATAATCTGATTTTTGCTAAATATGATAAAGGCTTTTTGTTTTTTGGCTTTGATTTTGAAGAGAATGACCCTGTTGCCTTTATCAGGGTAGTAGAGAGTGAACTGGAGGATATTAATGAGGCACTTGCCGATGCTAATAACTATTTCTTTGGCAAGGACATTTCGGTATCACAAGATGATAACGAGAATGCAATATATGAGGGTAGTATTAGCCACCCTGAAAAAGGTGATTTTCCAATAAGAATGACTATTAATGAGTCTTTGATAGAAGGTGGCACTAGTACAGTTGAAGTATCTGGTACTCAAGCTCTGATAAATGGTGACCTTGGCAGTCTAACATATGTACAGATCAGTGATTTAATTAATGACCATCCTGAAGTTGATACCTTGTTGCTTCAGGAAATTAGTGGCTCGGTAAATGATGCTATTAATATGCACACAGGTAGATTGGTACGCAATGCCATGTTAACCACAATGGTTGAAGCAACTTCTGATATTAACTCTGGTGGTGTTGATTTATACGCTGCTGGTTTTAGAAGAGTATATACTGAAGGTGCAAAGCTTGGTGTTCATTCTTGGTGTTGTACAGACGGTAAACCAGCTAATGAACTTGGTAGAGATCATGAAGGTCATGGTGCACAACTTACTTTCTTTCGAGAAATGTTAGGCAATGAGTTGGGTCCAGAGTTTTACTATTTTACCATTGAAGCGGCGCCTCATAATACGGTGCATGTGATGACAAAAGCTGAATTAGATAAATACTTGTTACCATAATTTATGGTATTTGAAGTGACTGAAAAGAGGCATTATTAGTGCCTCTTTTTTATTTTTTTGCTATATTTGTACTAGTAACCTACTAAGTGAGCTATCTATCTTAAATGTCGAATATCCAAACTATTATGCTGGTTGAAGATGATGATAAATTAGCATCTTTACTGCACGACTATCTCTCAAATTTTGGATTCGATGTTGTAGTGGTTCACTCTGGCATTGACGCTGTCGAAAAAATACTTTCTATTCAGCCCTCACTGGTCGTGCTTGATTTAATGCTACCAGGCCTTGATGGTTTATCTGTTTGTCGTGAGGTTAGAAGCCAATTTTCTGGTCGAATATTGATGCTGACTGCTAGTGGTGATGATATGGATCAGGTGGCGGCACTTGAAATCGGAGCCGATGATTTTGTTCAGAAGCCAATTCAGCCACGGGTACTGCTAGCACGAATAAAAAATTTATTACGACGAGATCAAGGCTCTACAGAAGCAACTACATCAGCTGAATTAAATCAAGCAAGTCGTTCAGATAAAGAAAAAGCTTTTGGCTCTTTGTGGTTGAATGAATCATTGCAACGCTGCAAATTAAATGATGAATTAGTACCCCTTACCCCATCTGAATTTTTACTGCTATGGCACTTAGTTAAGCATGCAGAACAAGTGTTAAGTCGTGAGGAACTGTTGCAATCGTTGAGAAATATTGAATATGACGGTTTAGATCGCTCGGTTGATAACAAAATAGCCCAAATAAGAAAAAAGCTTAAAGATGATGCTAATCGCCCACAAGGTGTAATAACGGTTAGGGGTAAAGGTTATATGTTTGTACCTGATTATTGGTAATTGATATTCATACAAACACATACAGAATAAGAGCATATTTCAGGCTAAACTACTTGCATAACATTTAATTGTGCGAACTTTATGACCAGATTATTTATTTCTTTGTATTTAGGGCTATTAGCGACACTCTATATTTTTATGATTGCTGCCCATTTAATTAATACCTATCTCTATGTTGACATAGAAAACATTATAAAAGCTGAAAACTTTGCTGCAGAAATAACATTACTTGAAGAACTTGATAGTCATATAACTTTGCAACACAGACAAGAGCTTATTGATGTTATTGCTGATAAAAACCAAATCATAATCAGCCCGGTTCCATTTGCTAATATTCCCACTCATATTCAAAAGGCATTAGAAAACCAGCCAACATGGTTTGATGACGAAGAGTATAATTACTTCAAAGTCTTTTCACCTGCGCAGTATTACCAAATTGAAGAAGATGAAACACATCATTTGTTAGAAGTTGACGAAGCTGTTGGCGATGCTATTTTCATCGCACTAATTTGTTTTGTTGCTTCGGGGTGTTTTATTTGGTTATTTGGTCTACACCGGAAATTAAAACGTGTTGAGTCTACCCTTGTTGATATTAGCCAAGGTAACTTGACTGCACGCGCGTCGACCAAAAAACGTTTTCAGGTTGGGAGACTTAATACCTGTTTAAATGATATGGCAAAGCAGATGGAAGGCATTTTAGGTAGCCACAAACAGCTTACCCATGTTATTGCTCATGAATTTCGTTCCCCTTTATTTCGTATGCAAATGATATTGGAGATGCTAGTAACTGCCAAAAACGACAATATGATGGCTCATGTAAAAGGACTGGAGGATGAAATTTTCTGTTTAGAGGATTTAGTGAAGGAACTGTTAAGTTATGCGAAAATGGAAAGAGCAGAGCTTAATCTACAACTTGAAGAAGTTAATATTGCTGATTTTTCACAATATTTACAGGAAAAGTTATTGATTGAATGTAAGGCAAGTCTTCAATGGAATAATCAAATTTGTAATGAAATTAGCGTTTTACTTGATAAGTCGTTAACCGAACGCGCGATTACTAACCTTGTAAAAAATGCAGATAAATATGGTGAATCTGAAGTTTATGTTTGTATGGTTAAAATTGTTGACTCAATAGTCGTTTCTGTTGAAGATAATGGCAAAGGCATTCCACCTCAGCAGCAAGCCAATATTTTTGAACCTTTTTATCAAATCAATGATGGTAATCAGAAAGCTGGTTTTGGGCTTGGATTAGCTATTGTGAAAGAAATTGCGCAGTTGCATGGGGGAAGTGTTGTTGTCAGCGACAGTAAATATGGTGGCGCCAAGTTTGATCTAACTTTGCCAATTAAACACTAGTGAGCTATTGCGACTTAGATTGGCAACCACAGTGCCTTGATTTTCATTTAAGCACCGCACCGCTAGCAAAATGCAAGTGCGCCAACCGCTTAACAACAAGGCCATAGGCCGCTGGAAGAATTTTAAGCCTTATACAGAGCAAGCGCAGACTTATCTTTTAAAGCAAAATATACCAATTGAATAAAGAGTTGAGGTGCAGGAAGTAACTATCATATTCTCAACCACTAAATACGGGGAATTTTAAAGTTTGAGATTAGTGTTTAATTTTCACCTAGGGTGGGCTGAGCGAAACGAACCAACTAAAATATTCCCAACAAAAAACGCTTTCCTATAAAGCGTATAAGCCTAGACAAAACATTTCAAAATTTATCTTAAACCTCTTTTGTAGCGTCACTTTCATTACGTACTCTGCCCAAACGGGTTGATATAATAATTAACACGCCACACACTATCCCCAAACCAATAGACTTACTTAATCCCAGTGATCCTAAAACAGGTTTTATCATAAAATAATTAAAAATAACCATAGGTAAAAGCGCAACGAAAAACACTTTTACATTAAAGGTTACTGCAAATGGTTTTTTGCATTGTGGGCACTCTCTTATCTTGCTCCAACTTTGTAGCGCTTTAGAAAAAAATCCAATTTTTTCTTCACAATGAGGACATTTATAAAATTGTGCATTCGCCTCAAAACCATCCTCTACTTCATGACTCGTTGTTGGGTTTTCAAGGCGATTATTTAACTCTTTTTTTAACTCATTTGTTCTTTCAGGATACGCTTCTTGATCGATAGCACGTAATGACTCTTCTAGCTCTGAAATTGAATATTCTGAGTAATTTGGTTCCATACCTGTGTTCTCCTTGTTTAATAAAGCCCACTGAGAAATAGTTTCGTTAAAGTATCACTCAAGAGGCGCTAGTCGACTGTTTATTATATAAATAAAACAAATGAAAAGTCGCTATAAAGGGTGCAATAATAATATATATAAAAATAAACTCTTTTGGTTTCATCGTACTAAATTCAGCCGTTGTTAAAACAACAGGACAAAAACTACAACCTAATAACAATCCAAGTTTCACAATGATAGGATGCTTTAATACCGTTAAATTTTTCATCGTTTTTATTAATGAATGTAGTGACCATAAACCATATGCACCACCCAGCAAAAAATAGCCCAAAATAGGGTTTAATGTAAGTGAAAATACAACCCAACCAAATATACTATAAATCAAATAAAGCAATAACGTAGGTATAAAAACAAAAGCAGTATAAAGAGATATTATTTTTTGTAATTGAGAATTACTCATACGTCTTATAAACATCCAAAACTGTATTAAATAACAGATAATAGCTGGCTAAAGCATCGTGCGATTGCAATATGTCGCTTTTTCAAAATCACTAATATTCATTGCAATGTTAGAAATTTCAGGAAATAAAGCAACAAGCTTACTAACAATTGCTCGTGAGAGGTTCGCTTTTTGCTCTGTTGTTCTTCCTTGCATTATATGGGCAAACACATGAATAAAGTCTTCACGCTTATTCCCCACAGAGAAAGTATTAAATGGATTTATTCTGACTTTTATATCACCTTCGTCGAATAAACCTGTAGCGTGAGCTACAAAATGAATTTGTTCAATAATGTATTCCTCATCATGTTCCCCAAAAACACTTTCAGAACAGTCCATTATAAAATGAGGCATATACTCTCCTTGATATTAATCGCTGATGTAAATATTTATTCAATACAACTTATATAAACATTTCGTGAGGGTTTAAAAAAAACATTCTTTTCCAACCCTGAGTCTGTGTTGTAGCTAACCAAGGAATTGGAATTATTGATAAGATTGAATAATGAATGTGTGGCTGTTTTCCTTGGGCATTACCTGAATCCCCCAAAACACCAATAACTGAGCCAGTCTTAACAACAGTACACGTTGTAACAGAGTAACTGTCCATATGCGCGTAATAGTGAATACGCCATTTAGGCCCTAATACTGCCACTACATTCCCGCCTTTTCGTGTTGTGCCCGTATAAATGACTAAGCCTTTGCTAGAAGAAAGTGTGGCAGTCCCTTTTTTACCAAATATATCAATCCCTTTATGGACCACAGAGCTTCCCCATGGCTCATACCAAAAAGTATTATGGTTCCAATCATTGGGTGTTGCACCCTCAACAGGAATAACAATGTCATCTGGTATGATCATACCTATAAGGAAAACTGCTGTAAGTAGAACGAGTATAAATCTTAATTTTTTCAATGAGCTATCCTTGGCACATATTAACCGAAGTACTACCAGTTTGGGTGTCAGCGTGGGAACTATTCATACAATGGGCTTTAGTTTATAAAGGGAATGTTTTAATGCCCTAATTAGGCCACGTTAATAAAATGCGCTGCCCTAAGTCGTCCCTGCATTACTAAGCATATTTATTGCCTGATATTAAACCGAATTAAGCGCGTTAAATCAACACTCTAATTTCGACTATAAGTTAAGTTGAAGATGAGCGCCTCAATTAATACAAGGATAGCGTTGCATTCACCAGTTGAACTCACAGCCATGAGCGGACTGTCGTAACCTTAGACTCTTGTTAAGTGCCCTATTGCTCAACATATTTAAAGGTATCAGCACCATCGAAAAACCTAACATTAACAGACTTAAATAGCTCAGGAGTAGCCATTCTGGTGTTGATTGCGACCCTATTTGTACCGTCATCTCTTTTTTGTGTGTAGTGAGTCGTGCAACCACAAAAAGTGCAAGAATGATATGAGCGAACTTTGCTACCCCACAAATGAACAGTAGCCTCTGATTTTACTTTAATATCAACTTGATCGACTGTGTAATAAGCCCAAAGAGCACCCAGCCGGTAACACATTGAACAATTACAACTGGTAATAGATTCTAGTAGCATATCTGCTGTTATAACGATATTACCGCAATGACAAGTAGCTTTGACCATGTTTCCTCCTTGAACACTTAACGCCTCAATCAGCCGACGCGTTAGCGGTCTGCTGGATTGATTTGTTAGCATTTTCCTCGGTTAGTAAACATATACCCAACCAAATAAACCAAACAATTTGTGATACGCCAAATATTTCAGTAAATAGTTTGTCAGGATAAATCGTTGCAATGCCCGCTATGCCTACAAAATATCCGAGATAGTTAAGTGACCGGGGTAATCTACCTTCTTGTATAGCTGCTACGCTAATCAATAGAACCCAAAGTCCGCCAACTAATTCATTTCCACCACCTATACTTTCTGTTATCACTGAAACGATTATCCACATATCAAGGGCTTTTTCTGGATTTGCATCCATCAGATCGATTGCATGATCAAGCCCGATATTCGAAATCATTCCACTTGCGATCACCAGACCGACCCAAATGCCCCCGAATAGAGATCCAATAGTAATTAAGGGATTAACTTTATATTTAAGCCTCTTATACATACCAATAACGAGTATGGCCAGAAAAATGCCAAACACCACGTACATCAGAAAATAGAACATTGAAAATAGAAGTTGATTTTCTGCCATGTAAGTCATTTTTTCGACTGGACTACCATCAACCGGATATGACCAAAAAGCCCCAAAATACACAAAGGCTGCTATGTAAATAAGCCCTTGGAAAATTGCTGCGATACCAGCTAGTTTTTGTAGACCCTTCATTTGGCGAAACCCCGTTTGTTGTATTGCTAACGCCTTGCTAAGCAGCGAAAAATTGTTGGCTAAAATAGTGAACGAAGTGAACAAAAGCCAACTGTTTTTTGTCCGTTTAAGCAACTTGATACTCATTGAGCCTCCTCCCCAGCATCGCGTTTATTCGCTACGCTGAAAAGGCAACCAACCTTACAGGAGAAAGCTCAATGAACTTTTACAATAACATGCATCCATATTATTGTGGAATCGATTTACATGCCCGATTGCTTTACGTCTGTATCATTGATAATACAGAACTTATCCTTGTTCACAAGAAAATTAAAGATGACCCAGAAGCACTACTAAAGCTACTTAAACCCTACATTGGCGATATTGTTGTTGGCGTGGAGTGCATGCATTGCTGGTATTGGGTCGCTGATTTTTGCAAAGAGCACACTATCGACTTTATTCTAGGTCATGCCCTATACATGAAGGCAATTCATGGCGGTAAAGCTAAAAACGATAAAATAGATTCGTATAAAATAGCCAAACTTATCCGTGGTGGTAACTTTCCACTCGCTTATGTGTATGACAAATATATTCGTGCTACGCGCGACTTATTACGGCGAAGAACCAAAATTGTTCGTCATGGCGCTGATTTAAAAGCCCATGTAGCCAATACTGCCAGCCAGTACAATTTACCTGCCCACAATGTTAACTTAAAGAACGTTTGCGACAGAGAAAAGATGCGCTATTACTTCCCTGATCCCGTTGTGTAACGATCTATTAATTTAAATATGGCCATACTCGATTGCTATCACAATGAGCTTAAGCCTTTAGAGCATTATATTGAACAAATGGCCAAGCAACACAACCCTGTTCACCTTAATATTTTGCAAACAATTAATGGTATAGGCCGTATTCTTGCAAACACCATTATTTACGAAATTGGTGATATCAATCGCTTTTCAAGCGTACAAAAGTTCGCTTCATACAGTCGGTTGGTCAAATGCAAAGCGGAGTCTGCTGGCAAAACCTATGGCACCCAAGGTAATAAAATTGGCAATGCACATCTCAAATGGGCTTTCTCGGAAGCTGCCGTATTACTGCTGCGCCACAATCATAACGCTAACAAATACCTTGAAAAACTACAAAAGCGAATGAGCAAAGCCAAAGCACTGTCAGCGCTTGCGCATAAGCTTGGTCGCTGTGTTTATTACATGCTTAAAAAAGAGACGGTATTCGATGAAGCAAAATTCTTAAAGAGTTAGTCACGGTACTGAGTGAGCTGAACATCTAACTGGATTTAAGGCTGAGCATCAATCAATTGGGTGAGTTAATAACCAACAAGGTTTTACCTGATTATATGCCTACAGACCTAAGCCACTTGTCTTGATTAGACGCTCAGTACGCGTGCATTAATACAATAAACAAAGTCGCTTACACCTGACTTGATAACTGCGTTACGCACCTTAATCTAACTGGATCATCAAAACCAGCCGCCTTTAATAGTGCCATGATGAGGTTAACCGATGAATGTCTAGTGCCCCAGCAACCCCAAAAGGATATGGGAAAAACCTGACAGCGATGAGATCGCAATAAGATATTACTGCGTAACGCACCCTATATGTGTTTGCCGTAAGCTACTTGCTTAACAGCCGTATCGACAGACAAAGTAAACGAATTTGTTTATTGGTTTAGAATTGACCGTCAATTTATAAAAACGGTCAAAAAGAACATTAATGCCTATTGACAGAGTTAAGGCTCATATGTGTTATGTTGAAACTGCTAGTTACTGCTTGTATTTCCTACATGCCATAAGATATCACAAGTAGAACATTCGTAAATTATTGCCTCACCGTCAGCCATACTGTTTTTGAGCGGTGCTTTAATCTCAGAGTTACACTCATTACAGCGAAACGGTTCTGATGAGGCTTTATAAAGAATAAAGCCTCGAATTAAACTAGCAAAAACTAGAGCGATAGAAATACCAACACCAATGATTGTAAAAGTTTCATTTTTGAAATCTAAGTATTCAACTATTTTAAGGCCAACAAAAGCAAGAAAAATACCTAGAATGAAATGACTAGCTATATGCCCCTCGGCTTTAACATTAAAATTTTTGGCTGACTTTACTCTCGACATACTCTTTTCAACATAACGCCAGCTTAAGCGGACTAAAATAGTGGGTTAAAATGTGTAGCGAAGCGAAACCTAACCCACTGTTTTAGTTGATCTTCACCCGATAAAGTGGACACCGTCCACGTTTCAATTAACTGCCGATTCAAACTCGGCAGGTGATTTATATCCTAAACTCGAATGCAATCTCTGTCTATTGTAAAAATAATTTAGGTAAACCTTTAATTTTGATAATAGTTTACCGCTGCTATCAAATTTATTTCCTCGAATTAAATCTGCTTTAAGCGAATGAAAGAACGACTCGACTTCTGCGTTGTCAGTACAGCACCTAGGCCTATTCATACTGGCTTTGATGTTTTTTCTAGCCAAATACTTTTGTACAACGTGAGCACGGTATTCTGCGCCTCGGTCAGTGTGAAATAATACACTCTCTGTTGGCTGTCGTTTC
Source organism: Pseudoalteromonas sp. 11L1 (assembly GCF_055397545.1). The sequence goes on along the minus strand of NZ_AP041142.1, from coordinate 43,559 downwards.
TTTATCGCAAGCCTTAGCGCCTTTAACGTAAGGTCTGTTGTTTTGTTTTTACCAAACGCCCAGCCGATTACTCGACGTGAATATAAGTCGATAACCACAGCAAAGTAATGCCAACGAGCGCCGACTTTTAAATACGTAATATCGCCAGACCATTGCTGATTGATCCCCGTGGCCTTTTCACTATCTTTGCGTTTGTTTTCTATCTCTTTATAAAAGAACTTCACCTTCGCCGGTTTGCTGTAAGTCTTAAGGGCTCTGGCTCTTAAACCGTTTTCTCGCATTAAGCGGGCAACACGTTTTTGGCTTGTGTTTATACCTTCTTTTTTTAGCGCATGAAATACGCGTGGGCTACCATAGGTTTGATGATTTACATTGAAAACGTGCTTTATCTTCAACAACATATTAGCATCTGACAGCGCTCTAGCTGACACTGTTCTGTCACGCCAAGCATAAAACCCACTACGCGAAACATTAAGCCAAGAACACAAGTATTTTACACCTAAGGCTTGTCCGAATTTTTGGATGAATCCAAATCGTTCTGATGTACTGCCGCCAGATACCGTTGCCACTTTTTTAGCAGGTCATTCTCCTGCTTAAGACGCTCATTTTCTTTCTTAAGCTTTTGAATGTTATCCAGCTCTTTTTTTGTTGGGAATTTACTCATTGTTTCATTGTTGCTTTGATAGCGCGGTACGTTTTTAAACTTACCTTCTCGATACTCTTTTCGCCAACGACTCAGCATTAACGGATGAATATCTAGCGCCTCGGCAACGTCCTTTGACATGACATCGTCTCGTAAGCTTAGTTCGACTGCTTTGATTTTAAAATTAACTGGGTAAAACCATGTCTTTCTAGGTTGGGTATATCTAGGCATTTTAGCCTCCTCAAAGTAATGAGGAGGTGTCCACTAAAACGGGTGAGGAGCAAGTTCCGTTTAAAGCTCTTGTTATGTGTGCATAAGGCTTAGCATAGATCTCTAGAGCTTCTTTAGAGTGACCAACTACACGTTCCACTGCAGTTTCAGCAATCATTTTATTAAATTGATTGATCATTATTTTTTCAAATTTTGAAGCTATTATTATGTCTTTTGTTAGTGGAAACGCAAACATTTCAAAGGAGAATAATTTATCTAGATCATTATATAGAACGGGATTATCAGAAGTTAAAACTAATCCCGTTGCTTCATCTGCAACATAAAAATTAAAATCTATTAAATGCTCATCTAGCATTTTGAAAGTTAGCATTGGTAATAATGAATTCTGGATTAATTTTAAAGCAGATTCTTTATGCCTTCTTTTATAAAGGTACTTAATATAACCTCTTTCATAACCCAATACAGATTTCGTAGAATCACTTGAGGCATCGTATAATTTTATCAAGTCTTCAGATATTTCCCTTGCAAGATCTCCTCTATGGGGAACTCTCCAAAATTGCAGAGCAATAATAGTTTTTATGAGTTGGTTAAACTCAACATTCTCTTTGATTTTCACATATAAACTTGGATCATTTCTTAAATCATCCATTAGCTGAAGCGCATCCGATAACTCACTCTCTATTTCACCATAGAAATCTTCAATCATCTGAGAGCGTTCATTTTTCAATTTTATAGTGTAAAGGTGATGATTATACATAATTTGTGCGGGGTGTTTTTCAGAGATGCTTCCCCATGGTTTTCTCAAAACATGTACTTGCTCATTACTTTCTTGGGAAAAACCTTTTAGATAAAACTGTGGAACAAAATGATGATCTTTCTTTATTTGAATAGACAATTGAATACTCCATTGACACATAACGCCGTTTTAAGCGGTAAATTGCTGTTGGCTAAAATAAGTGAGGCACGAACAAAAAGCCAACTGTAATTTGTCCGACTTGAAAGCCCTTGTTATGTGTTCACTTTAAATTCCATTATGAACTTAGTTTCTTCAACACAGACAACTTGAAAACCATGAGATTCATAAAGTTTCACGAGGTGCTCTTCACAACGAAGATATATAGCTGGTATTTGTAACTCAATCGACTTTGATTTAGCAAACTCGATTAGTGCTGTTGATATACCTTTCCCTCGATGTTCTATAGGTACATAGATTCCATCTAGCCAATGGTTATAGCTAGGATAGTCAGAGTATTCGCGATATTTTAATTCTCCAGCTCCTGCTAATTCACCGTCAATATGAGCGACAAATGCGGTTCGGTTTGAAATTGAAGAAACCTTTTCGATAACATTTTCTAGCGTCGCTTCCGAATCCTTATGATCCCACTCATTAAAATACCAATTGGCGACAACCTCAATTTCACTCGGACAATCTACTAAATTTGAAATTTTCACAATACCTCGATGACACATAACGCCGCAATCAGCGGCAGACTAGTTGTTGATTGTTTTGTGCGATAATGGCGAAGCCATGCACAAAACAAGCGACGGCTAGGCTGTCCAAGCCACGTAGTGGCTGATGCTGGATTGCCTTGTTAAGCATGCGGCCCCTGCAAAAACCTTTCGAGCCGACTTTTAGTTATACGCTGATTATTAATATACCAGTCATCACCTGTTTCGAAGCCAGAAAGGGAGTGGTCGGACTGTATTGAGAGCCACCCCACAAACTCCTGCTTGGTAGCAAAGGACTTTATAATTCCCAAATACTCTCCACCCAATTCATACCGTTTTCCACCCCTCCAAGTTAACCACTCATCGAAGTGAGTATAGTGAATCACATTTTTATCGAAGACAAAACCAACTCCACAATATCCGTAATGGCTAGAACTAATAGAGCTACCTTGCTTCAGGAATTCATAAACCCGTTCAGATAAATTTATTCCGTATTGTTGATCATTTTTCATCTGGAGTGCTTAACAATTTAATAGTGCGCTCATCGCGCATATTTCTGCCGACTTAACGCTCATTTACCTACTTTATATAGTTTTAGCAAATAACCTAAGACATTACTATCACTACGTTTTCTAAAATTTTTAGGTAGAGTTAAATGAACCAATATGCGCGCAGCGCTCATTTTCATGAATATATACGCAAAGAGCAGTTTAACTAATCAATTAACGACGATATTTAGCCAATCTCAATGGCTGGTTTTCGCTCTTTACCAAATTTTACTTAAGCGCAGAAGACGTTGTAATCTTGCTAGTTATTTGTGATAACAAACTCGTGGTAGCCTTCTGTTTCAGGAGGATCAACATTATCAACACGCGCAACGTTTAATTTAGCAAACAAACTATTCCAAAATTTCAACGCTGAACTATCGTTTAAATGAACTGCTACATGCCACTGATTTGTTTCAACAGGCATCAAGTTTTGAATAACAAATTTGGCAATGCCTTGTTTTCGATATTTGGGTAGAATAAAAATATCAGCCAACTCAGGTATTTCTTTGCCAACGATCTCAGTTGGTTCTACGGTAGCAAAACCAGCAATTTGGTTAGAAACGAGTACAAGATAAATAATGCAGTCTTCCTCACCACGCACTACACATTCTAAATATTCTTCATCAATATCATAGCAACCATCTAAACCAACATCTTCTAAGTCAAATATACTCTGATGATATTGGTAAAACTGCCACAGCATTTTTATTGCAGCGATATCGGTTGATTCAGCTTTTCGTATTGTAGTGTCCATTTTATACCTATTTCCTTATGTGTGGTCCGACATTAGCTTTCACTAAAGAGGTGAAGATTCGCTAATAGTTATCTTTAAAAAACATCATGTTATTAAACGATAACTACTCAAAAATAACAACAAAAAAACTTTTAAGAATAAATTGAAAAAACCGCCAACAAGCTGATAGTCAAGCGAGCAAAACTTCACGTCACACAGAAAAACTCTGACTAACAGCTTCTCGCTCTTTGTCTAACTTCGCAAAAGTGTCAACTTTAGTTATTCAGGACTCTCTCGTTTATGCTTAAAAAGTTGTCGAAAATACGACAAGGTGGGCTTTGTACGATACCATAATAACCTGGTCAAAAAGATTGGCAGGTAAACACAAGGGAATGGGCGAAGTGCATATTTTTTTCAGGCGCTTAAATGTAGAAATACCATTGTTAATTTAATAAGATAGGCCACAAATTTAGAACCTTAGTTTCTGTTAGCTTAAATTATTGAGTCGACCGTCACTCTTACCTCTGCGATCGAAGATGATATTTAAATTTACCAAAAACTGGCTCTCTCCAAATTTTGTTATGGTTGTTTTGTTCTCAATAATATCCATGATCTCTACCTATTACTTACATGACTCTGAGTCTGTAAAGATAAAGGCTGCTTTGTTTGTTTCTCCTTTTTTCTATTTAACAGGGCTCTATTACTTTTTGCATTTATTAACAACTCCCAATGAAATTACTTTAGGCAACAACAGTATCGAAATTGATGGGAAAGTTTATTCGTTAGGCTTAAATACTAAGTGTAGTGTTTTATTTAATAAAGCATCACAGGCTGAATTCGAAATAACCATAAATAATATAAAGACCGTCACAACGTCTTTTTTTTATAAATGTGATTTTAATGAGGAAGAATTTATCAACTATTACACTGATAATGAAAATGTGTTTGCAGACTCAATGGCATTTAATTAATGGATAGTATCAAGCTGCTTTTAGTTAAATGCACACCTGTCGGTTCCCGTTGATAGTAATGACAGAACTAACTTAGATTTTGCAGTGACGAGCTAAACTCATCCCTTATGGCTCATACCTACATGCTAAGTTTTGATCTAATAGTTAAAACTATATAAAACTCAGCACGTAAATTAAGGGTTATTGCTCATCAGCGTCGCGAATGCGTTCTTTACGTTCTTGCTCTTCATCAAAGGCGGCTTGAATTTCGTCAAGTACTGAGTCTACATCTGCCGCTTCGCTGTCGTCTTCAAATTCGCCACTGAGTTTTGAGTGCGGGGTTAAGTTAGCATCTTCAAACAGTGCCCACATTTCTTTGGCATATTGCGTGTGTAATAACGCAGGTGCAAATTGGCCATAATAGCGGCGCATGTTATTTACATCGCGGGCAAACATGGCTTCGGCGCTATTATTAGCAGAGGCGTTAACCGCTTGGGGTAAATCAATAATTACCGGGCCGTTACTATCTACAAGTACGTTAAACTCCGATAAGTCACCGTGAATAATTCCTGCGCACAGCATGAGCTTGATGTAATGCATCATTAATGTATGTTGCTCAATGGCTTGTTGTTCAGTTAAATCAACCGCGCCAAGTTGTGGTGCAACATCGCCTTCATCATCGCTTACAAGTTCCATTAGCAATACACCGTCAATGCAGCCGTAAGTTTGCGGTACCCGAACACCCGCTGAGGATAAACGCGACAGCGCGTCAACCTCGGCATTTTGCCAAATTTCTTCTTCTAATTGGCGGCCATAGCTTGAACGTTTACCCATAGCACGGGCTTGGCGGCCACCTCGTACTTTTCGCCCTTCTTGGTACTGTGCAGCTTTTTTAAAACTGCGCTTACTGGCATCTTTGTATACTTTAGCGCAGCGAATGTCATCGCCACAGGCGACGACAAATACATCGGCCTCTTTACCACTCATTAAACGGCTGATCACTTCATCAATAAAACCATCATCAACTAATGGCTGTAGGCGTTTAGGTATTTTCAAACGACACCTTCTAAAAATACAGAGTTGGCTTTTTGTTTTGCTATGTGGTTCAAACGAGGCATACCTTTGGGGATTGAAGAAAATTATAAATTATTAGTAAACTTTAAAGTTACATTTAATGACTAAATTACGCAGCTAGAATAAGCGACTACACAGAAAAAGCCAACCGCCTTTTTTGCTTTTTAAGTATTATTGAGCCCATATTTAATTAAAACAGCATAAAAATGCTAACAAATAAAAAAAACAATAAATACATAACTAAAATTGTTAACTTATTCCAACCTAACCAAACTTCTACCTACATCATTTAACTCCCCGCAATACGCTTCAGTCAATTAATATTATTGTCTTTGGTTAAAGTTTATACTAGCAGTTTTTCTGTTATGTAAACGCAAAACTAGCATATAGCTAAGCGTTCATTCAGTAAGACTGCATTATTATTAATACTTTATAGAACATTAATAAACACAGGATTATTACACAGGAGTATATATTACATGGCAACCACACCTAAAAAGTCACATGAGGTTAATAATGTACAATCGGCCTTATTAAACCCAGATCACAGCATTCAAGTAAGAGGCGCACGTGTTCATAACTTAAAAGATGTGGATGTAAACCTGCCTCGTAATTCACTTGTGGTGTTTACCGGTATATCGGGCTCGGGTAAATCATCGCTCGCCTTTGGGACATTATTTGCCGAATCGCAACATCGTTATCTTGACTCAGTTTCGCCTTATGCACGCAGGTTAATCGATCAGGTAGACGAGCCTGATGTAGATTCGATTGAAGGGCTGCCACCAGCGGTAGCATTACAACAGCAGCGTGGTGCACCCTCGGTACGTTCATCGGTGGGTAGTGTAACCACTATATCTAACGCGCTGCGAATGCTCTACTCACGCGCAGGCGAATACCCCAAAGGGCAAGGCATACTTTACGCCGATGCGTTTTCGCCCAATACGCCACAAGGCGCCTGCCCAGAGTGCCATGGTATTGGCCGCGTTTTTAACGTCACCGAAGAGCTACTAGTGCCCGATCCCACTAAATCAATTAAAGAGCGCGCCATTGCAGCATGGCCGCCTGCTTGGCAAGGTAAAAACCTAAGCCGTATTCTTACCTCTTTAGGCTACGATATTAATAAACCGTGGAATACCCTGCCTAAAAAAGCCCGTGATTGGATTTTATTTACCGACGAAACACCTACAGTGCCCGTGTTTCCTGAGTACACACTTGAGCAAACACAAGCGGCAATTAAAAATGAAGAAAGCCCTAGCTACATGGGTACATTTACAAGTGCTAAACGCTTTGTTTTACAGTCGTTTGCAAGCACTCAAAGCCCACGTACTAAAAAGCGCGTATCGCAGTATATGCAAATATCACAGTGCCCGCAGTGCGAAGGAAAAAAACTCAAAAAAGAGTCGTTATCGGTTAAAGTAGCTGGTCTTGATATAGGCGAAATTTCGCAGCTAACACTCAATGAGCTGGCAGATAAGCTAAGGTTTGCTGCTAATAATCCCGCTAAAAGTAACGCTGCAAACCCCGAAAAAGCCATAGTTGCAAAGCGTATAGTAGGCGACATTCTTAAACGCGTTGAAGCACTCACCAAACTTGGTTTAGGGTATTTATCGCTTGAACGCACCACCCCATCGTTATCGCCTGGTGAATTACAACGCTTAAGGCTTGCAACGCAAATTCGATCAAAATTATTTGGTGTAGTGTATGTGTTAGATGAACCCTCAGCAGGTTTACACCCTGCCGATACACAAGCCTTATTAGCCGCACTAGATGAGCTAATTGTCGCTGGTAACTCAGTGTTTGTGGTTGAGCACGACGTAAGTGTTATTCGCCATGCCGATTGGGTGGTTGATGTAGGACTAAATGCGGGCTCACGTGGCGGTAATATTGTTTATAGCGGCCCTGTTGCAGGCTTAAAGCAAATTAGTAACTCACACACGAGCCAGTATTTATTTAAAAATGACGAATCTCAGCAAGCTCAAATACAAAGTAAACAACGCCCAGCAAAAGCATGGCTAACGCTTAAAAATGTTGAGCGTAATAACTTACAAAAACTTAATGTAGAATTTCCGCTTGGGGTTATTACAAGTGTTACAGGGGTATCAGGCTCAGGTAAATCAAGCTTAGTAAGCCAAGCGCTTGTTGAATTGGTTTATGATGCACTAGGGCAAAAATCGCAGCCACAAATACCTACAGATGAAGCCGAGCTACTCGAGCAAGAGCTCGATATAACAACTGGCGGGCAAATAACTCACGGCATTGAACACATAAAGCGCCTGGTAACGGTTGATCAAAAAGCCATTGGCCGCACACCTCGTTCAAACCTTGCAACTTACACGGGCTTATTCGATCACGTACGTAAACTGTTTGCCAATACCAAAGAGGCAAAAGCGCGTAAGTACGATGCCGGTCGCTTTTCGTTTAACGTTAAAAAGGGTCGCTGTGAAAATTGCGAAGGCGTAGGCTTTGTAAGCGTGGAGCTGTTATTTTTGCCTAGCGTGTATTCGCCCTGCCCTGTGTGTAACGCCAAGCGCTACAACCAAAAAACACTCGACATTACCTATAAAGATAAAACTATTGCCGATGTGCTTAATTTAACTGTTGAGTCTGCGCATACATTTTTTGCCGACGAACCTATTATTTTGCGCGCGCTAAATGCGCTGATACAAGTAGGTCTTGGCTATTTACGTCTAGGCCAACCTGCTACCGAGCTTTCGGGTGGCGAAGCCCAACGTATTAAACTTGCCACTGAACTACAACGTACTCAGCGCGGCGACACACTTTATATTTTAGATGAACCAACCACAGGTCTACACCCTAAAGATGTAGCTATGCTAATGGCGCAGTTAAATGGCTTAGTTGATGCTGGGAACACCGTCATTATGGTTGAGCACGATATGCAAGTTGCCAGTAACAGTGATTGGGTTATTGATATTGGCCCAGGAGCCGGCGACGAAGGCGGGATAATAGTTGCACAAGGTAAACCAAACGAGGTTGCGCAATCTACAAAAAGCCGTACTGCGCCGTTTTTAAAAGCGCAGTAAAGTCACGCATACTCAGATTAAAAGGTTAGCAGTTTTGTATGCTCAAAATAAAAAAGAGCCTCGGGCTCTTTTTTAACCCAAAGCTAACCAAACTCCTACTAGCACCATTAAACTCCCCGCAATACGATTCATCCACTTAATATTATTGCCTTTGGTTAAAAATAGCCGCAGGCTTTTGCCACCTGTTGCGTAAATCATCATACAGATAAACTCTGAGAGCAAAATAATGGCCACCAGCACCGCTAACTGTGGCGCAACACTGTATTGCACATTAATAAAAGGAGGTAATAAGGAAATCATAAACGCCCATCCCTTAGGGTTGGCAATGGCGGTTACAAACCCCTGCGAAAATAATGAATATCGGCTCACGGCTGTTGTGTTATGCGTATCAACCGACATTTTTCCTTTTGCACGCCACATATTAATGCCAATGTAGATTAAATAAGCGCCACCTAGCCATTTTAAAATATCAAATGCACTGGGGTAATTAAGCATAACGCTGGCTACACCAAGCACCGCGGCTACCGCAACACTGGCGACACCTAATAGCTCGCCAATCATCATCCATAAAGTTCGGCGCACGCCTATACTCATGCCTAAAGTCATGGCCAATGTCATGCACATACCCGGAGTAATAGACACAAAAAAGAACGTAGGAACAAATACCGCAAGTGCAGCTACATCAATCATTTAAAGCTCGCAATAGGTTAATAAAATGGTGTTAATTTTGAATGAAAGGGTAAAGGAAAAATAGCTATCGGTAAATTAGAAATAACAGTATCGAGAGTCGGGCTAAGAGCACCGAGCTTAGCCCGAGTTAGCAGCGCAGTATTTCGCGCTGCCGAACCTCGAGCTCGAAACTCTTAGCACATTAATTTACGTTTACGTCTGCAACCGTTTCGGTGGTTTCAGTATCTGCTTCTTTATCTAAAAGCAAATACTTATCAAGCCACTGCTCTTGCTCCCACAGTACATGTAATAAGCTTTTACGGGCACGGTAGCCATGAGCTTCGTAAGGAAGCATCACTAAACGCGCTTCTTTACCCAAGCCTTTAAGCGCTGCATACATACGCTCACTTTGCATTGGGAAAGTTCCCGAATTAGGATCCTCTTGACCGTGGATCATTAACATAGGTTCGTTAATCTTCTCAGCATGGAAAAACGGCGACATGTTTGCGTACACACTTTGTGCTTGCCAAAAATCACGTTCTTCACCCTGAAAACCAAACGGCGTTAATGTGCGGTTATACGCACCACTTCGGGCAATACCAGCCTTAAATAAGTCGCTATGCGCTAATAAGTTAGCCACCATGAATGCACCGTAAGAGTGCCCTGCAATGGCGATATTATCTTTATCAGCAATACCCTTTTCAACCAGTACATCAACCGCTGCTTTGGCGCTAGAAACCAACTGTTTTCTGAAGTGATCATTTGGCTCACTGCCATCAACACCTACAATCGGCATTTTAGGATCGTCAAATACTGCAATCCCTTTAGCTAAATAAGGCATTGGGCCCCAATAACCTATATAGGTAAATTCGTATTCTGATTCGCGCACTTGTGAAGCAACCGCTTTATCTTTATATTCAAGTGGATATGCCCACATCAATACAGGTAAAGGCCCTTGTGTTTTGTCATACCCAGGCGGTAAATAAAGCGTACCAGATAGCTCAACGCCGTCATCGCGGGTATAACGTAATTGCTCTTTAGTCACCCCTTTAAATGCAGGATACGGATGCTCAAATTGGGTCAGTTGCGTTAAGCTATCTTTATCTAAATCACGAATAAAAAAGTTAGGCTGCTGCGTTTTAGATTCACGAATAGTAATAATACGCTTACCTTCATCGTCTAATAAAGCACGCACTCGCTCGTAGTAAGGTGCAGCAGATTGCCAAATTCGTTTAGAGCTGTTTGTTTTTACATCGTATTGATCTAAAAATGGAATATTTCCTTGCTCAGATGCTCCATTACCACGAAGGTAAATGTAACGTCCACCAACGACTTTTATAACACGTGTTCCTAAGTCGTTACGCTCATATATGGCACTACCAGGGTCTTTGTAAGCATCATTGTAACTGCGCTCTGAAAATAGCACACGATTGCTATCAGCATTACGTGGCTGAATAACATAAGTACGCACTTGTCTGTCACTAAAGCGCCAATCACTTAGCATGGCAATGCTGTCATTACCCCACTCTATACCTGCATAACGGCGCTCTACTTTTGCAAACAACTTTGGTTCGCGTTTAAACGGTGCACGTAAACTATAAAGGTAATCATGATGCTCAACCTCAGTTTTCATATCGCCGCCATCTTGCGCTTCGGCCCAAATAACCTCTGCGCCCTGATCAGCACGCCACTCAAAATTACGACGACCAGTGCGTACACTGTCATACCCTTGAGGAATGTTGTCGGCAAGGGGTTGCTTAGCCAGTTCGACTAAAGCATACCCACGCATTCCCCATATTTGCCATGTAGTTGCAAAACGGCTGTAAGGCACTTGATACGAAAATGGCTCGTCGATGGTCGCGACTAAAATATTGGTTGAATCAGGCGAAATTGAAAACGATTTAAATAAGCCAGCACGACCAATTTGCTGAGCCTTACCATCAAGCGTTATATATGCTAATTGCCCTTGGCCATAAAACTTAAACTGTGCTTCATCAAATGGGCTGGTTAATAAATTTTGATAAGTACGCGCTGGCGCTTTTTCACCGCTACTTTGTTGAATAACTGGTACCGTACTTTGGGTATCATTGGTTAATCTGGGTTTGTCTAAGTTAACCGCTAAATTAGCCACAATCGCTGTGCTATCGGGTAACCACTGATAAGGTGTAGCAGTTAATACTGAATTAAGTGCAAGCTCATTTAACTGCTTTGCTTGCTTGGTTTTAACGCTATAAACCCAAAGCCGTGCGTTATCCGATTGTTCAACAATAAACGCTAAATACTCGCTATTTGCTGACCAGCGAGGGGAGCGAATAATCCCCTGCGGCAAATTATTTACGTTAACCACAGTACCACTTTCTACATGCTTAAGTTCTAACGCACTGTATTTAGCACTAACCCGTGAGCGTGAAAAGTTAGCTGGGTTGAGCTTTATTCCCGCAAGCTTAAATTCTTCTTTTGCCAGCTCATCAAGCGACACAACACGCTTTCGTTCAAACAAAGCAAGCCACTGGCCATCATTTGATAAAGAGCTAGTAGGGGCTAACTTAGCATCTACGAGTGTAGCAAGCGCAGGTGAAGGGGTTTGATATCCTTGCTCTGCATAACTTGCAGGCAATAAAACAATGCAGCCTACCAAGGCAATTAACAGCCTAAAAGCATTCATGTTTTTATCCTTTTTATTTTTGAATATTACCGGATATATAAACACGTTTTGCACCATTCATAAAGTGTTAAGCTAAGTAATGACTTAAGTAGCCTGAATACGCTAAAATACACGCCTATTTACTCAACGCTAAAATTGGTTGTTTATGTCCATTAATTTGCAGCATTTTAGTTTTTCGAAATCATACTCTGCTTTTTAAATACCGTTACAGCTTTTAAAAATATACCACTGTGTTTGAGTCTGTTTTTCCATCAAATAATTAGAGAATCTAGCCAATGAAAAAAGTGCTGGTAATTGGCTATGTATGGCCAGAGCCCAATTCATCTGCTGCAGGTACGCACATGATGTCGTTACTAAATGCGTTTAGGGCGCAAAACTGGGGTGTTGAGTTCGCCACGCCCGCACTGCCTACCGAACACATGGTTGACCTCGCCGACTTTGGTATAACCAGCCAAAGCATCGCTCTTAACTGCGATAGTTTTGATGACTATGTTAAAGCTTACAACCCCGATTTAGTGATGTTCGATCGTTTTATGATGGAAGAGCAATTTGGCTGGCGCGTAGATAAGCATTGTCCTAATGCACTTAAAATTTTGGATACCGAAGATTTACAATGCCTGCGTAATGCACGCCATGAGGCGCATAAAGGTGAGCGCGAATTCAACCACAGCGATTTACTATCAGACATAGCTAAACGTGAAATAGCCGCTATTTTACGCTGCGATCTTAGCTTAATTATCTCAAGCTATGAGATGGAACTACTCAATGAAGTGTTTAAAGTTGAGCCTAGCGTGTTACATCACTTACCATTTATGGTTGATTTAAGTGCCTTACCTGAGCAAACTAAATCGTATCAACAACGCCAACACTTTATGACCATTGGCAATTTCCGACATGCCCCAAACTGGGATGCGGTACTCTATTTACAAAAAATTTGGCCGCTTATCCGCAAACAACTACCGCAGGCAGAATTGCATATTTATGGTTCCTACCCACCGCCAAAAGCCACCGCGCTTAATAATCCTAAAACCGGCTTTTTAATTAAAGGTTGGGCCGATGATGCGTATGAAGTAATGCAAAGTGCGCGGATTTGCTTAGCTCCTTTGCGTTTTGGGGCAGGTATTAAAGGTAAACTTTTAGAAGCCATGATCATGCAAACCCCAAGCATCACCACGCCTATTGGCAGCGAAGGTATGCACAGCACGCTACCTTGGCCAGGTGTGGTAACAGCAGATGCGCAAGCTTTTGCAGATGCCGCAGTCTCTTTATACAACAACGAGGCTAAATTTAGCGAAGCACAAGCCGCTGGCGGCCTTCTGCTTAATACTCTGTATGACAAAGTGCAGTTAAGTGCTCAATTAATTGAAAAAATCGACTCAATAAGCAGTAATTTAGATGCTCACAGGATGAAAAATTTCACGGGTCAAATGCTCAAACACCATACCATGCGCAGTACACAATATATGTCGCAGTGGATAGCAGAAAAAAATAAAAAATAACTTTAAAAATCACTAGACAGGCGGCGATTTGTGTTTAAAATCGCCGCAAATAAACTTGGGCAATTTTAGCATTATTGCCTATATTTTTAGCTTAGTTATTTAATAGTTGGTTCAAAACAAATTTGAAAACCGCAACGTTTACTGAAAAACGCAAATTTATCGTTAAATTGGGCAAAATGCTCCATAAATACGGTACCCCTGCCTATCGCTTAGAAGCCCACTTAATGGAAGTGGCGACTTATTTAGATCTTAAATCTTCGTTTGTTATGTCGCCCACGTCGGTTACCTTTGTTATTTGGACCGATGGCCATGAAGATGAATATACCCATGTTGCCCGCGTTGACCCAGGCGATCACGATTTAGGTTCACTTGCCGATACCGACGATTTAGTTAATAAAATGCTCAATGGCGAGCTCACGTTGCAAGAGGTTGATCAGCAACTTGATATCATTTTTGAGGCCCCAAACCCTTATAATAGAGTACTGACAGGTGTTGCCTTTGCTACCTCTGGCGGCGCATTTGCCATGCTTATGGGCACCAGTTGGAATGATGTTATTTGGTCTGGTTTATTGACCTTTGTTGTGTACTTATTTGTATTGTGGTCGGCTCGTTCGAAACGTGTGGCCCACATGCTTGAGCCATTAGTGGCGATAGTGTCGGCCATTCTTGCTTGTGCTATTAGCGTTCATTTAGATGCACACATCAACATTCGATTAATTGTACTTTCTGCCATTATTGTGTTTATACCCGGTTTAGCCCTTGCACTTGGCCTTGCTGAACTTGCAGCCAGACACTTAGTATCGGGCACAGCACGCGTGATGGACTCATTTATGTTGCTGTTTAAGCTTTATTTTGGGGCTTTTATTGGTCTTGCTATTGGCTTTGCGGTATTTGGTCAAGCCGATTTCGTACAACCTGAGCCGCTACCAAAGTGGACTGCATGGCTCGCTATTTTACTTTTGTGTAGTAGCTTAATCGTTATCTTTAGAACAAAGCTTAAACATGCAATGTGGTCTATTGCCTCAGGCTTTATAGCTTATGGCACTAGTATTGGGCCTGCCATTTATTTAGATTTAAATTACACATTAGGGACCTTTATTGGTGCATTTTCTGTTGGTGTGTTCAGTAATTTATTTAACCGTGTTGCTAATGCCCCGGCCTCAATTGTTGCTATGCAAGGCCTAATTGTATTGGTACCAGGGAGCAAAACGTATATTGGTTTAAACTCACTGATTGAAGGCCAAGACTTTGTTTATGCAGATCATATTGGTCAGCAAACGTTTTTAATTTTCATGTCGCTCGTGGCCGGACTTATTTTTGCAAACGTGGCACTTCCTCCTAAAAAGAGTCTATAGATTTATGCGCGGTTTTAAGCCGCGCTTTTGCATAACTACAACATTAAACCTCCTCTTTTGAGGATTAATCGCATTTTTTAGTATATTGAGAACACCTTGCTATAATGGCTGAAATCTAATAAAGCAAAGGAAATAACAATGCTAAAAACTAGCTTAGCGATAGCAATTGGGCTTTCAAGCTCACTTGCATTTGCGCAATCAGCAATTACTGTTGAAGACATTCCAAAAGTAAAATCAGTAATACAAACAACCGTTAGCCCCGATGGCGACAGTGTTGCATTTACCCGTTCGTTACCTCGCACGCTTTACGTTGACGAAAATGGCAGCAATTACAGTGAGCTTTATGTTGTTGACGATAAAGGTGTTGAACGCCCTTTTATTACCGGTTCAGTTAATATTAAAAGCCTACAATGGTCAAACGACAGCAAAACAATTTACTTTTTAGCGAAATTAAAAGACGACAAATATACTTCGCTTTACCAAATACCTGTTGATGGCGGCCAAGCACAAGCGGTTATGTCATTAAAAGACACATCTATTTCAAGCTATCAGTTAAGCCCTGATAACAAGCAAGTCGCTATTTTAGCAATGCCAGCTGCTGATAAGTCAGAAAAAGAACTTAAAAAACTTGGCTTTAAAGCAGAAGTGTACGAGCAAGGCCTTAAAAACAAGCAGCTTTTTATTGTAGATTTAGCTAAAGCCGACAAGCCACTTACCCCTACCGCACTCAATGTTGATAGCTACGTGAGTGACGTTAATTGGGCTGCGAATGGTGAAAAGCTTCTGGTTAAAACTCAACCTACTGCACTAATTGATGATAAATACACAAAATCGATGTGGCACTTGTTTGATATTGCCAGCAACAAGGTCACCTTATCGTTTAAAACTGAAGGTAAGCTAGGCGATGCCGAGCTTTCTCATGACGGGAAATACATTGCTATTTTAGGTGCAGAAGATAAGCACGACCCTGCAACTGGCCGCTTATTTATTGCCGATACTAAAACCGCCGAAATCACTGAATGGTTACCTAACTTTATGGGCCACGTTGTTGACTTTGAATGGTCGCATAAACGTAACACGCTTAACTTTATTGCCAATGTGGGCACAGAAAGTTTTGTTGCGAGCATTAAAACCGGCTCTAACAAATACAAGAAGCTAGTAAAAGAGGGCAAATTTATTGCCTCACAGCTAAGTGTTTCTGATTCAGATAAAACACTAGCACTTCGTGGTAACACGGCAAAACACCCTAACGAAGTCTTTATTGTGCGCAGTAACAAGGCAAAGCGTTTAACTGATTCAAACAGCTGGTTAAACGACAAACGCTTTGCTAAACAAGAAACAATTACGCTCAAAGCACGTGACGGTGTAGAACTTGATGGTGTATTAGTTTACCCTCTCGATTATGAAAAAGGCACACGCTACCCACTAATTATGTCGGTACACGGTGGCCCTGAAAGTCATGATAAAAATGGCTGGGTAACTAACTACTCGCGTCCTGGTCAAATGGGCGCTGCACGTGGTTACGCGGTATTTTACCCTAACTACCGTGGCTCAACAGGTAAAGGCGTAGATTACTCTAAACTGGGTCAAAACGATTACGCAGGTAAAGAGTTTGACGACTTAGTTGATTTTAAAAGTCACCTTGTTGATATGGGATTAGTTGATACTAAACGTGTGGGTATTACCGGTGGCTCTTACGGCGGTTATGCATCAGCGTGGGGCGCAACTAAGCTAACCGAGCACTTTGCTGCCAGTGTTATGTTTGTGGGTGTCACTAACCAGCTATCTAAATTTGGTACTACTGATATTTCAAACGAAATGAACCTAGTTCATGCGCGTTCATACCCGTGGGATAAATGGCAATGGTATCTAGAGCGCAGCCCAATTTACTGGGCGGGTCAATCTGAAACGCCACTGCTTATTATGCATGGTAAAGACGATCCTCGCGTTCACCCTGCGCAATCTATGGAACTTTACCGTTACATGAAAGTACAAGGTAAAGATGTTCGCCTTGTTTACTACCCAGGCGAAGGCCATGGTAACCGTAAAGTAGCGGCACAGTACGATTACAGCTTGCGTTTAATGCGTTGGATGGACAACTACTTAATGGAAGGCAAAAAAGACATGCCTGCATTTGAAATTGACCATGCAGCTAAATTAAAAGCAGTGAAAGACGCTAACAAATAAGTCTTAGCTTAATAGCAAAGGCCAACATAATATGTTGGCCTTTTTGTTAGTAATGCCAGGCATGCTTAGTGGCACAGCGCTGCTTATGTTACACTCTGACTAATTATTCTGATAACTGCTAATCACACTATTGCCATGTCAAACCCTGCTAGCTGCTTTACCACTTTTAATGAAAACATAGATAACCTTGCACTGCCTGAGCAGTTTACGTTTCCCTTTTATTATAAACCTCATCCGCTGGCCGTTGCCGCTGCAAAACAATTACAACAACAATTAAAAAAGCTAGATAAGGCTATTTTAGATACAGATGATATTGATGCCGGTAAAATGTTTGGCGTATTGGTTGTTCAAGATGAGTCGCAACAGCTAGGCTTTATTAGCGCCTACTCTGGGCAAATAGCGGGGATAGATGAGCAATTGTATTTTGCGCCAAATGTGGCACTTAAACATATAGACGATGCAGAATTTAGTCAGCAGAGCCAAGTGATTAACGATATTAATGCGCAAATTACAGCCTTGCAAAACAGTGATAATTATCAACAAATTGAGCAACAGTTAGTGACTGCTCGCCAACACTATGAGCAACAACTTATCGCCAAGCAGCAAGCGATGCAAGTAACTCGAAAACAGCGAAAACAGCAACGACAAGTTGCCAGCGAACAACTCAATAATGATGAGTTTGAAAAACTGAAGAACCAATTAGCTGGGCAGAGCATTGTTGAGAAAAAACAACTACAAGCATTAAAGCAACAGTGGCAAACACGCATTGCAGCGCTTGAACAAGCACAACTCACAATAGATGATGAAATTAACGGATTAAAAAAACGCCGTAAAGTACTCTCTAAAAATTTACAAAAAAAGCTATTCGCTCAATACCAGTTTTTAAATGCAAACGGCGAAGTGACCGATTTGAATGCCATTTTTGCCAAACTGCCCGAACACACACCGCCTTCAGGTGCGGGAGATTGTGCAGCGCCAAAATTATTACAATATGCTTATAAACATAATTTAAAGCCTCTGGCTATGGCCGAATTTTGGTGGGGCGCACCGCCAAAATCGGCAATAAGACATCATTTACATTATTACCCTTCGTGCTACAGCAAATGCCAGCCTATTTTAGGACATATGCTAGAGGGGTTAAATGTTGAAGACAACCCGCTCTTGGTCAACCCTGCACAGGGTAAAGACCTAACAATTGTTTATCAAGATGATGATTTGTTGGTGGTAAATAAACCTGCTGAATTTTTATCTGTGCCAGGCATTAATATTGACGATTCGGTATATATGCGAATCAAAACTCAGTTCCCACACGCTTCGGGGCCACTTATTGTGCACCGATTAGACATGTCGACTTCAGGGCTGTTAATGATTGCGTTAAATAAACGGGTGCATAAAGCACTGCAAAAACAGTTTATAGAGCGTAGTGTAGAAAAACGTTATGTTGCTTTAGTGGCGGGTAATATTGCTGCTGAAAGTGGCAGCATAGAGCTACCTTTAGTGCTTGATTTTGATGATAAGCCACGGCAAATGGTGTGTTACAAAACGGGGAAGCCGTCATTAACAACATGGCAGGTACTGGAACGTAAAAATAATACTACCCGCTTACAACTCTATCCAAAAACAGGACGTACTCATCAATTGCGTGTTCACTGTGCCCACCACTTGGGGTTAAATACACCCATTGTGGGCGACACCCACTACGGTGAAAAATCAGACCGACTACATTTGCATGCCGAGTATTTAGCTTTTACCCATCCTATTAGTCATGAACGATTAGAATTTGAAGTAGCCGCTGATTTTTAAATCTTCGCTGCTTTTAGTTGTATCGGATTCTAAAACAGTGCCATTTTTTCATATTGCAAAGTAGGTAACTTTTACCGTTGCAATATAGAAAAAATTACCTGCATTATGCAAAGCCACAACCCAAACAATATAAATATCTATAAAATTCATACTGTTAAAAATTGGCATTAGCTTTGCTTTTATTATTGTACGTATTTGTTACAGCAACTTAAAGCACCAATAAGTGCTTTTAGTCACACACAGTAAATGGCTTGCTAACCGCTTACTGTGCTCAACAGAACTTCCTACACTCCCTGTGTACTTTATTGGTTATAGGCTAACGCTTATAACCATTTTTTTTGCTTATTATTTAACGGTAAATTTTACGTCTTGATCGCGTAATAAATAAAGCGCAAAACACGCAGCCCACATCGGCCATGCTGCAAAAAACAGTAAATTATTAAAGCCATCAATGTACTGGTTGTAAGAAGACAGCGTTGATAGTCCATGCATTATAAAAATAACACCGTAAGTAATACGTTTTTTAAAACCGACTAAAAATGCTATTACTAATAATAATTGCAGTGCACCTAAAATATAAGCAATAGTATCGGTAGAGCCACTGATCCCATAAAAATGTTCAAAAATACGGGCGCTATGCCCCGGATTTACAAATTTATCTAGTGTCCACATTACCATCACAATAAACACCCCTAAGCGCAGCGATAAAAGCGACCATTGCAAACGAGTTTGTACATCTGTATTGATCGAATCTGTCATAAAATTTCCTTAAAAAAGATATAAATAAACTAATTGGCAAGTAAGACCGTATAATCGTTTTTTTATTTTCAAATAATTAAAATTAAACCTAAACTAATCTTAAGTTGATTTGTTTAAAGGCACTATTATCTAAGCGCTAAGATAAAAAATAAAAATTTTTAGCAATTGATTGAAAGATATTTTTACCTGTCTTGGTCTTTTGTGTACATCAACATATAAAAATAGAGAAACACGATTTGAAATACACGTATTTAGCTTTAACCCTCGCCCCCCTGTTAAATGTAGCATTAGCTGCTCAGGCTAATGAAACAACTAGCTCTGACCCCATTGAGCGAATTGAGGTGGCAGGTCAAGCGCTTAAATCTAAAAACCTCTCTATTAAAAACACCACAGTAAACGGCCCTTTTGGCGACAACCTGGCTTTACAAGACATAGCTCGCTCTGTGACGCCTATCTCTAAAGACTTAATTGAGCAATTAAATATAACAACATTGCACGATGTGCTCGCTGTAAGTCCTAATACATACGCGGCCAGTGGTTTTGGTGCACCAAGCTTACCGACGATCCGCGGCCAGTTAGGTGAGTTATTTCAAGATGGTACTCGACGCCAAGCGGGTAATAATGGTTTTGGTGTGCCGTTGTCGTTTAATGCGATAGAACAAATCGATGTGGTTAAAGGCGCACCACCTGTATTGTTTGGTTCGAGCCAACGTAACGGTGGCTTCGTAAACTTACACTCTAAAACAGCGTCAACTGATCAGCGCAAAGGCAATGTGAAGTTGTCTGCAGGCAGTTGGGATAAGTATAGTGCCCAAGTAGATTACAACGCACCGATTGTTGAGGATAAAATTGGCTTACGTGTTAGCTATGAACATATTGATCAGGGTAGTTATTATGACTATTCAGCCACACAAAGTGATAGCTTGTTTGCGGCATTAAAAATTTTACCGGATGATAAAAGCAGTTGGGACATTAACTTTGAACTGTACCAAACAGAATTTACCGATAACGCCGGTATAAACCGCCCTACCCAAGCGCTTATCGATCATAATCTTTACATTACTGGTCAAGGGTTACAAGCGAATGGCAGCACAGTGCCTAGCGCAGGCTCTATTATATCGCCTACAGGACAAGTCAAAATAGATACCAGCCGTGTGCTTACCGATCCTGATAATCTCAATCAAGCAACCACTTATTTAGTTCACAGTATTTATAAGCGCGCACTGTCTGATGTAATGTCGATTAAAAACATTAGTTACTTTCAACATTTGCAGCGCGAAGAAATAGCACAAAATAGTTTTGTTGAAATAATTGATGGTGCCGATACCGCACAAAACCGCACTGAACTTACGTATCAATGGAGCGATGAGCAGCAAACCTTATTTGCTGTTGATGTTCGTTATAATAAAGTATTGGGTTACAGCCAGTTTACTACTGAAGCCGACACACCTATTGATTTAACTGGCCCACTTTCAAACCGCCGCATTCCATTAACTGATACTCAAAAAGCACGTTTGGTAGAGCTACGTTCTGGTGTATATGTATCCCCTGGTGGTCAGTACGATATTAACAATGATGGCAGTGGTGATTTTAATTTATCAGATACGACAGACTCACGCTCATGGCAAACCGGCATTGCCATTCAACAAGACTCACAATGGACTGACAGCTTACGCACCAGTGCTGGCTATCGTGTTGATTACTATGATGTAGAAGCACGCGACCCCATTGCGCCTCAAGGTCAAATAGTGGCTAGTGATAGCATAAATGATACACTGCAATCAGCGCAGCTGAGCGTTAATTACTCAGTTAATGACGATTTAACCACTTATGCGGCAGCAAGTTATAACGAAGCCACCTCTAACAGCATGGCCGGCGGCAATACGTTAGGTGGTGACAATACAATTAGCGCACAAAATTTTGCTACGGAAAATACTTTAGTCGAGTTTGGCGTGAAATATGCGCCAACACAAAGCGACTGGTATGCAGATGCTGCTGTATTTAGCCAACGCCGCAGCTTACGTAATCGCGATGGTAGCAATACTGGCATTCGTACAACCGGATTCGAAAGCCAAGTATTTTACGACGCTTACCCTTACTGGGTAAGCGCAGGCTACAGTTACATTGATGCCCGTTATGATAACTCTGCGACAGGCCAAGACTCAGCTCAAATAGCCGATGCGTTTGATAATTCGCGTCCCGATATTATTGCGGGTAACAGCATTGGTGCACCAAGTTATACAGCTTTTGCTCCCTCAAACCGTCAAGTACAAGGGATCCCAGAGCAATCGTTAAGCTTAAACGCTAACTATACAATTACTTCTCAGTGGCAAGCTGGATTTTCTGCCCTGTATACTAAAAGCTACCCATTGGATTTTTTGGCTACCGTATACATTCGCGATCAGCACACCTTAAATGTCAATACCAGCTATGCGTTTACCTCAGCAACTAAATTGAGGCTTGATGTAAATAATATTACCGATCAGCAAAACTGGCGCCCTGTATTTGAAGGCGGTTATTTTGGCGCGACGCTCGCGTTCCCAGAATTACCAATTAACGCTAAGCTCACGCTTACCCATAACTTTTAAACCGTTTGAGAGATAGCATGTTAAAAAAATTAAGTTTGTTATTACTGGCGGCGATAGGTGTCGGCTTATTCTTTTTTTATGACCTAAACCAGCTTCTTACCCTTGACGGGCTAAAAGGGTCAATGGCGCAATTTGATCAGTACAAAACTCAATCACCGTTTTTGGTGATCGGAGGGTTCTTTTTACTTTATATATTAGTGACCGCGCTATCACTGCCCGGTGCAGCTATTTTAACGCTAGCCGCAGGTGCATTATTTGGTTTGGCGCAAGGTCTATTAGTTGCCTCGTTTGCCTCAAGCATTGGTGCTACGTTGGCTTTTTTAGTGTCACGTTATTTATTGCGCGATACCATAAAAAAACGCTTTCCTGAACGTTTAGCCGCTATAGATACTGGGGTTGAAAAAGAAGGCGCATTTTACTTATTTACGCTGCGCTTAGTGCCTGTTTTTCCGTTCTTTTTAATTAATTTATTAATGGGTTTAACCGCTATTAAGTCATGGACTTTTTACTGGGTAAGCCAAGTAGGCATGCTGGCGGGTACCTTTGTATTTGTAAACGCAGGTACGCAACTTGCGCAAATAGAGAGCTTATCTGGCATTTTATCGCTGGATTTAATTTTATCGTTTGCGTTATTAGGGGTATTCCCGTTAATTGCAAAAAGCCTAATAAATGCAATAAAAAAACGTCGCGTATACAAAAATTACACTAAACCTAAAAAGTTTGACCGTAACATGATTGTTATTGGCGCAGGTGCCGGCGGCTTAGTGACAAGCTACATTGCAGCAGCAGTTAAAGCCAAAGTAACCCTAATTGAAGCCGGCGAAATGGGTGGCGACTGTTTAAACTACGGGTGTGTGCCAAGTAAAGCCGTTATTAAAAGCGCTAAAATTGCTGAGCAAATTCGCCACGGTGAACACTACGGCTTAGAAAACATGGCACCGCAGTTTTCGTTTAAAAAAGTAATGGCACGTGTACATAAAGTAATTGCCGACATCGCACCACACGATAGCGTTGAGCGCTACACAAACCTTGGTGTAGATGTTGTAAAAGGCTACGGTAAATTATTAGACCCGTGGACTGTAGAAATTAAACTTAACGATGGCGGCACGCAAACACTCACAGCCCGTACTATTGTTATTGCCACTGGTGCACGCCCATTTGTACCGCCATTACCTGGTATTGAAGAAACAGGCTATGTAACAAGCGATACATTATGGACTAAATTTGCTGAGCTTGAAGAAGCCCCTAAAAAGCTTGTTGTACTTGGCGGTGGTCCAATTGGGTGTGAACTTGCACAAAGTTTTGCCCGTTTAGGCTCAAGCGTTACGCAAATTGAGATGGCTGAACGCATTATGATCAAAGAAGACTTAGAGGTGTCTAAATTTGCTCACGAAGCGATAACGCAAAGCGGCGTAAACATTTTAACCTCGCATCAGGCACTGCGCTGTGAAGAGCGCGATGGCAAAAAACTCATTGTGGTAAAACATAACGACAACGAAATCGATATTGAATACGATGAACTACTATGTGCTGTTGGCCGAAGCGCACGCCTAGAAGGTTATGGTCTTGAAACGCTCGGCATAGAAACGAATCGCACTGTAGTCACAAACGAATACCTTGAAACACTCTATCCTAATATTTTTGCCGCAGGCGATATTGTAGGCCCGTATCAGTTTACACACGTAGCTGCTCACCAGGGTTGGTACGCAGCAGTAAATGGCTTATTTGGTAATCTTAAAAAGTTTAAAGTAGATTACCGTGTCATTCCGTGGACCACATTTATTGACCCTGAAGTAGCACGTGTTGGCTTAAACGAGCAAGACGCTATTGATAAAGGCATAGATTATGAAATCACTCGCTTTGAATTTGAAGAGCTAGACCGCGCCATTACCGACAGCGCAACCAAAGGCTTTATAAAAGTAATTACCCCTAAAGGCAAAGACAAAATACTCGGTGTTACAGTGGTATCTGAGCACGCTGGCGATTTAATAGCTGAGTTTGTACTGGCAATGAAACACGGTTTAGGCCTTAACAAAATACTAGGTACAATTCATAGCTACCCTACGTGGGCTGAAGGTAACAAGTACGCAGCAGGCGAGTGGAAACGCGCTCATGCACCAGAAAAAGTACTTAACATGCTTGAAAAATACCACGCATGGCGCAGAGGCTAATATGTTTAAAACACCTTTAAAAGCGCTATTGTTAGGGTCAGCTTTGCTTGCAACATCGTTTGCAAGCAAAGCTGAAAACATGCACGACAACTGGGATGCGTTATTAAACAATCATGTTGTAGCTATTAACCATGGTCACAGCACTGAGGTTGATTATGCAGCAATTAAGGCTAAGCACAGTGAGCTTAAAAGCTATTTAGATTCGTTATCGGCGGTTACGCAAAACGAGTTTGATATGTGGGAAAAACCAAAGCAACTTGCGTTTTTAATCAATGCGTATAATGCCTTTACTGTTGAGCTTATATTAACTAAGTACCCAGAACTTAAATCGATTAAAGATTTAGGCAGCTTTTTTAGCTCACCGTGGAGCAAAGAGTTTGTGCCATTACTTGGTAAAACGCGCAGCCTTGATGATATAGAGCATGGTTTAATACGTGGTAATGGTAAATATAACGACCCACGTATTCACTTTGCAGTAAATTGCGCAAGTATTGGCTGCCCTGCACTTCGTGAAGAAGCATACAATGCCACTGACTTAGAAAGCCAACTGCAAGAGCAAACGGTGCGTTTTTTATCAGATATGACTCGTAATATAGCGCAAGATAACACGCTAAGTGTGTCTTCAATATTTAAGTGGTACGGCGATGATTTTGAACAAGGCTTTAAAGGCGCCAATACGATACAGCAGTTTTTTATGCAATACCCTAAAGCACTCAAGCTGACACCCGCTCAGCAAAAAGCACTTCAAAATAACAACATGAAAGTTAAGTTTTTAGACTACAACTGGGATTTAAATGCTCGCCAATAAATTTTGGCAAACATTATCGCGATACAGCTTATTCTGTGTCGCCTTTTGCATTTGCCTTGTTATTAGTTTTAAAAGCCTAGCAAGTACACAATTACAAAGCCGTTGGCAGCAAGTTGAAAAGTTAGGTAAAGACCAAAGCGTATATTTTTATGCATGGGGCGGCGATGCGCAAATAAATGCCTATATTCAGTGGGCGGCTGAGCAAGTAAAAGCTAAATATAACATTGAGTTAGTGCATGTAAAGCTTAGCGACACCAGCGAGGCCGTTAGCCGCGTACTCGCTGAAAAATCAGCAAACAATAACGATAAAGGCAGCGTAGATTTAATTTGGATAAACGGTGCTAACTTTGCCACCATGAGCGAGCACTCATTATTACTTAAACAATGGGCTAATAAGTTGCCTAATTTTAGCTACACCGACCCTAGCAATAATCCCGCTGTTAATTTTGATTTTGGAATACCCACTAATGGAATGGAAGCACCTTGGGGTCAAGCTTCACTCACCTTTTACTACGACAGTTTAGCAATTGACGGCACTGCAAATAACACACTACCAATAACCCTAAACCAATTACTTAGCTGGAGCGCCCAAAACCCAGGGCGCTTTAGCTACCCAAAGCCGCCTGACTTTTTAGGCATGAGCTTTTTAAAATACGCGCTTGTTATGCTACATCAACAAAGCGATGACTCACTTAAAGCGCAGTTAAATCAGCCAGCTACTGCACAAAACACAGCTCAAATATTAAACCCGTTATGGAACTTTTTAAATAAGCTGCACCCAACACTTTGGCGCGGCGGTAAACACTTTATGCAAAGTGGTGCACAAATGCGCCGTTTAGTAGGCGACACCGAGCTAAGCATAGCGTTTACGTTTTCAGCACCCGAAGTGCCCGCCGCCGTTAAACGTTATGATTTACCTAAAAGTATTCGCAGTTATGCTATGCAAGATGGCAGTTTAAGTAACACCCACTTTGTAGCCATACCTTATAATGCAAGCCACCAGCAAAGTGCACAATTAGTGGCTAATTTTTTATTAAGTCCAAAGGCGCAAGCTCAAAAACAAAAAGCGCCTATATGGGGCGATAAAAGCGTACTTATTCAATCAACGCTAACACCACAGCAACAAGCCTTATTTAAAACAACGCAACCGCATCCAAGCGCATTACCCTTAAATAGCATTAAACGCACGCTAAGTGAGCCTCACCCAAGCTGGGTAAATGCTATTTTGCAAGGTTGGCAAGCGCGTTTTGGAGTAAGCCAATGAGTGTTGTTTCAAATAAGTTAGCAGCAAGCCCAACGCTTAAACCACATAAAAGCGCCGATATGTTTAGTAAATTAGTTACATTAAGCCCACGCTTTTTACTGGCATTGCTTATTTTACCTGTAATAGGCGGCCTAATTAGCGTGCTATTGCCCGCTTTTGGTTATGCGCCGGTACTTGAGCACACAACACTTGGCCTACATGGCTTTACTATGCTCATGCAAACACCCGGCCTAACACACATGGTTATGCTAAGTGTTGGCAGCGGATTAATAAGTACCTTACTAGCTTTTATCATTACGTTAATGATTTTAGGGGCATTTTTTAATAGCCCGTGGCTTAACCGTATTCAGCGTTTATTGAGCCCGATACTGGTAATTCCCCACGCGGCAGCGGCTATAGCGGTTGGTTTTTTAATTGCTCCTTCGGGCATGATCTCGCGTTTAGTATCGCCTTGGTTTAGTGGGTGGGAACTTGCGCCTAACGGCATGTTTCCGCATGACGCGTTTGGTATTAGTATAATTTTAGGCTTAACCCTTAAAGAGCTGCCTTTTTTACTGTTAATGGCGCTAGGTGTGCTTGCTCAGCCTGAGCTTGGCAAAAAACTGCGCCAACAACATCAAGTAGCGCTTAATTTAGGCTACTGCCCTATGACTGCTTTTTTTAAAGTGATACTGCCAAGCCTTTACCCATTACTGCGCCTACCCATTTTAGCCGTATTGGCTTATGCCAGCGCAAGTGTAGAAATGCCTCTTATTCTGGGGCCAAATACACCACCCACCTTGGCAGTCGCTATTATGCACTGGTTTAACGATGTAGATTTAAACCTGCGTATTAAAGCCTCTGCGGGGGCGTTATTGCAGCTTGCACTTACTGGGGGTTTACTAGCTCTTTGGCTTGGCGGCGAAAAAACTATAAAAGCATTATTTAGTGATTTACTTACCAATGGCGAGCGAGAATATGGCGGTGTTTATTGGCAAAAAATAACGACCGCATTAACAGTATTTGTAATTGGCTTTATTTTGCTCTCGTTAATTGGCTTAATTATGTGGTCGGTTGCCGGATTTTGGCGTTTTCCGGCGGCATTGCCCGATCAGCTCACGCTACTTCACTTTAAAAGTGCGCTAATGCAAATGCAAAGCCCGCTTTATAATACCCTTGCTATAGGGCTAGTTACTACGTTATTTGCCATTATTATTACCCTTTTGTGCTTAGAGTCAGAGCAGTTAAGTGCAAAACCCATGTCGCGCTTTACCTGCTTAATTATTTATTTACCGTTGCTTGTACCAAGTATTGCGTTTTTATTTGGCCTAGTGTGGCTGCAACAATTAGTAAATAACCAGGCCGCGTTTTTTAATGTGGTATTTACCCATTTATTGTTTGTACTGCCGTATGTGTTTTTATCGCTTGCGAGCAGTTATAGGCGATTAGACCCTCGTTTTGCTCATGTAGCAGCAAGCCTTGGCGCAACACCCTGCAAAGTGTTTTTACAAGTAAAATTACCCCAGTTATTTGCCCCTATTTTAATTGCGGCGGCACTTGGTTTGGCCATTAGCTTTGGCCAATATTTGCCTACACTTTTAGCCGGTGGCGGGCGCATAGCAACCATAACAACCGAAGCGGTCACCCTTGCTAATGGCGCAAGTAGGCGCACCAGTGCAGTGTATGCCATTATGCAAATGGCATTACCACTCATTGGCTTTATACTGGCGTGGGTTTTACCTAAGTACTTTTTTAAAAGCGCACATCGCTAACCCATAAATTAAAAGGTTTTTAATGCAGTCATCTTTAGAGATTAAAAATTGTGAGCTTTATCGTCAACACGAGCAATTACTAAGCTTAAACGAGCAGGTAAAAGGCGGCGAAATACTCACTATTATGGGGCCATCAGGCAGTGGTAAATCAAGCTTTTTAAATTGGCTTACGGGTACATTACCCAGTGGTTTTAGCGCAAACGGCGAAGTGTGGCTTAACGGTAAAAACATTAATAACTTACCCGCACATTTACGCCACATAGGCGTGCTTTATCAAGATGCGTTATTATTTTCGCATTTATCGGTAAGCGGTAACATTGCCTTTGCTATGCCTAAAGGCAATAAAAAACGGCGCCTTGAAAAAATAGAGCACGCCCTTGAACAGGTAGGATTAAAAGGCATGGCTAATCGCCACCCCGACAACCTCTCTGGTGGACAACAAGCCCGCGTTGCTTTATTGCGTATGCTATTAAGCGAGCCAAAAGCTATTTTACTTGATGAGCCCTTTAGCAAGCTCGACACCCAATTAAGAGTAGATACGCGCGAGCTAGTATTTAGCCAAATACGCGAGCATAAATTGCCCGCTATTATGGTAACCCACGATCATAGCGATGCAGAGGCCGCAAACGGCAAACTGATCACCTTAAATTTAGCCAAATAAACGCACAAAAAGTACAAGGCACCAAGCATGTTAGACAAATACATCACCCCAATAATAAAGCCACTGTTAACCCCCGTTGTAGCGTTAATGCACAAGCGCGGCATAACGCCCGACCAACTTACTGTGGCAGGCTTTTTAATAGGGCTATTAGCAGTGCCATTAATTGCGAATAAAATGTGGTACGCAGCGTTAACAGCTATTGCTTTAAATCGTATTTTAGATGGGCTAGATGGCGCATTGGCACGCTATGCAAATTTAAGTTCAAGCGCTGGCGGTTTTTTAGATATTACCCTCGATTTTTTATTTTACGCGGCAATTCCGCTTGGCTTTATTTTGGTAAACCCCGAGCAAAACGCCATTGCAGGTAGCGTATTACTGGCCACCTTTATAGGCACAGGCTCAAGCTTTTTAGCCTTTGCCATAGCCGCCGAAAAATTTAAGCTCGAAAAACCCCAGTTTAAATACAAAAGTTTTTACTATTTAAATGGTTTAACCGAAGGCACAGAAACC
Organism: Pseudoalteromonas sp. 11L1; assembly: GCF_055397545.1. The sequence continues at coordinate 14,200 of NZ_AP041142.1, read as the reverse complement.
ATAGCGCTATTTATTGCCTTTTGTATTTGGCCGCAGCACTTTGCCATAATGGCGAGTATTTTTGCCACTGCGTGCGCTATTACTATTTTTACACGTATACATGGAGGATATAACACGTTAAAACTCCAAGAAGCTGATGAGGTTACACAAGCCAATGAGTAATGAAATTTGGTGGCGTTTAGGGTTCTTTTTTAGCATTTTGGTTATTATGATGCTGCTAGAATCGCGTATGCCTGCGCGTAAATCGCCTATAAAAAGTAACACCCGATGGTTCGCTAATTTTGGACTGGTGTTTGCTTCATCACTAATTGCTCGCTTAAGTGTACCCATAGGCTTAACTGCCGTAGCGCTTTATAATCAAGAGCACGGTATCGGTTTATTTAATCAAATAGCCACACCAAGTAGTGTTGCTATTATTTTTAGCATGCTACTGCTTGATATACTTATATATTGGCAGCATAGGTTATTTCATAACGTGCCAATTTTGTGGCGTTTGCATCGTGTGCACCACGCCGATGCGCATGTAGATACCAGCACAGGTTTGCGTTTTCACCCTATCGAAATTGTACTCAGCATACTTATAAAATTGATTGCCGTTACCGCTTTGGGTGTACCTGCTATTGCAGTATTAATATTTGAAATTGCACTTAATGGATTAGCGCTATTTAACCACGCCAATATACGTTTACACAATGCAATAGAAAAACCACTTCGGCTTATCTTAATGACTCAAATACTGCATCGTATTCATCATAGCCAAAATCCCGAAGAAACAAATAGTAACTTTGGCTTTAGCGTAACTTGGTGGGATAGACTTTTTGGCAGCTACAAAACCAGCGCCACATTATCAGATAATAAACTAAACATCGGCTTAGCCCAATATCCCGACCCAAAACAAAACGCGTCCTTGTGGTATTTGTTAACGTTACCATTTAAAAAGTAGCAACTAGCCTAAACTAAGCAGAGAAATGGGCCTATTTCAGCTTAGTTTGTTACATTATCTAAGCTTTTGAGCTGCTACATTAACAAAAGCAGCTTATTTAAAGTAAACCAATTGTAAATTAAATAAACAAATTCTTGACCAAATTTGAAATCCCCCATATCATTTGTAAGCGCTTACATTTACCACACATAAAAATGTAAGCGCTTACAAAATGACAAAATCAACAAATACACTATATTCTGACAATAATCAGTTGAACGGGGTTCAGTTATGAACATTGAAACAACACGCATTACTCGCCTTTTGGCTGCTATATCATTAGCGTCTTTGGCTGGCTGTGGCGGCGATGCTGCGACAACATCCAATTTTGAAAAAGTAGATCCTGCCCAGCCAGTTTCAGATTGGCAAATGGTTTGGAGTGATGAATTTGATGGCACAAGCATTGATACAAATAAGTGGAACTTTGAATTAAACTGCGCCGGCGGTGGTAATAACGAAAAACAATGTTACACCGACAGTGAACAAAATGCCTTTATTAAAGACGGTGTACTAAATATAGTCGCCCTACCTGCTGAAGAAGGTGCAGAAAAACCATACACGTCAGCCCGTTTAAATACCCGTTACAACGCTGACTTTACTTATGGTCGCTTTGAAATGCGTGCAAAACTACCGTCAGGTCAAGGTAGCTGGCCTGCATTTTGGATGATGCCAACCGACGAAGTATATGGCACTTGGCCGCGCTCTGGCGAAATTGATATTTTAGAAGCGGTAAATTTAAAAACAGTCGCTGAAGATGGCACCGTTGAAGCAAATATTCATGGCACACTTCACTATGGTCGCGAGTGGCCAAATAACTCAAGCTCAGGCAAAGCTTATACTCTGCCTGAGGGAATGAATCCCGCAGATGACTTCCACACCTACGCTATTGAATGGCAAGAAGGCGAAATTCGCTGGTACGTAGATGGCTACTTATATGCCACACAACGTCGCTCTGAAGTTCGTTACAACTCTAAAGATGAGGCTGTTGGCCTTAAACATAAAGGCTGGTTTGCTGAATACTTTGAACAAGGTAATGGCGAACTTACCACTCACTGGGATAATGCCCCATTTGATAAAGATTTTTACCTTATTTTAAATAACGCCGTTGGTGGTGACTGGCCTGAAAATGTAAACAACTTAGGTGTTGACGCTGCAGCATTTGCAGAAGGTCAAAGCTTTGAGGTTGATTACGTACGGGTTTATCAATGCGCTGCAAATACTGACACAGGTAAAGGTTGTGAAACTGTGCGCCCAGGTTACGATAGCCTAGATGATACACTTGTTGAAGGTAAAGCCCCTGTACCTACTCCACCAAGTGATGGCATTGCAAGAAACCTTGATATATTCAATGGCACATTAAACGCCAACTGGATCGCATGGGATTGTTGTGGTGGAACCACACCAGAAACTATAACCGATGCTGAAAAAGGTGACGCTATTAAGTTTAACATTAACGATAATAACGGTACTGTTTTAGGTTTTTCAACTCGTGGTGGTCACTTCCCAGATGATTTTACCGGCACCTCATCTCCATTTGACGCATCACTCCTTCTTGATCTAAATGGTCGATTAACTTTTGATATGAAAGTAGTAACGCCGCCAACATCTTCGACAACTTGGCTATTAAAAGCCGAAGCGGGTGATGGCGGACCTAATACAGGCGATGTAGCGCTTAGCGATAGTGTTGAAGGCGTAACACCGGTTACAGGCCAATGGCAAACCTATACATTTCCGCTTTCTCTACTACAAGAAAGAGGCTTAGATTTAAGTGCCATTGATGTATTAATGGTATTCCCAGCATGGCAAACTGGCGAAGGCGCTGAATATTTAATTACCAACGTGGCTATTGAGGGCGATGTAGGTGAATCACCATCAGTAGACTTATTTACAGATGGACAAAACTTAGATTGGCCGATGTGGGATTGTTGTGGCGGCTCTACTCCAACAGAAGTTATGGACGATGCAGAACACGGCTTAACCGCAGAATTCACTATTGGCGAAGCCCCCACTGTAATGGGCTTTAATACTCGTTCATCTGCTGGTGGTAGCGGTACTCCATTTGATGCAACCAGCATTTTAGAAAATGGTTTACTACAGTTTGATGTGAAAGTGATGTCAAACCCAAATAACCCAGATGCCACTTGGTTAATGAAAATAGAATCTAATGAGGGTGATACCGCGGTAGAATTACCATTAACAGATGCTGGCGATGCACCTATTGTAGGTGAGTGGAAAACTTACACCTTTACATTCGCTGACTTAGCGGGCGCAGGTTTAGATGTAAGTGCCATTGACGTAGTAATGATATTCCCAGCATGGGGCACAGGTGAAGGTGCGGTTTACCGTGTTGATAACGCTAAGATGTACGATCCTAGTGCATCAGCAGGCGATGAAATCACTATTTTCCAAAATACTGCCGCAGATATGTGGAGCATTTGGGACTGTTGTGGCGGCTCTACCCCAACAGAAGAAATTGACGATGCTGATCACGGTACTGTAGCTGAATTTGTTATTGGCTCTGCGCCAACGGTAATGGGCTTTTTAGCCGACGACGGTATCTCTTTCGATGCATCAGCAATACTAGCTAATGGCGTTGTGCAGTTTGAAATGAAAGTGGTAACCCCGCCAAATAATCCTGACGCTGTATGGACATTTAAAATTGAGTCAACAGGCGCAGCAACAGCGGTAGAGCTTCCTCTTTCACAAAGCGTTGAGGGGGAAGTACCCGTTAATGGCCAATGGCAAACCTACACATTTACATTACAGTCACTGTTTGCTGCCGGTTTAGACATTAGCGATATCAATGTACTTATGATGTTTCCAGCGTGGGGGACAGGTGAAGGCGCTGTTTACCGTATAGACAACGTGATTATCGCTAACCCGTAATCCCTAATTCAGTGGTAGGTATTGAATTACAAGTACCTACTTACCGTAATAAATTAAGTAAAAGCAGAGCAATTATGAACACAAATAAGTTTAAAAAAAGCCCACTAGCGGCTTCTGTGTCACTTATCATCGCTGCAAGCACGCTGAATATCGCCCATGCAGCAGAACAAAATACTGTGGAACCTGAAATTGAAGTAATACAAGTTAAAGGTATTCGCGGTTCACTTATCCGCTCTATGGATATGAAACGCGATGCATCAGGGGTAGTCGATGCTATTTCTGCTGAAGAAATGGGTAAATTTCCTGATACTAACTTAGCAGAGTCACTGCAACGTATTACGGGTGTGTCGGTGAGTCGTGCAAACGGCGAAGGAAGCCAAATTACCGTACGTGGTTTTGGCCCTTCATTTAATTTGGTAACACTTAATGGTCGCCAAATGCCTGGAACGGGTAACTCACGTTCGTATAATCTGGAAAACATTGCCTCAGAAGGTGTTAGTGCCTTAGAAGTATTTAAAACTGCTCGTGCTGATGTGCCCAGTGGTGGCTTAGGTGCGACGGTTAACATTTCAACAACTCGACCTTTACAAAGACCTGGCCAGCATTTTTCGGCAACAGCTAAAGCTATTCATGATTCATCAAATGAAGCGGGTAGCGATGTAACTCCGGAAGTATCGGCTATTTATAGTAATACCTTTAGCGATGAAATGTTTGGTATTGGTTTTTCTTTTTCGCATCAAGAACGCGACTTTCAAAAGCAAAGCGCCAATATTCAAGGTTGGCAAGCAAATGTAGACCTACCTACTCTTGCTGAAGGTGATTTTATTGATCCACGCGCAGTAGATGCGCAAGGAAATCGTGTAGGTAATCACTTTTTTGCAAAAGACATGAACTACGCAATTGAAGATTTACAACGCGAGCGTACTAATGGGCAAATCACACTGCAATTTGCACCCACAGATAATTTTGTAGCAACCCTTGATTATACAGCAAGTGAGGCAACAACAGGCTCAGAAACCCTCGGCTGGGGTATTTGGAACGACTTTGGTAGCAACATTAATGGCTACGAGTTAGATGAAAATGGCACAGCTATTTATGCAGATATTAGTGGTAACGATGCATCATTTACCTCTAGCAAGAACACCACTGAAGTTAAGGCTCGTTCTATTGGCTTAAATTTAGATTGGCAAATTAATGAAACATGGCAAGTTGAGCTTGACTATCACGACTCTAAAAACGAGACAGATAACGGCGCAGACAAAGGTCTAGGTAGTGATGGGCAAGTTATTTTAGGTTCTGATCAGCTTGTAAATAAAATTTATGATTACCGCACTGGTGAAATTCCACATGCGCAAGTTAACTGGAAAAACGGTACTAGCGTATTAAGCCCTGGTGAAATTGATTCAAACTTTAGCCAGTTTATTCATTCACCTGGAGAATCAAATATTGAGCAGCTGCAATTACATACAACATGGATAAACGATAGTTTTGACATTGGTTTAATTGAAGTGAAGTTTGGTGGTTCGCGTACAGAACAAAATACCGGTGGTTATGAAGCATGGAGTGGCTTAGTTGGCGGCCCTGGTTTTAACCCTTCTTACACCGAGATATTCCCTGATGGTATGTTTACCCTTAATAACACTTCAGGACTATTAGACCAATTTGCTGGTGGTGGTAACAATTTACAACCTAACTATTATTATAGCTTTGATTTTGATGAAGCTGTAGCAAGACAAATGGCATACCTTACTGCTGATGTAACCGGTGGCGATGCCTATGCGCCTAATGCCTATCTTGATGGTATTGACAGTCAAAGCGCTGTTGAAGAAATTACCAACAGTATTTATGTTCAATCACGTTGGGAATTTGAAGTTAGCAATTACTACATAAAAGTAAATGCAGGTCTTCGTTATGAAGAAACCGATGTAAGTAGCTCTGTTCGTCAACGCGTTGAGCAACAAGTAAATTGGATAAGTGCTTCAGAGTGGATCACTCAATATGAAGCTGGCGGCGATGACAACTTCTTAGTTCAAGAAGGAAGTTACGATATTTTACTACCATCAATCGACCTAAGTGTTGACGTAACCGATGACTTAGTTGCTCGCGTATCATGGGGTAAAACTATGTCGCGCGCGCCATTGGGCGATTTAGCCGGTGGTCGTAGCCTTACAGGCAGTCCAAAACCGGGGGCACGAGTAGGTAGCCAAGGTAATACAGGGTTACTGCCATTTGAATCAACAAACCTTGACCTATCATTAGAGTATTACTATTCAGAAGGCAGCTATGCATCAGTAGGTTACTTTAAAAAGGACGTTGATAACTTTATTCAAACCACCATTACTCCAACCACCATTGAAGGCTTACATGATATTTTAAATGGCCCACGCTATTTACAAGCGGTTAGTGATATTGAAGCTCGTGGTGATCAAGCAACAAGCGATGCTATCTTTGCACAAATGCTTGCTAATGGTGATGGCAATGCAAACGGCCAAATTGAACCAAATAGTAATGATCCACTTATTACTTGGAATATTAGCCAACCACAAAATACCGATAGTAAATCAGTCGATGGTTTTGAAGTAGCAGTACAACACTTAATTGGTGAGACAGGCTTTGGGGTCGGTGTAAATGCAACGTTTGTTGACGGCGATGTTGAATTTGATACAGACAGCCTAGACCAACAAGCTCCATTAACAGGATTAAGTGATTCAGCTAACTTCCAAGCGTTTTACGAAAAAGAAGGTTTATCTGTAAAAGTAACTTACGCTTGGCGTGATGCATATTTAATTGGTGTAGGCCAAGCGCAAGGCTCTGCTGATGCACCACCACAATACGCCAAATCATATGGTCAATGGGATATGAGCGTAAATTATGACGTTAATGAAAATGTGACGGTATTCTTTGAAGGTATTAACCTTAATAATGAAACCGAGCAAGGGTATGGCCGTTACGAAGAGCAGTTCTTATTTGCTCGCCAGTATGGTCCACGCTACGCAATTGGCGCCCGTTATACGTTTTAAATTATCCCCTAGTTAGAAAGTTAAGCCGCTTGTTACAACAAGCGGCTTTTTTTATAACAGTTTAATTTTTTCTAATAGCTTATCGGTTGTCCAATCAATATCGTTATAGGCAATATCAGGTTTGTAGTAATCGCCCTTTCCTCTTGCTCTATTAACATACACTTTATTAGGAACTATCACTTTACCTAACCCTGAGGGTAACTCGGCTAATCGAACATCCATATACAGTGAGTCAGCACTACTTGGCGCGCCAAATAACTGAGTATTTGTAAATTGCTTAAATACATCAATGGCGTCAAGACACGCACTTGCACACTGTGACGGCACAAAAACAAGAACCTGTGTTTTATAAACACTCTTTGTCGCATTAAAGTCTTGGTATTTTACCCATCGCAGCCACTTCTCACGCTCAGTAACACTGCGTCATTGCTCTGGGGTTTGAGGAGTAAGCGATAATTCGGCCGTGCTCATGGTAGGCCTAATTAATAAAGGGCTCAATAAAGTAAGGTTAACAATTTTTGTCTTTATGTTTGCCTTGTCCTGAAATGTGTTTACACACTTAGGACAAGACACTAAAAACTTTAAAATAGTCCAAAAGTTAAAATGTATACCGTTGTAGTTTCTTCAGCAACTTTCAGCTACGCCGCCTTTGTAAATGCCCACCAGCCAGTCACTAAACTTATTAAAATTGGCATAGGAAAGTAAATAAAGGCTAGAACGCCAAATAACAAATTATCAAAACCATGTGGCATGACATAAAATGCAATCTGTTTCACCCAATATATCAACTCAACATACTGCGCTAAAAAACCATAAAACGATAAACTTAGAAGTGCTAAATAATTACTTATTAAAAACCATAGTGCGTATAAGCTAAGCAAACCAACGCCCACGCTGCTAATATAAGGTAACGCCAGAAAATAATAAAAAACAGCAGATGTAAGACTTTGTGAGCTGTACCGTTATGTCAAATAATATACTAACTTAGTTAATCACATCCTTTTGTCGATTTAACCAAGTGAATGTCACGAAGACTTGCATGTACTCCACAGTAAAACATATAATTGGAGCAATGGCCGTTTTCATCCTTTATACTTAGACCTTTCTCATCAAACGCTAGCTCAAGCTCACAGTTAATATTATATTCAGGTTCCTGTTCTTCAAACACCAGTTTTTTACCCTCAAGTGTTAAAGGTAATGGCTTAGTTACTCCTTCCAGCGGGGCCATGACAGTACAAATATGAAAGTTAAAACCCCATACAAGGCCTTCTGCAAAATACTTATCGTCTTTTTTAAATACGTTTATATAACTCGTCTTTAATTTAAAACGTTCATTACTATCGCTTCCATCTTCGTTGAGCATAGGGGTCGCAGACAGTATTTTTTCCACCTTTGAATAGCATCCTTCAAATGAGTCCGCATGTAAATATCCACTAAAGATCACACTTGCTATCATCAAAAACTTTAAAACTTGCTTGCCCCAGGCTGCGCAATTAACTTTCCTCAAAAAAACGTCCTTTGTCGTCTGTCATTTTTACTGGCAAGCTATTATCCACCATAAAATAGTAAAAACGAAGGTCGTCAATTAAATCTGGTGCAGTTATTTCAATATCTTGGTATGTGGCGTTAGTAAATCTAAATCTTAAAATATGTTCAAAACGCTTAGTTTGGCAGTACAAAATCTCTTCAAGCTCTGATATTTTAATCTTTATGTTTAGTAGCTCAAATTCACCATCTATAATTTCGATTGCCTGAGATTGCTCTTTGTTTGTAATGTACCACTGTGAAAATACTCTCATTAGTACAAATGCAAATAGGTATAAAAACTGATGCAACAATGGTTGCTTAATAAATATTTCTACCCAAAATAAAATAATAACTGCAATAAACGTGTTAAGACCGAGTGTCCAGATTAGTTTTGCACTGGGTGCTTGTTTATACCTTGTCAGTTTATTCATAAATACCTTTTAAAACGTAATCCTTAGGTGAGTATTGTTACAGCTTGATATAACCTACTTTTATTTCCGCTTTGAACCAAAGGGCCAAGAATTCTAGCTTCATTCATCACTATTTTTGACCGTCCGCTTATTACTCACAGTTGCCTGCTGGATGATAATCCATCCTATTAATTGAAGATCTAATAGAAAATATGAGCGATAACAATTTAGCTAACAAAATGATTACTCCACTGCGCCTTTGTTAATCGATATAACTGTACGGCACGACCATAAAATTCATGATTGCTATAATCTGTAAAGCCAATTTTCTTTGCTACTCTCAATGACGCAATATGCTCAGGTTCAATAATAACAACGACCGATTGATGAGTAGTTTGCGTAAACACATACTTTAAAACACCTTTAGCTGCTTCGCAGGCTAAGCCTTTATTCCAAAAATCGACCGCTAATCGATACCCTAAATTAGGCTCTTCGTTACCCGCGACACTTTGTGGGGAAATACCACAAAATCCAATCAATAAGTCGCTGCTTTTATCTATTAATGCCCATGGGCCCAAACCGTATGAGTCGTAGCATTGTAAACACCACTTTATAAAATCACCAGTTGCGGCTTCATCGCATACACCACGAATTGAATATTTCATCACTTCTTCGTCACTAAGAATTTTACTTAATGCCGGCACATCATCAATTGAAAACTGCCGAATAAGCAACCTTTGGGTTTCGCAAATTTTCACTCAAACCTCCTTGTAATTACAGCTAAAAACTTTCAAAAAACCAAGTAATTAAGGTAGGTCTCTCAGTTATTTAGTTCTTTTTATGTTCCGAATGTCACATAAGGTATCCAAATAATATGCCTACTAAAGGAAATATTATTAAAGATGAAATGATTCCATCAAAAAAACCTTGCTCACCTGTAAGGTGCATGATTAATTGAAATAAAATAGCTGTAGGAATTCCCCAGCCTAATGGGCCTCTTAGTAAAATAAAACGGAATTTAATAACGTTTATATTCATAAGTTTCCCTTGATTTAAAAGCCCAAATAATGAGCTAAAATCAACACAATGCTGATGTATTTCTTAGATTGACAAGCCTAACGTTTAAACAAATGATAGGCACTAGTGATTGTTTTAAATTAATGTTATTGAAAAAACACTTAACCAACTTAATTGAATACCATAAGTGATACGTTGGTAGGTACCAGGGTTACTTTGTAGTTTTATTGCTTTAGCCATAGCAAACAGATAATAAACTGTGGCGATAACAGAAACAATTGAAAAAACACGAAAGTATAGAGAGATAACTTCTGTGGTTGGACTAATAGCTATTAATATTGGTGCTACAACCAGCGAAAGTAACATAATAAAACCAGCCCAAGAATGTACCTTGCAGTTAAAAGTTGGATGTTTAGTAAATGGGTCAGCATCCATAGGAAAATAACCCGCAACCCAGGTACCAATACCATGCACTATAACTAGCCAACCAGCAATATTAACCAATATAGAAACATTAGCCAATCGCGCCAAATACCAGCCAAAAAAGCAAAATAGAAAACCTAAAGGATAATTATTAATTAGTGGTGACAGTTTTTCAGTTGGGCTTCCTGTTGCACCTAATTCACTACAAAATTGTTTAGAATGACTGTAACCTTCATAAAACCGACTTGCTACATAAACACCAATGAATATCCATAATGTGGCTATTAACCCTGAATAAATCGCAATCGTTTCAAACATCACCATAATCCTTTTTGTGATTAATTCACTAAAGCCTTTTTAAACACAGAGGAGAAAATGAGCCGGCTTCGAGTGACGAGCTGTGAGCTTGTACAAACAGCCTGAAACCTAGTCTTAACAGTAGAACCTGTGACCTTTAACCTACTCTTTCAACGCAGCGTCTATTTACCCTATTTGTGCATGATTCACTGAGGTTTTATTTCGCCTCATTAATAAATCATTTCTTTATCATTATAATTAACCACTAATCAAATGCTATCAGTATTAGTTTTAAAAAAACAAAGCGCTACAACAATGCAGCGCTTTCATTACTTATAGGTTGTTTATTTAAACTAAAACGCGTTATTAAAAGAAGCCAAGGGGATCTTCGCTGTAACTTACTAATAAGTTTTTAGTTTGTTGGTAATGATCGAGCGCGAGTTTGTGTGTTTCGCGGCCTATACCAGACTTTTTATAACCGCCAAACGCAGCGTGTGCTGGGTACATATGGTAACAGTTGGTCCATACGCGACCGGCTTCTATTTTGCGACCAAAGTGATAAGCGCGGTTCATATTACGGCTCCATACACCTGCGCCTAAACCAAATTCTGAGCCATTAGCCAATTCGAGCGCTTCGGCTTCGTCTTTAAAGGTCGACATTGAAATAACGGGGCCAAAAATTTCTTCTTGGAACACGCGCATATCGTTAGTTCCTTTTAATAAAGTAGGTTGAATGTAATAGCCACCATTTAGCTCATCGCTAAGTTGCTCAACATGACCGCCACTGAGTACTTCAGCACCTTCTTGTTTGCCAATATCTATGTAACTTAAAATTTTATCAAACTGTGCTTTAGAGGCTTGCGCACCTACCATGGTTTCGCTGTCTAGCGGGTTACCGCGTTTAATTTGCTTGGTACGTTTTAAAATGCGCTCTATAAATTGCTCATAAATATCTTCTTGGATAAACAAGCGTGATGGACAAGTACATACTTCACCTTGGTTAAAGTAGGCAAGAATGGCGCCCTCAATTGCTTTATCTAGGTATGAGTCGTCTTTTTCCATAACATCGCTAAAGAAAATATTAGGTGATTTTCCCCCAAGTTCTACCGTTGAAGGAATAATATTTTCAGCTGCGCATTTTAAAATATGTGAACCCACAGGGGTTGAGCCTGTAAAGGCAATTTTAGCTATACGCGTATTAGTTGCCAGTGCTTCACCGGCTTCTTTACCAAAACCATTTACTACGTTTAGCACGCCGCCGGGTAGTAAATCACCAATAATTTCCATTAACACTAATATTGATGCAGGTGTTTGCTCAGCAGGTTTAAGTACCACACAGTTACCTGCTGCTAGTGCCGGCGCTAGCTTCCATGCAGCCATTAAAATTGGAAAGTTCCACGGAATAATTTGCCCTACAACACCTAATGGTTCATGAAAATGATACGCCACCGTGGTTTCGTCTATTTCACCAATACTGCCATCTTGAGCACGCAAGCAACCGGCAAAGTAACGAAAGTGGTCCGCAGCAAGTGGAATATCAGCGGCGAGGGTTTCGCGAATGGCTTTACCGTTATCCCATGTTTCGGCCACTGCAAGTAGCTCTAGATTTTGTTCAATGCGATCGGCAATTTTTAATAAAATATTACTGCGCTCGGTCACTGAGGTTGTGCCCCACTGCGTTTTTACGGCATGCGCTTTATCAAGCGCCAAATTAATATCGTCTTTGTCAGAGCGGGGAATTTTACAAAACACTTTGCCATTTACAGGGCTAATATTCTCAAAGTATTGACCATTAACGGGTTCAACCCACTCGCCGCCAATATAGTTACCATACTGCTGTTTAAATGTGATGAGTGCGTCTGCTGTGCCTGGATTTGCGTAAATCATATGTGTGTTCTCTTGTTGTTGTTAGCTAAAAGTCTAAGCCGAAATACCAGCAACTTGTTAGAGTAATGTAGCTAGTTGCTTTATATTTAATCGGTATTGATTGACATTAGACTATTAAGCGCTTAAAAACTTGATTAGCAGTCCAAAAAAATTGTCTGTGAGTCCAAACGATTTAATCATTAAAAAGGCTGATTATGTATTCGTCGCAGTTAAATAAAAAACGCCAACAACTTGATGTACTTATTGAAAACAAAGTGAGCTTTGCTGCCGACAACAGCGAACTGAGTATTTATGATACTTATAAAAGTGCGCAAAAAGTGGCGCTGCATTCAAACGAATTATTATTTTGTGCCATGCTCAGTGGCAAAAAAATTATGCATGTTGAGAATAGTCAGTATCATAAAGCGTTTTTACCACACGAATCGTTTGTATTAGCGCCCGAGCAAGGGGTGCTGATTGATTTTCCTCAGGCAACTATCAACTCACCTACCACCTGTTTAGCGATTGAAATCAGCACCGATAAAATAACCAATGTGGCTAATGCACTTAATATGCAGCAAAACTTTGCTAGTGATGCCTTGTTTGAATACAGCCCTAATTTAGTGCATACCCAACATAATACGCAAACTCAGCAGTTATTAGAGCGAATGGTGCATTTATTTAGTGAGCAAGGCGCCGAGCGACACTACTTAATTGATTTATCGTTAAACGAATTGATCACCCGTTTATTACAACAACAAAGCCGTGATTTATTGCTGGCAAACTGTGACAAGCTACGCCTAAAAAGTAACGTGAGTGATGCACTACATTATATTGAAGAGCATTTAAGCGACACACTCGACATAGACACCTTGTGCAAAATAACTTGTATGAGTCGTAGTAAGTTTTACCAGCAATTTAAACTCGCTTTTGGCACAAGCCCTGCACTTTGGCAGCAACAACTTAGACTTAAAAAAGCCCGCACGCTTTTATTAGAAGGCCAAGCTATAAGTAAAGTGTGCTACGACCTTGGTTTTAATAACGCCAGTCATTTTAGCCGTTTATTTAAGCAAACCTTTGGGATTGCACCTAAACAGTGTCGGCATTAATAGCTAATGCTTTACTAAGTGGTTAAAAGCGCAGTCATATTTTAATAACCACACTATAATAGCTTGAAATACATAAACTTACACCTGCCAGCAACCACACTACGCCGTAGTTATGCCATAAGGAAGCGTTATTGTAAACTTTATGAGGGTTGTGCTTATCCACCAATAGCGTGCATTGCTTACCCTGCTTAAAACGCCACATCATATTTTCGTTATAATCAATTAGTATACTGCACACTTGATCATCAAAACGAAAACTCACTAGCATCGTTGGCTGATGTAAAAGCTCTGGCGCTGTTATTTGATTATTTGTCGCTGCTGTTATTTGTTCTATGTTACACACTCGCCAATGGCGTTTATTAACTTTACATTTTAACCAACGAACAAGTGGCAACAAGCCTATTAGTATAAATACAACCCCTAACCCTAGAAGTACCATACATTCACCTTCATTTTAATTAATTTTTTGGTAAACAAAATGAGTAAATAAATCACTCAACGTTGTATCTACTGATTTAAATACTGTTATTTTTTATCTACTTTTTCGAACAGGTATATTTTGTTTGGCTAAATAAGCCAGTTCAACACACGGCAAGCTCAGTAAATATACCTTCTTGCATTGATAACAATAACTTACCAGTTTCATTTAATATATTAATTACT